>JAHFRW010000031.1 GCA_023266055.1 Gammaproteobacteria bacterium | reverse complement strand
TGGTTCGTTAAGTCCAAGCAGGCACCAATACAATTCTTTGCTTTCCATCGCGCATCTCCTTTGCAAGACATGCGCTATAGATTACGTTATTCTTAACCCACACTAAAGTCTGAGGAACCATGTTTCAATATGAAATATGTCTTGAAATGGCTGGCTTTGTAATAAATAACCCACAAGGTTTTGCTCGGAAGGTTTCGCTAAAAGGTTTAATTCATCGCATCTACGAATATGACAAGCTTCTTAGACATCATTTAGTGAATACGCTAATTTCTATGGCAAACGAAAGAGGTGTACTAATAGATAGCGCCGATATAAAAAAAGAAAAAATAAAATGGAAAGACGAATTGTCTAAATTAAAGAAATGGTCCGATATTCGTAACGGGGCTACAGGTCATTACGGGAAGGATGTTGCATCGCAGGTGAATTTAGTAAAAAGCATAGACGAAAATGAAGTTATGTCTGTAACTCAGGCATTTCTGTCATTTAATATGAGTATTATCAGAGTGTTTTTGGATGCAGGGAAAGGGAGTGTCGCCCACCAAAAAAATCAACATGGATAATTTAAAGCGGTGCTCCTATCGTCACGCCACTTTAAATTGCCAGTTATTTTAACGTTGAGCCTGTAGAAAAACCCATTGCTGAGGATATATCACGTGAGAGTCAAAAAGCCGGCTTCACTAGATGCTCCAGGATCGACGATCTCAGTGGTGGGAGGGGGGTTAGTATCCCCTATTGTTGAGATTTTTTCGCCGGAAGTGGTTTTTCTACAGGCTCGTTAGGTAATAATGTTAAACGACATGACGACGGTCGAAACAATTACAATTTCATTGAGCGGGTTCTCAATTATTGTGGCGTTTTTTTCGTATCTTGCCGCCGCAAAATCAGCTAAACAGGCTGCTAAATCTACGGCAATTTCCGAAGTGGCACTAAAGCGTGCCAGTTACGAAAAAGTGCAAAGTCTTCCGTCCATCGAGGTTATTGGCGCCCTAAAGGTTGACAATCAAATTCGGGTAAAGCTGCTCGTTTTTAATCTCCGACAAAATCCATTGCGGGTGCACTGCGTAAAGGTACTTCTATATCAACCTAAGCCAATAAATATAACGAATTACATAAAAAGCAAGATGGGTCCTTTCGATTGGGATTATTCGAAAATAGAGGATGTAGTTTGGAATCCTAAAGGTACGCTCGATGACAGAGAGCATTATCTTGAGGATGCTATTGAATTTAGTTACGTCAAGGAAAAAGAATACCTCTTAGTTACAATGCCAAGCTATTCTGAGGGAGCAACGTACAAGTTTGTTGTCATCACATCAATTGGCGAGTGTTTCATTTCATCTAGGCCTTCTTTTACGGGTAGAACAATGTTTGCAATTGATTACAACCAAACAATTACCTAGCCCGGAGCTCAAGCGGACGGCTGCGCCGCTGCTTAGCTTTGCGGCAAGGGCTTCCCCGTCTTTGCAACTGACATTTCTGTTTTTGATTCTCCGTTTCTTTCCTGTTTGTAATCACACTTGACGTTTCCAGTTTTAATGCGAGAAGGTGAAGGACTGCTAAATTACAACCCCCGGCGCTCGTACAGCGGCAGAGCTTGCGATGGAGAATGCCCGATTGCGCAAGGAACTGGCAGAGGCACGGATGGAGCGCGACATCCTAAAAAAAGCGACGGCGTACTTTGCAAAGGACTCACTGCCAGGGACGCGTTCATGAAAGAGTGGCGACGCCAGTGTCCGGTCAAGACGATGTGCCGGGTGTTCGACGTCTCCCGTAGCGGCTTCTATGAGTGGCTTAATCGTAAGCCCGCGGAGCGTGCCCAAGAGAATGAGCGATTGAAAGTGGCGATTCGCGTTGCTCAGCGGCGTTGATATCGCCGCCGGATACCGGACGTTGCGTATGAGGTGTAAACGGTGCATGGATTGCCGCTGAGATGTCAGCGGCAATCGCTGTCGCCGTTGCGGGTGTCATGCACCGACACGTTTTTGCGGAACCATGGCGGCCGCTTTGCTTTCAATGGCGGCCAGCAGGGTTTTGAAAGAGCCCAGAAAGGATTCCACTCCTTCATCCTCAAGTTGCAGTGTGACGGCATCAAGGTCAATGCCGAGGCTGCGGATCAGGTTCAGGCAGGTATGGGCTTCATCCATGCCATCGGTCAAGGTTGAAGCGGCTTTGCCGTGTTCCTTGAAGGCCTTGTAGGTCGCCGGTGGGATAGTGTTAACGGTGTCTGGCCCGATCAGGGTTTCAATGTACAGTACGTCGCTATAATCAGGGTTTTTTACGCCCGTGCTGGCCCACAGTAAACGCTGTGCGTGGGCACCCGCCTTGCGCAGTTGCTCGAAACGCGGCGTTGAGAAAAATCTTTCGTATGATTGATAGGCCAGTTTGGCATTGGCAATGGCGGCCTTGCCTTTTGCGCCTTTGATGTCCGCATGTTGTGCGGCAGGTGCCGTTTTGAGTTTTTCATCGAGTAATTTGTCAACCAGTGCGTCGACACGGCTGACGAAGAAGCTGGCCACCGAGGCAATCTTTTGCAGTGGCTTGCCATTTTTGTGTGCCAGCTCCAGGCCGGAAATATAGGCTTCAATCACTTCTTCATAACGCGCGACAGCGAACAGGAGCGTGACGTTGACGTTAATGCCGTCGGCAATCAGGGCGGTGATGACGGGCAACCCTTCTTTGGTGGCGGGCACCTTGATCATCAGGTTCGGACGATTGACGCGTGCGGCAAGGCGGCGCGCTTCGGCCACGGTGCTGGGGGTGTCATGTGCGAGATCAGGCGATACTTCGAGGCTGATCATGCCGTCACAGCCGCCAGTGGTATCATACACAGGGCGCAGTAAATCGGCGGCTTGCTGTATGTCTTCTATCGCCAGATTAAAGAAGAGGTCGCGGCTGTTTTGCTGGGGGCTGTGGGCCAGCAGGTGTGCGAGGGCTTCATCATAGTCCTTGCTACCGTTAATGGCTTTTTCGAAAATGGTAGGGTTGGAGGTCACGCCTTTGAGGCCATCTTCACGGATCATCCGTTCCAGTTCGCCTGAGCGTAACATGCCGCGCTGAATATTGTCGTACCAGGGGCTTTGTCCGAATTTCTGTAGCTCCACCAATGGATTCATTGTTGCTTCTCCCTTATTATCCGGTTGTTGAAGAGGATGCTATCCCCGATATCGCTATTATCGGTATTTGTCCGCTAACTCTATAGCGTCCCTGCCCATTCGACAGCAGAATTACTTTATAGTGCCTTGTGGACGAGCGATTTACGAGAAATTGCAATATTCATGCCATTTTGTTGCATGCGTATGACAATGGGAGCAAAAAGCAATCTTCATACGGTGTTCACGGCATGCCCATGCGGTGAAACAGGAAAGCTCTTTTACATTAGGCCCTACCGGGCGCCCAAGCGCAAGCTTACTTTTCAATGTGTACAATGATGCTGCATTAAACCCCTGATCGGCTCGTTTGCGACCACGCTATCCACGCTATCCACGACCCCGTCAATTTTAATATAACATGAGAACGTGTATGCCATGTCAGGCGCTCCTACGCGGTGAGTTGCCGCAGACTATCCTGGTAGGGTATTATTAAGCCTGAAAATGGCGATGGGAACCAGTGCCGCATAGCGGCTCCGCACACGCAAGCCTCAAAGAATGCCCCGTTATTTTATTTTTTAAATTCAACGAATTAGCTATTCCGTCTGCGGTTCAGTCTCCATTTCAAATTAAATCACTATATCCTCTTCAAGGAATCAGGGCATGTCCGACAATCGCAAAAGCAAAGTTGTTACACAAGGTGTACAGCGTTCTCCCAACCGTGCCATGCTGCGTGCCGTGGGGTTTGTTGATGGGGATTTCGACAAACCTATTATTGGCATTTCCAACAGTCATAGCACCATTACGCCATGCAATATGGGCATTGGTGGTCTGGCCGCCCGCGCCGAACAGGCGGTGAAAGCCGCCGGTGCAATGCCACAGATGTTTGGCACCATCACCATTTCCGACGGTATTTCGATGGGCACCGAAGGTATGAAATATTCGCTGGTGTCGCGCGAGGTGATTGCGGATTCAATAGAAACCGTGTGCGGTGGTCAGAGTATGGATGGTGTGCTGGCGATTGGGGGGTGTGACAAGAATATGCCGGGCGCGATGATTGCCATGGCACGGCTCAACATCCCCGCGATTTTCGTTTATGGCGGCACCATCAAGCCGGGCCATTATCGTGGCCGTGATTTGACGGTCGTCAGTTCATTTGAGGCGGTGGGTCAATTCAATGCACATAAAATCGACGAAGAAGAATTAACCGGCATTGAGCGTAACGCCTGTCCGGGCGCGGGTTCTTGCGGTGGTATGTTCACGGCAAACACCATGTCGTCGGCGTTTGAGGCGATGGGCATGAGTCTGATGTATTCATCCACCATGGCAGCGGAAGATGCAGAAAAAGCCGAGAGCACGGCGGAATCCGCCAGAGTTCTGGTCAACGCCATTAAAAAACAGATTTTGCCGCGTGACATTATCACCCGTCAGTCCATTGAAAACGCGATTACCGTGATTATGGCGGTGGGTGGGTCTACCAATGCCGTGTTGCATTTTCTGGCCATTGCGCATAGCGCCGGTGTCGCGCTTTGCATTGATGATTTCGAGGTTCTGCGCAATCGTGTGCCGGTGTTGTGCGATCTTAAGCCCTCCGGTAAATATGTTGCCACCGATCTGCATCGTGCCGGCGGTGTGCCGCAAGTGATGAAGATGCTGCTTGCGCACGGCCTGTTGCATGGTGATGCGCTGACCATTACCGGCCAGACCGTTGCTGAAGTGTTGAAGGATATTCCTGCCGAGCCGCGTGCGGATCAGGACGTGATCCGGCCCTGGAGTAATCCGGTGTATGCGCAGGGACACCTTGCCATTTTGAAAGGCAATCTTGCTCCTGAAGGCGCGGTTGCCAAGATCACCGGCATCAAAAAATCCAGCATCACGGGTCCGGCGCGCGTATTTGATTCGGAAGAGGCCTGCATGGCGGCCATACTGGCGCGAAAAGTGCTGGCAGGTGATGTGATCGTGGTGCGTTATGAAGGCCCCAAGGGTGGACCCGGCATGCGCGAAATGCTGTCGCCCACGTCGGCGATCATCGGCGAGGGTTTGGGTGATAGCGTCGGCTTGATTACCGACGGACGTTTTTCTGGCGGCACCTACGGCATGGTGGTGGGTCACGTAGCGCCCGAAGCGGCCGTGGGTGGTACCATTGCGCTGGTGGAAGAGGGTGATTCAATTACGGTAGATGCTGAAGCGCGTTTGCTGCAACTCAACGTGCCTGACGCAGAAATTGTCCGTCGCCGCGCTGCCTGGCAACCTCCCAAGCCACGCTATACCACGGGTGTATTGGCAAAATACGCCAAGTTGGTGTCGAGTGCCAGCAAGGGTGCCGTCACAGACTAGGCGCATTGTAAAACCCTGTGGCAGAGGTGTGGCGCCCGTCGTTGCGCTGCCCCTCTGCTGCTGGATGTTTGTGATGTATTCTTCATAGCATCATCAAGATGTTTTTAACCACGGAGATAAAACCTTGGCAATAGGGTGGCTCGCAGCGTTAAAACTCATTCCCTGGGGCACGGTTCTGGACGCGGCTCCACATATTGTCAAAGGGGCAAAGAGCCTTCTTGCCACAACCCGGGGTGATATGTCCGAGCCACCCCCGCCGCCGCCAGTGCCCACCGGCCCATTATCAGACAGTGATAGATGGGTGAATCTTGATGCGCGTGTGCGTCAAATGCAGCAGAAAATTACGGAATTGGATGCTGAGCAACAATCATCGGCTGAGCTGATCCGGTCACTTGCCGAGCAGAATGTTGAAGTGGTTAAAGCCATTGAAGTTTTCAGGGTGCGCACAAAAGTGCTGATTGCCATGTGTATTTTTCTGGGGGGCGCACTGGCAGCGCTCGCCTTTTGGGTTTTAATGAAGTAAGTATCGCGCATCATTCTCATTTGTATTCCTTCAGCCGCACCTCCCCCCGGCTAATTATTTTACGGTCTTGTTGCAATCCCGACAGATTTTCAATAAATAAACAGGCCTCGTTCTGAAGATATAGGGAACTTTTTAGGGTGCCCACGCACTAATGCCTGATGTCTTCTGGTGTTGAAATCGGGGGCGGCAAACGTTCCGAAATACGACGTTAATATACAACGCTCCAGGCTCAGAAGCTGATAGTGGTGTTACTGACAAAATTAAGGATACGTCGAGTGGGTCTGGAAAGCGTAGGTTCCTGGTGGATGTGGTCAGGCTTTATCATTTTTGTATTGATAATGCTGGCCGTCGATCTGTTCATGCTGGGTGGAAAAACGGCACACAAGGTTTCTTTCAAGGAGGCGTTCAGCTGGTCTGTTGTCTGGGTATCATTGGCCCTGCTCTTCAATGCAGGGTTATGGTGGTATCTTGATGGGCAGATGGGGCGGGAAATCGCTAATGCAAAAGCCCTGGAATTTTTCACCGGCTATCTGATTGAAAAATCGCTGGCTGTAGACAATATCTTCGTTTTTTTAATGATTTTCACCTATTTCGCAGTGCCGGTCGAGTATCAGCGCCGGGTATTATTGTATGGTGTGCTTGGCGCCATTGCCATGCGCGCGATATTGATTCTGGCAGGCTCGGCACTCATCACCCAATTTCATTGGGTACTGTATTTTTTTGGACTTTTTCTGCTGGTTACGGGCATCAAGATGTTCTATTTTGCCGACAAGCAGTCCGATCTTGAACAGAACCCATTGCTGCGCTGGATGCGTGGTCATATGAAAGTCACCAATGAATACCACGAAGAAAAATTCTTCATAACGAAAGACAGTGTTCGTTATGCTACCCCGTTGTTTCTGGTGCTGGTGCTTATCGAGTTTTCTGATCTGGTGTTTGCCGTTGACAGTATTCCGGCGATATTTGCAATAACTACGGATCCTTTCATCGTCTTTACATCGAACATCTTTGCCATTCTGGGATTACGGGCAATGTATTTTCTGTTAGCAGATGTTGCCGATCGCTTTCACTTGCTCAAGTACGGCCTGGCACTGGTGCTGGTTTTTATAGGTGTCAAAATGTTGATTGTCGATTTTTACAAGATTCCGGTATTGCTGGCGTTGGGAGTGGTGGCCACCATTCTGGTGGTTTCGGTCATCCTGAGTCTGGTGACGACCCGGCCGAGTGCTTCAGAGAAAAATACCTGAGAAGGTGTGGGTTGTGTCGCACCAGGGCACCAATGAGAGTCATTGGTGCCCTTAATTACGAAGTACTACACTAGGTCCGTTGAGTGAATGATTCCGGTGCCCAGAGATTTTTCTGCGGCAAGGGAGATTGCTGTTTAGCAGTGTGAATTTTTCTGATGGTAGCATTTACCTCTTTCGGCAGATTTTCATCGGTCCTTTCTTCCTTGCCATAATAGAGACGTTGAACCGCCCGTACGATGTGGCGTACCTCTGGATCCATGCCATACTGTTCCTCCCAGTGGTTCAAGCCCTGTTCGAGTGATGGACTGTCGAATGCCTCCAGCAATAAGGTTTGTAGTGGGCGGGCAGGAAGCTGTTCCTGTAATGTGGGTTGTGCGGGCGTAACCTGCATTCCGGCACTATTATTGTCTGGCCTGTTTGCCGAGCGTGCACGCAGCCAGAGTGTTAGCGTAATAAGCCACAATACCAACAAGACCATCGCGATCATCTTCCACGGCCATGCTGTGGAGGATGGTGCAGACTGTGGTTTTTCCTGAGGGTGATTGAGTGTTGTGGTGGCAGCAGAGGGTGATGGCCCTGCTTTGACCGTCAGGGTTTGTCCAGCAAGCTCAATGCTATCAGCCATGCCACGTACCGGATCGAAATAGGGAAGCCGAATCGTGGGCATGCGAAACTCACCTGCGGCGAGTGGTGTGACGGATACGGTGTAATGCGCGGTGCTGATAACGCCGTCAGCACTTTCTTCGGTTTTCCGTAGTGCGCGGTCGAAATAGAGTTTGATCTGGGGAGGTGCTATCAGATCGGGCAGGGTAGTGGGCAACGTATGCTCCATCACCGGGGCGCGCAAGGTGATGTTCCACGAGGTCAGGCTGTTGATGTCAGGTAATGCAGTGAGTGAACCTTGATTGATTTCCGGTTTGCCCACCATGATGTCGGCTGGAATCCCGGCAGGCAGTGCCTTGACCTGAATGGGGTGTTCCTTTCCTGCCAGACGCACACGGCGTCCCTTTTCCGTGATCGTCCATATGTCTGGCACGCGTACGGTGAGTGTGCCGTTCTGATTGGGGAATAATGCCCAGGCCATGCGTTGCACATGGTAGTTTATGCCTGCAATCTGTTCTTTTCGTTCGGTTTGCATCAACTTACGGTAATCCAGTAATTCGATGCGTAGCGGCGAGGTTTGAAGGTCACCGCCCAGGCTGGCGGTGTTGAGGTTAACGTGATGCCATAACTCAAGGTAGATAATGACCTGTTCATGCGCCCATGCCGTGGCTTTATCCACGCCACTGCGCACAAAGACTTCCGGGGAGGATGATGAAGGTGCGGCCATGACACTAATGGTTATGGGTTGACTGCGTTGTCCATCCACTTGAAAAGAGGGCAGGGTATAACGCCCGGTACGTTTGGGGAATAGCTCGACGGTAATGCTGGAGACGGCACGGCTATCTTGTGGGGTTCGCGTATTATCATTGCGACGGGACAGTGTGAATCGATTGTCCGGACGTGGCGTACCCAAATCGAAATAAGGAGAGAGTACACTTAAATCAACATTGGGTGACAGGCCTTCAGCGCGTAAACGCGTGTCACTATTGATGAGGGATAACGTGAATACAATGTGCTCATCCATGGTGACAGACTGGCGATCAACGCTGGCCGTGAGTGTGGCTGCGTGCACAGAGGCATTGGCAATCCACAACAAGCATGTTGCAATGATCAGCAGCATTCGCATCACCACGGTTTTTCATCCTCTACGACCAGCACGCCTGAAAATTTGTCTGCAGTGGAAAAACGATTGTTCAATAACTCCTGGGCATTTTCATGCAATGCCTGCATTTGCTGGCGAACCTGTGCCGCTTGGTCTTTTTGTGTCTGGGCAGGCGAGATATTGCCGGTGATTATTTTGTTTGAGTCGAATCCATTTTCATTTTTGTCGACTTGCGTGGATTGATTCTGGGTGGGTATCTTTTTTGAATTGCTGATGGCCTCACCTCCAATACGAGTGCGCCGTTCTTTTTCTTTATTGATCTCTTTATTTATCAGGGTGAGATTAAGTGCAGCGCGCGGATAATTCTTTTGCCATGCCAGCGCCATTTCATAAGCGCGTGCGGCTTCGTCAAGGCGGTTCAGTTGTGCCAGTGCATTTCCGGTATTATAGCTTGCCTGTGCATGTTCCACATCGTTGCTGGCATTGCGTGATGCTAGTCTGAAAGCGTTCAGCGCTGTTTCCCATTGTCGTTGGCGGTAGGCACTGGCACCCAGACCCATAAAGCCATTAAATGATCTTATGCTACGGTAAAGTGCAGTGGCTTGTGTGTGGTCATTTTTTTTGAGTGCCTCCAATGCGCGTTGCTCTTCCCAGGGAGTGGCTTTCGCCTGTTCCGATGAAATCAGTAGTGGCAGGCATATTACCATGGCAAGAAACATCACCCTGCCTTGTTGAATATTCTGCCAAAGAAACATCCATATAAATAATGATAGACTTGTGATGAGCAGCCAGGGGAAGAGTTGATAACGCTGTGCAGGAATATCCTGATTGTAACGGGCCGGTTTGAGTGTACGAAGCTGGGTAAATAATTGCTGCCATTCGTGGTCATCACCGCGCAGGTCAACATAAAGTCCACCGGCTCTGAGTGCCAGAGCCGTCAGCATGGCACGCGCCAATCGTGAAGCAATTAGTTCATTGTTTTTTTTCATGAAATGTCCCTTGCCGTCAGGCACCGGGCCACCTGCTTCCGTACCCACGCCGACAATAAACAGTGGGATACCTGATGTGCGCAATATATCTGCTTCTGCCAGTGCGGCAGTATGGTTGTGAGTTTCCCCATCCGTTATCAAGATGATGGCGCGGCTGTCTTGTTCTGCTCCTTCGAGGGTTCGGCGTGCCATCAGTAGCGCACGCGCAATATTGGAGCCATGTTTGATCACTAATCCCGGATCAAGCAGGTCGGCAAAATGCAGAAAAGCCTCTTTGTCGGGCGTCAATGGCAAGGTAACGTAGGCATTGGCGGAAAAGGCAAGCAAGGCTACACGGTCGCCATGAAGTCGGCTGACAAAATCACGTAATTCCAGCTTGGCTCGCTCCAGACGATTGGGTGCGATGTCCTGTACTGACATGGAAGGTGAGATATCCATAATAACGGCGATATCAATGCCGTTGGCCTGTACTGTGGTATCAGGTACCTGTTTCTGGATGTAAGGGCCGCTGGCTGCCAGTGCAGCGAATGTCCATGCGGCTATCCAGATCAGCATGTTTTTACCGGGAAATAATTTGATTTCGCCTGAGATCAGATGCTGCCAAAGATGCGGGTCGGCAAAGGCGGTAAGGCGAATCTGTCGTTGCGACACATTTTTTCTGTGGCGTAGCCACAGTATTCCGAGTTGCAGCCAGGGAATAATGATCAATAGCAGCCATAACGGTTCCCGCCATTGTATTAATGGCATCATGGCAATACCTCGTTATGCGCACGCCCCTGCGCTGCCAATAGCAGCATCAGTCCGACAAGGAGTGGTAACCAGTACCATTCAGTGTGTTTTAATAGCGCACTATCTGTAATATCGATTTTTTCAATTTTTTCTATATCATTAATGATGCGCTGTACTTCTTCGGTATTTGCCGCAGCGTAATAGCGGCCTTGAGTACGATTGGCAATGCGGCGCAGCAGATCTTCATCCAATGGCATGTCAGTGTAGGCGGGCTTTTCATTGGGGCCGCGCGGAAATGCTACGGTTTGATGCGAGCCTATGCCCACTGTATAAATGCGAATGCCTTCTTCAGCAGCGAGTGCTGCTGCTGCATCGGGATGAATTTCTCCGGAGGTATTGCTGCCGTCGGTGAGCAGAATCAATATGCGGGCCTTTGCATCGGCCTCTTCCATCCTTGGAGTCGTGCTGTCCACGGCGCTGGTGCGTCCCTGCGCGTCGTGGTTTTTCATGCGTTTCACAGCAAGCGCCATGGCTGTGCCCAACGCTGTTTTTTCACCTGCCATACCCTGTCGCACTTCGTTTAAGAGATTACGCACTACGTTCATGTCACTGGTGAGAGGGGATAACGTGTATGCATCATCGGCGAATACGATCAAGCCGATACGATCCCCATGGCGTTCGCTGAGAAACTGGTTGACGACTTTTTTCAGCATGTCGAGACGGCTCAGCGTAACACCCTCTGCGGTGGCCACTGCATGTCCTTGTGCATCGAAATCCTGTGCCCGCATTGAGCCAGACACATCCAACGCCAGTAAAAAGTCACGTCCCTTATAGGTGTCAGGTGCCGACGTCGTCCACTGTGGCCGCGCCAGCGCCAGTATCAGACAGACGCAACCGATAATCCATAACCATGGCGTGGTGTTGGGGCGTGGCCGGGTGTCGTCGATGAGTGTGAGTAATATATCTGCCTGTGCATGCCGAATAGATGGCAGAGTGGGGGCTGTCGACCTGCCAGACTTGGGAGTGTATCGCCACATCAGCCACGGTAATGGCACGATAATCAACCACCAAGGTGAGGCAAATTCCAGCATCTTATATACGTTGGCCATGATGCTGGCTGGTTTTGATCAGCCATTGTTCGGCACGCTGGAAAATTTCCAGTGACAAACGTATGGTTGATGTTTTTTGATAGCGCAGGCTGGTGCATATCATAGCGGTTTCATGCCAGGCTTGTTGTTCACTGGCAAGATGTGCCGGACAGTCAGGTGTGAATTGCGGCAGATTCATGCCTAATCGTAATAGCGTGGTGAGCTGATAAGCAGCTTCGCGTTCGCTGATGGCATGTGATTGCCAGTTATTGATGAGTTGTTGCAGCTTAATCTGTGCGGTCAACGCAGGGCTGGCGTAGCCCGTTACCTTGTTGTCAGCATGAGGTGTTTTTCTGCGTCGGATATATAACCATGTAACGATAGCTAACAGGCATGCAGTGATGATGCCGCTCGTGATTAATAACGGTTGCCAGTCGGGTGGCGCAGGCAGCTCAATGTCTGCCAGACGGTTCAGTATTTGAGAATGATCTCTGGCGTCATCCATGGCAGGTTAATTGTTCAAAAGTGTCTTTATGAGTATACAGGCGTTGCAGTGTGATACCGGTGCGTGAAAATAATCGGGCAAGGTCGGCATGTTGTTTTGTCATGGCCTGTGCGTAGCGGGCACGTAATGATGCATTGGTGGTGTCTATGACAAATGTCTCACCATTGGGTGAGGCCATGCGCAGCTTGCCAGCAGCAGGCAGCATTTCTTCAGCAGGGTCGATAACATGAAGTGCCCATACTTCATGGGCTGTGGTGAGCTGTAATAATAAAGGAGCGTGTTCTTCACGCAGGTCTTTGAAGTCGCTGATCAGAAATATCGATGCGCCGCGTTCTGCGGCACGATTTATTTGAATCAGCAGTGTGCTCATGGGGATAGCATGTTTGTCGGCCTTAGGCAAAGGTGCGCTGGCCGCCTGTAGTAGTCGCAGTACATTGTTAATGTCTCGTACGCCAGAAAAGAATTGTTCATCGGTCTCGACGATCATACCGGCGACCCAGTCGTGTGCCGCCAAGGCAGAAAATGCCAGAATGGCCGCGCTGCGTGCGGCGGTGGTGGCTTTTAACTCGCCGCGTGTACCAAAATTCATGCTGGCACGTCGGTCAATCATTAGGAACAGGCCCTGGCTACGTTCTTCGCGGAATACTTTCATGGTAGGTTTGCCGCTGCGAGCGGTGGCGCGCCAATCCATATGGCGCACATCATCACCGGACTGATATGCGCGTACGTCTTCGAGCTCCATGCCATGCCCGCGAAAAATGGAAGGACGCTGGCCGATCGTGGGTGCTATCGTATGATGCCGGGAACGCAGGTTTTGTTCCGTGGTTTTGTATTGTAGCTGCTCCAGATCAGTAATGCTCAGCAATGCTGTTTCGGGAGGATTGTGCGGGGTGCGTGTCATCACGGTGCGGGCACTTTTTCAAGCAGACGTGCAATCACTTGTTGACGTGTAACACCCTCGGCACGTGCCATAAAGCTTAATGCTATGCGGGGGTTCAATACATGATATGCCAAATCCATGATGTCGCCTGGTTCGACAAAGTCACGCTCCCGTAAATAGGCACGTGCACGTGCGGCACGTGCCAGCGCCAGCGTGGCGCGTGGTGATGCGCCCCTCGTCAGCCAGCGTGCTGCCTGGTCGTCCCAGCGTGTTGCGTCGCGTGTGGCGCTTACCAGAGTGACAATGTAGCGTTCCAGCATTTGATCCATATGTATGCGGTTTACTGCCGCCCGAATCTCCGTGATGTGTTGCACTGCCATTTGTGAGGTTGGCAGGGGCGTCTTGGTGACATCTGTATTTGCTCTCCCTTGCAGGCGCGCGCTATTGCGTCGCAGGATTTCCAGTTCTTCTGTGGGGGTTGGATAGTCCAGGTCTATTTTCATTAAGAAACGGTCAAGCTGTGCTTCAGGCAAAGGGTAGGTGCCTTCCTGTTCAATGGGATTTTGTGTGGCCATTACCAGAAATATAGGGGATAGTTTGCGTGTGACGCCACCCACTGTCACCTGACGTTCCTGCATGGCTTCAAGTAATGCCGACTGCACTTTTGGGGGGGCGCGGTTGATTTCATCCGCGAGGATGATATCGTTAAAAATCGGGCCTTCTACAAAGCGAAAACGGCCTTCGTTAGGTAGAAATATATCCGTGCCGGTGATGTCGCCAGGAATCAGGTCGGGAGTGAATTGGATACGCTGGAAACGTGCTGCAATGCCTTTTGCCAAGGCGTGTACTGCTGTGGTTTTTGCCAATCCGGGTACGCCTTCTACTAACAGGTGGCCGTCAGCCAGTACGGCGATCAGCAAACGCTCCACCAGTATTGCTTGTCCGACAATGGTGTTTTCGATATGTGCTTTAAGTGCAGTCAGTGCGTTTTGCATGAATAGTTTTCCAGGACTTCACTTTGAGATCTGTTTTTAACGCGAATGTTCCATAAGTTCAGGTTAAGTATACCGCTGTCAGGCCAGTTAGTCCTGCGGCATCCCCTGATGGCTTTGTGACACCGCAGGATTAGGCACCGGTTGGTAATAAATCGCTCCTGAAAGGGGAATATTACCTTTCATTAAAGCCCCCCTGGTATTATTTTTGACCTATCGTTAGACAAGAAGTTTTTGAAAAAGGGGGCATCACGATGGAACGCACATTTTCTTTAACTGATATGAATCAATGGATCACGCATGTCCCACGGGAAAACCACCCCGAAGAGTTCACTACGCTCTCTTCTGAACACCATTGTATGGGAGCGCGTGATGCGAGTCCAGAGATGGCCGGGATAGGGCATGTGGGACGCCGGAGGTCATTGGCAGCGCAAGAGTTTGCCGCTCTGGATGTAGGCGTGGATTGGCAGGCGGTGGCTCAGGTGGTGTGTCAGCAGGCGCCCGGTCTGGTGGCCCAGGAGCGTATGCAGACGCTCGAAGACAGGTTGCAACGGTTGCCGCGCCAGATACTGGAAACCAATCCTTGGCTGCTTTACTGGAGCGGTATCTGTTGTCTGCCGCATGCGCCTGGGCAGGGCCGTGCCGATCTTGTGCGGGCATATGTAATGTTCTGTTCCAGGGACGTGCAGAATCGAGACGTACGGGGCATGCTCTATGCCTGGGCGGGAGTGGTCGATAGCATTTTATTGAATCGCACTGATTTTACCCTGTTGGATGACTGGATAAAGGCATTGCGTGATTTCCAGGATCAACACCCTGCATTTCCTTCGCTGGATGTGGAAGCACGGGTTACTCAAGCCATGCTGGATGCGTTGACACAGCATCAGCCGTCGCATTTCGAGGCATCGCTCTGGGAACAGCGCGCACGGCAATTGCTGCAATCCGGACTTGAGGTTGATCAGCAATTTAAATTGGGTAATCGTCTGGTTTTACATTATCTTCAAAAAGGTGATCCGGCTGCAGCCGCGTGGGTGCTGCATACTCTCAAGGCACATGCCAGTCGCCCATGTGCGGCGATTCAGGTGGAGTGGTATATCAGCCAAGCGCTGTACAGTTTACTGGTCGTATCGGCGGAAGAGTGTCTGAAAATGGTTGCTGATGGCCTGGAAATAGCCCGTAACGCGGGTGTGCGCAATGGCGATTTTCAATTGTGTACCCTGGGGGCACAGGCTGCGCTGGTAAAAGGAAATGATGCGGCTGCGGAGGAGTTTCTGGGCCACATGGGTGTCCTGCTCATCGCCAATCGACACCTTGATGCCAGTCTTTATCACTATTTGCTGGCATGGGATAGTCTGGGCCGCAATGATCTGGTGCGTGCCACGGAATATGCCCGGCTTGCGCTCACTCTGGCCGAAGAAGTGGGTGCACCATACCAGCAGTCATTGTGTCATGCGCTTCTGGCACAGGTGCTTTTTGAGTATGGTGGATACCGTGAAGCGATGCGACATCTGGTGTTTACACGCGCCTGCCGTGATATCGCGCACAGTAAATACATTGATTGTCTGGCACTGATGCTTGAAGCACAATTACGTTTTATGCATTCTTCTGTCGTTCATGGACGCACAACAAGTGCCGCCAAAGGCACGACTGCATGGATACAGGAGGTAGAGCAACGCAGGGAGCAGTTGCCGAGGATGTCGGGAATGGCCGATGTGCGTGGCATTAACGCATTGAGTGCTGCTTTTGCGCTAGCCAGAAAATATGGTTACATTAATATGCCGGTTATGCGGCCCTGTGTGATGGCCATTCTGTGCAAGAAAGCACTGGAAAATGGTATCGAAGTAGAGTACGTGCGCAGCTATATTAAGGCTCATGGTTTGCAGCCACCATGTCCATCAGTGGAATGTACCGCCTGGCCATGGCCTATCAAGATCTATACGCTGGGGCGTTTCAGTATCGTGCGGGGTAATGAAACACTGGATTTTGCGAGTAAAGATCAGAGTAAGGCTCAAGGTAAGCCCTTGCAGCTGCTGAAGGCATTGATTGCGCTGGGAGGGCGTGATGTCAGCGAAGTGCAGCTCATTGATGCCCTGTGGCCGGATGCTGAGGGTGATGCTGGCCACCAGGTATTCCGCATCACCCTGCATCGTTTACGCCAACTGCTGGGTCAGGAGAAGGTTATTGTTTTACGCGATGGGAATCTTACTCTGGATACGTCCTGCTGCTGGGTAGATGTGTGGGTGTTGGAGCGGTTTTTTGGCCAGCAGCAGGGTACAAGGGGGTTCGCGATGGAAGAAAGGGCATTGGATCTTTATCAAGGGCATTTTTTGGGTAATGATATTGAATACCCTTGGGCACTGGCATTACGCGAACGACTGCGCAGCAAGTTTCATCGTCATCTTGAGCGCATGGCCAGGCAGTATGAAGATGCGAATCAATGGGAAAAGGCGGTCAACAGTTATCGAAAAGGGCTGGAAATTGATCCGC
Source organism: Gammaproteobacteria bacterium (assembly GCA_023266055.1). Classification (GTDB taxonomy): domain Bacteria; phylum Pseudomonadota; class Gammaproteobacteria; family Ga007554. Next base: position 15,853 of record JAHFRW010000031.1, on the reverse strand, counting down.
TTGCCGAGGTTTTTTATCAACGTCTTATGTTGTGCTACCAGCGGCAGGGGCGTCGTGTTGAAGCGTTGAGTGTGTATCAGCGTTGCCACACGGTATTTGCTGCGCTGTTGGGTATTGCGCCATCATCTCACCTGGAAGCCGCCCGTCGCACGTTGGCAGGTAATTGAGTGTTTGCTATGATGCTGTATCATAACTTATTATCAGGGAGGATTATTCCATGTCATTGATGCTGATCAAAGGACACTATCGCATACTCAATGCCGCTCCGGATGGAGATTCCATCAAGTTCTATCCGAGTAATCCGGAATTGTGGCGCACGCTGGGGGTGCGCGCCAATAGTAGTGGTGGTGGGCAATTACGTCTGGAGGGTATCGACACTCTGGAAACCCATTATCAGCCTCGAGCCCAACCGGGTTCTGTCGCTCTAGGCATGCTGCATCAACCACCCCAGTTTGCTCAGGGTGCTGCGAAGGAGCTCCTGAAGTTTCTTGGTTTCAGGACGGTAGTGCGCGGTGATCGAGACAGGGTAGTTTCAGCTCAGCCACAGCAGACGGCTGGATTTGTCTTGACACGGTTTTCAGATATGTATGGGCGTTGTGTGGCCTTTGCATTCAAGGGAAATATTGCTCAGGCCGACGGTAGCCAGGTTTATCTAGATAAAAGTTTGCTGCGCAAAAGTGCCAACTACCATATGCTTGGCCAGGGGTTAGCATATCCCACCTATTATTCAAAAATGTACCCTGATCTGCGCCAGGAAATAACGCGTGCAGTAGCATCGGCACGTCGTAAAGGCCTCTGGACCCAGGATAAAACAACTTCAGGCTTTACGGTTAAGGATATTACAGCACTGACAGAGCGTAATGTTATTTTGCCAAAGCTGTTTCGTCGTGTGGTGGATTACCTGGCCCTGAATGATGGTGATCTGTCTCTGGGTGGTTTCAGGTCTTACCTTGAATCACGAAAGGATCGGGTGATAATTCTTCCACAGGGGCATGTGACCGGGTTTGATTACGTGGTCAAGGTGACGGGTCAGCGGGTCAGGCTGACGGTTTCTCCGGAGCAGTTGGTGTTTATGGAGAAATAGCGCGGATAGCGTGCCTATCAATATCAGTATCCCTGATGGAGTTGTGTCGCCGAGGCAGTTTTTTAGGGGCTAGGATGTCCCACAGTGACTCTCTATGTTTGCAGTGTCTGGACAACCTGTGCCCGTTACGACACACTACTGTGCAGCACGCTATGCGGCCCCCGATTCGCTGATGTCTTCAAAATCTTATTCTGAATCTGTCCTTGCGAACAGAGCGTAGACGGTTTCTATGTAATACATCCCCATTGTTCTTGTTCCATGTTGTATCTGATGTGTATTGCCTCCTCGTTTATTGTTATGACTCATCGTCTCAACATCTTTGTTGTCGATGGATTTTGTATATCCAGTCTACTTTAAATAAGGAGTAATAAAACATGGCTACAATTAACAATGCAAAACTTGTTTTGACACATGATCACACTAAAAAAACAGTACGGGCTGTCGTAAGCTGTAATGTAAACTTTACGTCATTAGAATTATGTCAGATGAAGACGTGTCCAGGGGCGAGATTTTTCAAGCTGAAGTGTCAGCTCTGGGGCGAAGATTCGGGGCTTACCGGCGCGGATGATTTTCTCTTTACGTATTCCGATGTTTTCTTCTTCCCTGATGCAACGCCTGCCGCTACGGAGAGTCGGACATTCTCTGTCTTACTGGGTGAGGGTGTTCTGGATGAAGACTGGGGTCGGGATGAAGTTTATGGTCTCCTCAGACTCACCAATCTCAATACTCTCATAGAGGTTAAGAGAAAAACTAACACAGTTTCACACAGCTTCTAGTTGATTATGCGGGTTGTATATGGTCTAAACATAAATCCAGCGGTACGGCCATTAAGGTGTCGCTGGATTTCTTTGTCACCTTGATGGGGGTGAGCGTTAAACATCCTGATCCATGGTAATAGTGCGGTTTTGTGGCAGATTCATGGTGACATATTGTTGAGCCATGCCTAATACCACGATTAATCCCTTGTGCCGTTCATCTCCTGTGCTGCTGAATTCGAACTCGTAAAATCGCAGCAGAGCGATACGGCCATTCGGTCTGCGTCCAAGCCAGATTTTTTTCAGCGCCACCGTATGGTCAAGCAATTGCATTTTCGCATCTTCGCAAGCGCGCAGGGCGAGTCGTATGGCCCGCTCCCGAACCTTTAAGCTATCCCACCAGAACCAGCATAAGCCTGCAAGTAGTAAGGTGACTACGCCGTCGATAAAACTCATGTGTCAGCGTAGCGGACTATTCCAGCAGTTATGGTTGTGTGTTGGGTGATGGTAATACCTTGAAGCCAGGGTCGTTGTCTCGGCCCATCACCATGATCATGGTGTAAATCATGGCGGGTAATGCCGTGGCTTTTCGGTTATTGATGACAACCAGAGGTGTGCCCTCGAGCTTGTGCTGTATGGCGTAGTCAATGTCCTCACGCAGTGTCTTTGCAGTTTGTGGTGACTTGACACAAGCTTCGAGTTTTTTGCGTTGCTTGGTGTCGGTGGTGGCAATTTGCCATATTCTGTCACGCGTGAGGACGCGTTGTTCCTTGAATAGTGTGCTGCGCACGCGATTGAATTCCGTTGATTTTGAATTGTCCATCGCCAGACAAATTTGCAGTTTTGCCGCCAGACAGCTGACGCCACTGCCATCAGAGCGCTGAGCATTAGGGTTGCACTCGGAGTCGAGTGGAAAATGGCGCGCTTCTTCGCTCCAGGAACCTGCCGGAGCAACGCGTCGAATTTCTTCCAGTGCATTTTCCAGATGTTTGCAGTGCGGACAACGAATATCTGTCCATTCTATTAAATGCAGGGGCGCGGTAGCTTCACCAAAGATGAGGCGCTTTTGGTCAGCGGCCCGAGTGATGCGCGGTGCATTCCGGTATATGAATAAGGAATCGCTCATGGCCTGTTGCAGGTTTGGTTCCAGTGAGCGCAGAAAGTCTGCGAGGGGGTCGCTCTGAGGGGTGCGTGTGCCGTTGGCAGGCGCTGCGTTGTTGTCGGCGGCAAATGCGGCGGACTGGAACCCGCAGAAAGCCAATAACAGCGTGATAGCCGGTAGGGTATGTCCACGAAGCAGGTGGCGTGCAAAACGAAATGCGGCAAGCATTGGGTGTGTTTCCATGAGAGTCGCCTTTGTAGTGAGCGTAACAGGGGTTGACTGTAACAAATTTTGGTGGTGGTAGACAATAAGGGTAAGCCCCGCTCTGTAAAGTCAAGCGGGCAGACGTAAGGTAGTTTTGTCTGCTGGCGAGGGAAAATAATAAGCGTACCGAGCGCAGCGGGCTTGTTATTTCGGTGTGCCGGATTCCAGGGTGCTGCCAGTGACCGTTACGTCTACTTTCCGGGGTGCTACCAGTTTCAGCGCAACCACTGCACCGATAAGGCCGCCCATCGTGAAAGAGAGGACTACTACTTCTGCAAGAAATTCTATCATAGTCATGTACCTGTGATGTACGCTTGTTTCTGGCGCATTTTTAATAAGAGAAAAATAACCCTTCAATTAAGGTAGCGGCTGATCACGACGTAAAACTTAGGGGGTTTTTTGAGAAAAATGTTGACTTTTTATGATATTCATGAATTCTCGCGGTGGTCCTGGATGTGAAGGTGGGTGGGCTGTTAATTGAGCGAAAGTTTTGCCCACACAGGACGCTATAATTAATGACAGGCCATTAATGTGTGTGGTATTAAATAAATAATAACTGCTGTGAATGAGTCAAAGGTCTATGAAGTACGATGTGAGGCAACAAACAAGTGACTATGAGGCCAATTTTGAACGATTGGCCTGGCTGGTGCCGGAGCTTGGGACGGCGGCAGGGACGTTACAGTCACATGGTAATGATGGTCTGACGTTACAGTTGGATATTCTCGAACATAGCAAATACACCACAACACTTGCATTAACGCACCATTTGCGTATGAATAATATCCGTTATCTGCGGCTGAATAGCGCGATGATCGTTGATCCGTTTATGAAGATTCGTGTTTATCATGACGCCAGGGTAGCGGAGGTTTTGAGTTATCAGTGCCATTCCCCATTACAGATATTCCACCCTGATGCGACGTTGAATGTACATAACCTAAGAGAAAAGTGTCGCATTAACCGGTTTTTGAGTGAATGGCTGGATTATTGTATCGCTCATGGTTACACACTGGCCCGCCAATCATGCCGTTCCCGCGTATAAATCTCATTAAATAAGATGTAGCAGGTTGTTGAAATATAGCCATTTAAGAGGTGGCTGTAGCATTTCCATGCTCATTTTCTGAGGGTGTGATAGCGCATCGTGGCGTTTACCATATAGAATAACCATATTTTTATGCTCGCTGAGCATCGCCGCAATGGGGTTTTCATGGATAGTATGTTGTTATTAAAGGCCGTTCTCCTGGGTCTGATTGAAGGGCTAACAGAATTTTTACCCGTTTCATCCACCGGTCACCTGATTATTGCTGAAGATTTGATGGATTTTACCGGGGAGCGTGCAAAAACCTTCGCGATATTTATTCAGTTGGGTGCTGTACTGGGCATTGCGTGGTTATATCGGGCCAAGATACGGACTGTGCTGGGAAGTCTGGATCAGGCACCGTCGCAACGCTTTGTACTGAACCTGCTGATTGCCTTTATGCCCGCCGCTATCGTGGGATTAATGTTTCATACAACCATTAAAGCTTATCTTTTTAATCCGGTGAGCGTTGCTTGTGCCTTGATTGTTGGGGGTGTTGCAATTTTAATTATTGAACGCAAAATGTATAAACCCCGTGTCATGACTGTTGATGAATTGCGTCCCATGGATGCCTTTAAAGTGGGGTTGGCGCAGATGCTGGCGTTGTTCCCAGGGGTGTCACGCTCCGGCGCAACGATTATGGGGGGACTGGTAAGCGGCTTGTCACGTACCACGGCAACGGAGTTTTCTTTTTTTCTGGCAATGCCGACCATGTTTGCGGCCACGTTGTATGAATTATACAAAAGCCGGGATTTATTGCAGATTGAAGATGCGGGGTTGTTTGCTGCCGGGTTTTTATCGGCATTTGTCACTGCATTGGTGGTCGTGAAATTGTTTCTGGGCTATGTAGGACGCCACGACTTCACGATTTTTGCCTACTACCGCATTGTACTTGGTACGCTCGTGCTATTTTATTTTTGGTAGCCGCTGGTGATTGAAAAAATTATTACTGTTTTAGCGGGCTTTGTCATAGCGACCATATCCAATCTGGGTTATGCCGGTATTGTGCTGCTCATGGCAATAGAGAGTGCGTGCATCCCTCTGCCTTCGGAAATTATTATGCCATTTGCCGGTTATCTGGTGTTCAAGGGCGAGATGCAGCTGTGGGCGGTCGCCATGGCGGGTGCGATAGGCTGTGTATTGGGTTCATTTGTCGCGTACTATGCCGGAGCATGGGGTGGCCGGCCTTTTGTAGAAAAGTATGGTAAATATATCCTTGTCTCTCATCATGACCTGGTCCTGGCAGATCGTTGGTTTCAACGGCATGGTGATATCACCATCTTTGTAGGGCGGCTCTTGCCGGTTATTCGTACATTTATTGCCTTTCCTGCGGGTGTTAGCCGCATGGCGATGGGGCGTTTTGTGATTTATACCTTTGCAGGATCCTATATTTGGTGCTGGGGGTTGGCGTGGGTAGGATTAACACTGGGTCAGAACTGGAATACCCTGGGTGTCTACTTTCACCGCTTTGATGCCGTAATAGGCGTGATTCTATTGGTGGGTGTCATTTGGTATGTGCGCCGCCATCTAAAACATATGAAGCGCCCTTGATCGAATTTGGGGCGGGTGTCGGAGAAAACCCTGCCCGATCATCTGCCGATATATTCCACGATCCGTATCTGAAACGCGGGTAATTCCCGTCACACTTCATCATTTGTCTTTCATTGCCCTGAATCCATGCAGGGCAGTTCCGTAACCCCTTTCCTTCCATTAAAGTTTTAGTATTTTTTGCCGCTGATTAGCCAGGTGGTGTCGTGCCTGTTGCGTTGTGTCTATCCAAAGAAAAAGGACATTTCATTATGTTATCGCTGATTAACCGTATTCCTGTGCTGAATCGCTTACCCGTTTTGGCCAAAGTCAATTTGATAGTGGCCCTGGTGTTTATTCTCGTCGTGGGTTCGGTCACATTCTATGCGGGTGTGAGGGAGAAAGAGAATATACTTGATTTAGCTACGAATCATACCAAGGATATGACGGCATCATATTTTGATGCACTTAATACCCTGATGTTGACGGGTACGATGAATCAGCGTGACATTTTACGTAAAAAAACCTTGCGAAGACATGGTGTGTTGGATGCGCGCGTAGTCCGTGGCGAGCCGGTAAACAAGCAATTCGGGCCTGGATTTGCTGATGAGCAACCTGTGGATGATCTGGATTTCAGGGCATTACGTGGCGAAGAAGTGGTCAAGGTGGATGCTCATGCCGAAGGGCGTGCATTGACAGTAGTGACGCCTTTTAAAGCCACTGAAAATACCGGCGATGTAAATTGCCTTGCTTGCCATAATGTACCGTCTGGTACAGTCAATGGTGCGGTACGTGTAAGTTATTCATTGGCTGAACTGGATAACAGGGTCGAGCGGGATCTATTGGTGGGTGCCGGTGCCAATTTAATATTGATGATTTTAGGTCTAATTATCGCAAGCATGATATTGCGTGGCTGGATTACACGTCCATTAGAAGGCCTGATGAGTGTGGTATCGAACCGTTCCAAGGGAGATTTGTCTGCGCGCTGTACTGTAACAAGCTCTGATGAGATTGGTCGCTTAAGTAAGGCTTTTAATGACATGGCGGATATGGCAGATGCCAATGATGCGCGTGAGCGTGCCGCGACCCAGGAGTTGCGTAATAAAGTGGATGTGTTGTTAGACGTCGTTAACAAGGCGGCCAAGGGTGATCTGACAGGAAAAATCACTTTTACTGGTACTGATGCAGTAGGTGAGCTTGGTGCGGGATTGCAGGTGATGATTGATAACCTGCGGCTTTCGATTGAAGAAAAGCGTGTTTCCATGGAAGATCTCAAGCATAAGGTAAATAGCATTCTGGCAGTGGTGAGCAAGGCTGCTGAAGGGGATTTAACCGGAAAAATTACTGTGGGTGGTAATGATGGCATTGGGCAGCTGGCACTGGTTCTGCAACGTATGATGGATAATCTGAATGTGCTGGTTTCGCAGGTACAACGTTCAGGGATTCAGGTGACATCATCATCCACGGAAATTGCAGCGACGTCACGTCAGCAGGAAGCCACCATGACCGAGCAGGCCGCTACAGTCAATGAAATGGTAGCAACAGCAACCGAAATTTCTGCAACGACCAAGGAATTGGTGACTACCATGGATGCTGTCTCACGTGTCTCGGAAAGTACCGCAAACTCGGCTACAGATGGTCAGACAGCATTGGAAAAGATGGAAAATACCATGCGACATATGGTCGATGCTTCGACCGCCATTGCCAGCAAGCTGGAGGTTTTAAGTGAAAAAGCAAATAACATTAATACCGTCGTAACCACGATTTCAAAAGTTGCTGATCAGACGAATCTGTTATCACTTAACGCAGCTATTGAAGCGGAAAAAGCGGGTGAATATGGCCTGGGATTCTCCGTTGTTGCGACCGAGATTCGTCGTTTGGCAGATCAAACGGCAGTTGCCACATGGGATATTGAGCAAATGATCAAGGAAATGCAGTCAGCTGTGACAGCCGGTGTAATGAGCGTTGACAAATTTTCCGAGGAGGTTCGACGTAGTGTCGATGATGTTCGACAGGTCAGCTCTCAACTGACACATATCATCGCCCAGGTCAGGGAGCTCACGCCGCGTTTTGAAAGTGTTAACGAGGGTATGCATTTCCAATCGCAAGGCGCGGATCAGATCAAGCAGGCTATCGTTATGCTTAGCGAGTCGGCTCAGCAAACTGTGGATTCATTAAGGCAGTCAAACATTGTGATAGAACGATTAAATGAAGCTGCAAACGGACTCCAGACAGGTGTATCCCGCTTCAAAATTATTGGTTAACCGTGACATAGGCGGAAAATAGTCACATGATGATTTTGTTATTCAATGTGGGTGGTGATAGTTATGGGATTAACGTGCGTGATATCGTTGAGGTTCTACCTAATGTGACGTTAAAGCACTTTCCTCATGGCCCGGAATATGTGTCTGGCTTGCTTAATTATCGTGGCAAGACGGTTCCCGTGGTTGACTTGACACTGTTGATGTCTTCTCATGTGTCGCGAGACAGAATAAGCTCGCGTATAGTGCTGGTGAACTATCAGGGAGGGCATGATTCTCGTTATTATTTGCTGGGGCTATTGATTGAGAAAACCACTGAAACCGTAAAAATATCAGATCACGATCTTGTCAGTTCAGGCGTAGTGACAAAAGATACACCATTTTTGGGTGATGTGGTCATCCGTGATGGATCTATTACTCAGGTAATTAATACCATGAAAATATTGCCTTGTGCGATGCAGGCTGTCTTGTTCCATGACCATCATGAAGAGACTGTTGGTGTTATTGGTGCGGATGACTAATGCATGGCAACAGAGATAGAGGAATTGCTTAAAAAAACTATAGGACTGGATAGTTCTTCCATCGGATCTGTCACGGTAGAACGTTCAATTAATAGACGTATGGTGCAATGTGGAATCTCTGAAAAGCATGTCTATGTTGCGCTTTTGAAGAGCTCATCATTAGAACTGCAGGCGCTGATCGATGAGGTTACAGTGCCGGAAACGTGGTTTTTTCGTGGTGTTGAACCATTTCGGCTGTTGGCTGAATATGCATCCATGGAGTGGTTGAAGTCTAATTATGGCCAGGTTTTTCGTGTGTTAAGCGTGCCGTGTTCAAGTGGAGAGGAGCCCTATTCCATCGCTATGGTTTTGATGGATGTTGGTTTTAATAAAAATCAGTTTCACATTGATGCTGTAGATATCAGCGCCAAGGTCATAGCGCGTGCTGGACAGGGTTTTTATGGACGAAATTCTTTTCGTGGGGATGAAGGAGACGCTGTAAGTCGGTATTTCAATGTGATAGAAGGCGGATATAGAATTAATGATCCGGTTCGTGAATCAGTACAATTCAGGCATGGAAATTTATTGGATGAGAGTTTCATGACAAATGAATATGCTTATGATGCGATATTTTGCAGGAATTTATTGATCTATTTTGATCGTCCTACACAGGCGAAAGCTTTGATGAAATTACATGGTCTAATGAGCGAACAAGGTATGCTTTTTGTAGGGCATGCGGAGTCAGGCTGTATTGACCATGATTTTTTTTCTCTGGTACGTAGAACTGGAACATTTTGCTATAGGAAAGTTGAAAAATTAAAAAATAAAGAAACTATCAAAACCATTTATTCTAACAATATGGTTGGAAATAATATGGATGATGGTTGTATTTACAAAAGTGATTCTTCCCTTTTTTTTCGCCCTAACAGTATTTCTCTTCAGGCTGCCATGCCCAAAGTTGTTAATATTTCCAAGGTCGAAGTAGTTTCCGATAAGAAAACGATTGAGGATAAAGACAGCGAGAAGTTATTAAAGATAGCGGCATTATTGGCTGACCAGGGAAATCTGACTGAAGCCGCCCGGCTTTGTGATCAGCATTTGGCGAATGATCCATACTCTGGTGCTGCTTATTATTTGTTAGGTGTAGTGCGTGAGGCACAAGGAGATTCTGGTTCGGCAAGGGAATTATTCCATAAGACGCTGTACCTTGATCCGAAACATTATCAGGCATTGATTCACCTTGCAGGGCACGCCGAACGACAAGGTGATTTGGCGGCCGCAACGATCTACCGAACACGTGCCAGACGCCTGTCTGAGTCTGAATGACCTGTTTTTTTGGTGATACTGATGGATGTAAAGTATGGCTAATCCAGATATAAAAACCAATGACTGCTGGAATAAGATCGGTGTATGGGGCCATGTCAGACCACGTTGTCCGGAGCTCGAGAAAGTTGTCCATTGTTCCAATTGCAAGGTTTATTCTTCTGCGGCACGACAATTGCTGGATAGGGATATTTCTCCTGAATATATGCAAGAGCAGGCGCATATTCTTGCTGAAAATAAATCCGAAAAAAAACTACATGATACCTCGTCAATCGTAGTGTTCAGAATTGGTGAAGAGTGGTTGGGATTGCCGACAAATCTCTTTCAGGAGGTGGTGCAATTTCGTAGTGTACACAGCATTCCACATAGACGTGGAAAAATACTGCGTGGTTTGGTTAATATACGTGGCGAGCTGCAACTGTGCGTCTCTCTTGGACAATTGCTGGATATAAAAAAGGGCGAAGTGCAGGGAACAAATGTTTCCAAGGGTATTTACGAGCGGATGATAGTCATAGCAAAGGAGGGTGTTCGCTATGTCTTTCCTGTAGGTGAGGTGCGTGATATTCAGCGTTATTCCGCTAGAGACTTATTGGCGCCACCTTCAACGGTAATACATAGCGCAAAAGACTATCTTTGTGGCATGTTGTTGTGGAAAGAGGGTGGCGAGGAACGTTATATAGGTTGTCTTGATGATGCGTTATTGTTTCCGGCATTAGAGCGAGGAATTACGTAATGGATGCCGGCGATTTCTCCATGTTTGATTTGTTCCGTGTTGAAGTGGAGCAGCAAACCATGACCTTGTCTGATAATCTTCTGAAGCTGGAGCAGGATCCCACCGAGAGTGAGCGGCTGGATGATTTAATGAGAGCCGCTCATTCGATCAAGGGCGCATCCAAATTGGTGGATGTGCCGCCTGCTGCCAGAATTTCTCATGCCATGGAGGATGTTTTCGTTGCGGCCCAGCAGGGAAAATTAATTCTTGGTGCCGACAGCATTGAAGTGTTGCTGCAATGTACTGACATTCTGGCTCGAATTGGTCTCTTGCAGGAATCACCAGAATCATGGGCATCAAAAAATCAGAAGATGCTTGATGATATGGTGAGTTCCCTCGTTAAAATCTTGTCAACTTCCCCCATTCTTGTTAAAGAAGATGTTGGTGAGAGTGGAAAGAGGCAATCTGACGGAGAAAGGGTGACCCAGGAAGAGGGTTCTAAAGGTGTGGCCTCGATAGACCCAACAATGTTGGCCTTGTTCCGCTCAGAGGTGGAGCAGCAGGCTACTGTTTTAACTGAAGGGTTGTTGTCTCTTGAGCAGGACCCGTCGGCAACCAGGCATCTCGAATCTCTGATGCGTGCTGCACATTCCATTAAGGGAGCGGCGCGGCTTGTAGGCATGCATTCCATCGTCGAGGTGGCACATTTAATGGAGGATAGCTTTGTTGCTGCGCAGACAGGAAAGCTTGTTTTTAATGCGAGTTATGTTGATGCCTTGTTGAAGGGTATTGATATGATATCCCGCATCACTACTCTGGAAGAGTCCATTGATGAGTGGATGAGGCAACATAAAAAAACATATGATGATTTGTTATTGATGTTGAAGTCAATATTGTCTGGTGAAGTGATCCTTAAAGACAATGCAAAATCTACCGTTGTTGATAGTCCTGCCGTGATACCTTCCCCAGCCAAAGTGTCTGAAACTTCATCCAAGGACAGGGTATTAAGAATAAGCACAGACCAACTTAATCGTTTGATGGGATTGGCTGGCGAGGCCATGATTGAGTCGAACTGGTTGCAGCCTTACGCTAAATCCATGTTGCGTCTTAAGCGCCGACAGGTGGAGTTGGTGGGATTGATTGATAAATTATCGGAAAGTATAGGTTCTGATGAAAGTGGTAATAAGGTTCATTCATCTTTGCGGGAAATTCAGCATAAAGTATCTGCGTGCCGTGAATTTCTTGCGGAGCGTTTGTCCGAGTTGGAATCTTTTGATAATCGCTTGAGTAATCTGTCATGGCGCTTGCGACGTGAAGTGGTAACAAGCCGAATGCGTCCTTTTGTGGATGGTGTGCATGGCTTTTCGAGAATGGTACGTGATGTCGCGCGTTCGCTGGGAAAAGATGTTCATCTGGATATTAAAGGGCAGGATACCATGGTAGACAGGGAGATCCTGGATAAAATGGAAGCTCCGCTTAACCATTTGTTACGCAATGCGGTAGATCATGGTATTGAATCTCCCGACGAGCGTGCCCTGGCAGGGAAGCCTGCAAAAGGTACATTGCGTTTGTCTGCTTATCATCAGGCCGGCATGTTATCTATCGTCATTGAAGATGATGGACGAGGTGTGAATGTAGAGAAATTGCGTGCCAAAGTGCTGGGTCGGGGTCTGGTGTCACCTGAAATGGCAGTTAAACTGACAGAAGAAGAGCTATTGGCATTTCTTTTTCTGCCGGGTTTCACCACTCGCGATGCGGTTACAGAAATCTCTGGTCGTGGCGTAGGTCTGGATGTTGTGCATGATACAGTGCAGAAAATGCGTGGTATGGTGCGTTTGACATCACAGTTTGGCAAGGGTACACGTTTCCAGATGCAGTTGCCGTTGACGTTGTCTGTGATTCCGGCATTGCTGGTGGGTATTGCTAATGAACCTTATGCTTTTCCATTGGTCCGTATTCAGCGTATTTTGCGCCCGGATAAATCCAGTGTTGAGTCCATTGAAGGGAATCAGTATTTGCATGTTGATGGACGGCATGTTGGCCTGGTTTCCGCCGCCCAGATTATGGATGTGAAAAGTGATGTGGATTCGAAGGATAACCTCTCTGTAGTCGTTATAGGCGATCATGATAATTGTTATGGCCTGGTGGTGGATAATTTTATTTGTGAACGTGATTTGGTGATTCATGTCTTGCCCAGCAAATTGGGTAAGGTCAAGGATATTAGTGCGGCGGCGCTCATGGAAGATGGTTCCCCGGTTTTAATTGTCGATATCGATGATATGTTGCATTCAATAGCGGAGATTGTTAAGGAAGGTCGTCTTAATAGAATTGATGCTGAAATATCCGAGCATCATGATGCAAGGAAACATATTCTGGTGGTTGATGATTCCATTACCGTTCGCGAAGTGGAGCGCAATCTTCTTGAAAACAGTGGTTATAAAGTAGATGTCGCCATAGACGGTGTGGATGGCTGGAATGCTGTGCGCAATGGTAAATATGATCTGGTTGTTACGGATATAGATATGCCACGTATGGATGGCGTTGAAATGGTTCGTTTAATCAAGCAGGACCCCAGATTCAAGAGCATCCCCGTGATGATAGTGTCCTATAAAGATAGAATGGAGGATCGTCATCGTGGGTTGAATGCGGGTGCGAACTACTATCTTACCAAAGGTAGCTTTCATGATGATACTTTATTGCAGGCAGTGCACGATATGATCGGGGAGGCAGTGTCATGAGAATTGCGATTGTGAATGATATATTGTCGTCAATAGAGAGTCTGCGTCGTGGAGTACACGCGACGGGTGTTCATCAGGTCGCCTGGGTGGCGCATAATGGTGAGGAAGCCGTGCGGCGCTGTGCCGAGGATAAGCCTGATCTTATTTTGATGGGGCTTCTTATGCCCGTAATGGATGGTGCAGAGGCAACGCGGCGCATTATGGCCAAAACACCTTGCCCGATTCTAATTGTGACTACATCCATCGACAATCAGGCAGCAGGTGTATTTGAGGCTATGGGCGCGGGTGCATTGGATGCGGTGAATACACCGGTACTCTATCCGCAGGCCGAGATTTACGCTTGTGAAAGCTGCGAAACATTTCAGGCCAAACTGAAAACTATTGAACGATTGACACGAAGTGTTGCTCCTGCACAGTCTTCATGTCTTAAACTGCCAAGTGATGCAGGTTTGCAAGGGACGCGCCGCCTGGTGGTTATTGGCTCATCGACGGGAGGGCCGCAGGCTTTGGCGCAAATCCTGTCTCATTTGCCTGCGGATTACCCCGCTCCTGTAATTATTGTGCAGCATGTGGATGCACAATTTGCAGGCGAGTTAAGCTCATGGCTGGATAAACAGTCTCCGCTGAATGTGCGTCTTGCCAAAGAAGGTGATTGTCCCGAGGTGGGTACGGTCTTGTTGGCGGGAACCAATAATCATCTGGTGATGCATGCGAATCAATATTTGGGATATACACATTTCCCCTCGGAGCTTGCATATCGACCGTCGGTAGATGTTTTTTTTGATAGCGTGGCAAAGCACTGGAAAGGTCGCCTGGTCGCTGCCTTGTTGACGGGGATGGGCCGGGATGGTGCAAGGGGCTTGTTGCGGTTACGGGAGCGTGGGGCGCATACGATCGCCGAAGATGAAGCCAGTTGCATCGTGTATGGTATGCCCAAAGCGGCGGCTGATCTGAAGGCGGCTGTGAGCATATTACCCATTGATAGTATAGCCCCTGCCCTGATCAAGTATTGTAAGGATATTGCCGACATTAATCATGGAGCCAAGGACGTGAGGATACACGCACTATGAGTAACAAGGATCGATCGGCCATGTCAGCCATGGCTTCAGAGCCTGCAGATGTCGCGCGCGTCCTGCTTATTGATGACCAGGACATTGTAGGAGAGGCGTTGAAACGCATGGTGGAGGGGGAGCCCGACATCGAATTACGCTTTTGTGCAGACCCTACCCGTGCCATGAATGAGGCTATTGAGTTTCGCCCCACGGTGATTTTGCAGGATCTGGTCATGCCGGATGTGGATGGTCTGGTCTTGCTGCGTTTTTTCCGTGCAAATCCGATTACCAAAACAACGCCGATTGTGGTGTTGTCGAGCAGGGAAGATCCCAAGACCAAACAGGAAGCCTTTAAATTGGGGGCTACTGACTATCTGGTCAAATTTCCGGATCAGCTTGAAGTGGTCGCGCGTATTCGCGCGCATTCCCGCAGTTACATGGCTCAGCAGCAACGTGATGAGGCCTATCGTGAATTGCGTGATCTACAGGTCGAACTTGAAAAGAAGAATAGCGAATTGCAGCGTCTGTCCAGCCTGGATGGCTTGACCGGGATTGCCAATCGGCGTCGTTTTGATGAGTATCTGGAGCAGGAATGGTTGCGCGCTGCTCGGGATGGCAAAAGACTGGCATTGATCCTGATTGATATTGACCATTTCAAGGCATATAACGACAATTACGGACATCAAGGTGGAGACGCCTGTCTAAGACGGGTAGCACGTACACTGGATGGTGAGCTGAAGCGTGCGGCAGATGTGGCGGCACGTTATGGTGGCGAAGAGTTTGTGATCGTGTTGCCGGATACTGATCCGCAAGGCGCGGCAATGATCGCCGAAAAATTGCGTAGCGCGGTAGAGGCGTTGCAGGTAGAGCACACCCACTCCCAGACGGCAGATCATGTGACGATTAGTCTGGGCGTGGCGAGTACCATGCCGCGTGAGGGAGGCATTCCTGCGGCGTTAATTGAAATGGCGGATGAGGCGCTTTACAAGGCCAAAGAGACCGGGCGTAACCGTTTTTGCCTTTCTGATGTTACCGCAGTAAAAGGTGTGATCTAACGATGCAGTACCAGTTCCAGTACCAGCTTGCTGCCAAAGTAGGCCAGCATCAGCGCCACAGCCCCGCTTAATGTCCAGCGGATCGCGGTACGACCGCGCCAGCCAAAGTGCCAGCGTCCCCATAACAACACGGCAAATACTACCCAGGCAATAATCGACAGCACCGTTTTGTGTGCCAGATGCTGGGCAAACATATTTTCCAGAAAAACTGCACCACTCACCAGCGATAAACTTTGCAGAACAAAGCCCACACCAATCATCTGAAACAACAGGGTCTCCATGGTTTGCAAGGGGGGCAGGGAGCGTATGAAGCCGCCAGGATGTTTGCTGCGCAACTGCCGATCCTGTATCCATAATAGAATGGCCTGTACGGCCGCGATACTCAGCAGGCTATATGCCAGCACT
>JAHFRW010000076.1 GCA_023266055.1 Gammaproteobacteria bacterium | reverse complement strand
CTCTACCCCGAAATCAAGCCTTATACAACGCATCGACTGGCTGTCGATAAGCCGCATCAGCTTTACATCGAAGAATGCGGCAATCCTGATGGGTTGCCTGTCGTTTTTGTGCATGGTGGCCCGGGTGCGGGCTGCGAACCTTACCACCGCCGTTTTTTTGACCCCAATGTGTATCGCATCGTGTTGTTTGATCAACGCGGTTGCGGGCGTTCCACGCCGCATGCTGAGTTGACTGGCAACACCACGCAGGCGTTAGTGGCGGACATGGAAGTGATCCGCCAGCATTTGAACATTGACAAGTGGGTGGTGTTCGGCGGTTCGTGGGGTTCCACGTTGGGTCTGGTCTATGCGCAAACGCATCCTGACAGAGTGTCCGGACTGATCCTGCGCGGTATCTTCCTGTGCAGCCGTCGTGAAATTCATTGGTTTTACCAGGAGGGTGCGGGCCGCATTTTCCCTGATTACTGGGAAGATTATCTGCGTCCCATTCCCGAGGCCGAGCGCGGCGATCTGGTGCACGCCTATTATAAACGCCTGATTGGTGATGACGAGGTGGCGCGCATGGCCGCTGCCAAGGCGTGGTCGTTGTGGGAAGGGCGCGCCGCTACCCTGCAGTTAAGTAAATCAGTGGTTGATCATTTTGCGCGACCTTCCACGGCGTTAAGTCTGGCGCGCATTGAATGCCATTATTTCATGCATGACAGTTTTCTTGAAACGGATCAGGTTCTGCGTAACGCACATCGTCTGGCAGACATTCCCGCCATTATAGTGCACGGTCGTTATGACATTGTGTGTCCTGTCGAAAATGCTTGGGCGTTACACCGCGCCTGGCCACAGGCGACATTGAAAATCATTCCTGACGCTGGTCATTCCGCCAGTGAGCCGGGTATTACGGATGCCTTGATTAAAGCGGCCATGACCTTGGCTCACCGTTTAAGGCCATGATCGGGTTGTTGCAGCGTGTCACCGCAGCGCAGGTTACGGTGGCACATGCGGTGGTGGGCGCTATTGATGCCGGACTGCTGGTGCTGGTTGGTGTTGAGCGGGATGATACGGAGCAGCACGCTGAGCGTTTACTGAATCGTTTGCTTGACTATCGAGTGTTTGCGGATATGACGGGCAAAATGAATCTGAGCGTACGTGATGTGAAAGGCGGTTTATTGCTGGTGCCGCAATTCACTCTGGCGGCGGATACACGCAAGGGGTTGCGCCCCGGTTTTAGCGCCGCTGCCTCTCCAGCGCTTGCGGCACATCTGTTTGATTATCTCGTGCATCAGGCACGTTATTACCACCCCACCATTGCCACGGGTTGTTTTGGTGCCGACATGCAGGTGTCATTGACCAATGACGGGCCGGTGACCTTTTTGTTGCGCACGGATGTGTAGTGTTTCGTGTGTCCGGTAATATGTTACGTACTAGTGATGATTGATGTATTATTTTATCTTGACCTCGAAACGCAGCGCGAACGTTGATTGCCACCGTACTGATGCGCCAGCGTTGGCTTGCGCTGTTACGGCACCCACGGTAATTCGGTCTACGCCTGCGATACCTCCGGTGTCCTGAGCAGATGCAACATCTCCATCGACGGCATCACTCAGGGCGGTGCCGGTTCCAGCAGCGCTGGCGTTGAAGATGGCAAGATCGGTATCTGTATTGGCTGGCGGAGATGCTGCACTTGTTCGAATCAGACTGTTGGCAATGTATTGGAATGCCGTTTCGTCAAGAGCATCATTGATGCGCACGTCGGCAATCAGGGATGCCGTGGTATTTTTAACGTAAATTAGAAAGATGATGGTCGAGCCTTTCCCTGCAAGCACGGGTGATGGTAACGGTGCTGTTCCTCCCGCTATCCATGCCTGCTTGACAATGGGAAACGAGATGGTCCCACCACCGTCGGTTGTTTTTAAAATGGTGCCTCCTGAGCCCACAATATAGCCCGTAGAGGTGTCAGTAAAATGGACGCCCGTAAATAAGATACCGGCCACAGGTGATGTCTGTGGAAACCAGAGTGTTCCACCATTCATGGTTTTGATAATCGCACCGCTTGCGCCCACTGCCCAACCCGTGTTGGCATCCTTAGAATTGAACGGATGCGAGTTGAACATTCGTCCAGTTTGATCCGCCATACTGCATGGGCGTCCAACTAGTACCGCTGTTCGTCGTTTTCAGGATGGCACCGTTTTGTCCCACTGCGTAACCTACACTGGACGTAGGAAAATGAACCGATAAAAGATGGTCAGTGCCAACAGTTTGTGATGCCCACGTACTTCCTCCGTTGACGGTTTTCAGTATGAGTCCGCTGTCACCCACCGCGTAACCATTGTTCGCGTCGATAAAGAAGATGCCATTCAGCGTGGTTGCCCCGCTGCGCTGGCTTGTCCAGAGGGCGCCGCCGTCCGTGGTTTTGAGGATGGTTTCACTCACGCCCACTGTCCAGCCAGTCTGTGGGGTAATGAAGTGAACGCTATTCAGGTTGATGGCGGCCGCGGTGTTGGCGTTCCATGCGGCGCCACCGCTGGTGGTGCGTATTATCGCGCCACCATTTCGTGCGATGTATCCGGTTTGTGCCTGGATATCCATATTGCTTGTCGAGTATGTAGAGTTGTCGGTGTCAGCATCACGTTTCTGATAGCCGTAAATATACCGGAATGATGAGTTGCTGGAGGGGTGGCTAAGTGTCAGGATCTGCGATGCTCTGGCGGCATCTGAATAGAGGGTCACGGTTACAGTGGTTGATGTGACAACGGCTTTTCCATAGAGAATCTGATCGGTATACGTAGTGGCGATGCTGGTTGAGGTGCGCGTGTTGGCAGTGTTATTGTAAAGCCAGACGGAACTCAGCTTGCCTGCGTTGGCGCCATTGTCAATGCCATCAGTCGCCAGCATATAGCCGGAGTTGATATTGAGAAACCCCATGACACCATTTGATACGGCCCATGGGACATTGTAACTTTTGGTGTTGGATCCATGCACGAATTCAAAGAGATGCGTATACTCGGCCGCATCTATTGAAAAATCCGGCGCCATAATCACGATAGACGATGCTATTGGTGTTGCTTGCATGCGAACCGTTTGTGGAGGTATTGTAGCGCTTAACGGTAACGATGTTTGACGGATCATTCTCGGTGTAAGCCAGAAAATCTTCGTAACTGGTGCCTGCCGGTGCAATGGAAACGGAATTCAGCGTTGCGCCTCCAATGGATTGGCTGATCCAGTGGGTGCCGCCATTGATGGTTTTGAGAATCGTGCCATTTTCACCGACCGCGTAACCAATGTTTGCATCAGAGAAATGGAGAGCCTTCAGGTTGTTGGCAGTGCCCGACGTGAGTTGTGACCATCCCGCAAGGGCAGTGCCGAAAACCGTGATGGAATGCAGGATAAAGACGAACACACTCACAAGCACAGTTCTTGCCAATTCGGAGGTACATTTCGTGTTCGTGTTACGTATGAATGAGTTCCACAACATGTTTGATTATTAAAGTGTGATTTCCATGGTCGAATGCACTATAAACAGGGTATCGCATAACGCTGGTGTAGAGAAAGAGGTTTATAAATGTAGCCCATGGATGGTTGTTAATTAAACACCCCGTTAGCCGAAAGTCATGAAAAAATAGGGTGATTCAGTAGTGCTTTATTGTAGAACTTGCTTTTCCATATGTTTTGCTTGATGCTACATAGAGTGTTATGTAATCAAAATCACAGGGAGGTTTTATGAAGCATAATTTAATGATCGGTGTGGTATGCGCGGGTGTGATGGCGAGTCAGGTACATGCCTCCGGTTTCCGCATACCTGAAGTTTCCATTGCAGGGTTGGCGATGAGCAATGCGTTGGTGGCTAATCCGCTGGAGCTGGGTGCTCTGCCCTATAACCCGGCTGCAATGTCATTTCATGACGGCGCGCATGTGATGGGAGGGCTGGTTCTTGTTGATCATGCGCTGAATGCAACCCCTGTCGGTGGTGCGAGTACGGTAACCGGAGATAGTGGGAGCATTGTGGTGATTCCAAATTTTTATGTTACGGGTCAGATTGCCCCTCAGTGGAGCTTGGGGCTGAGTGTCAACGCGCCGTTCGGGCTGTCGACGGATTGGCCGGCGAATACTTTTCCCATCTTGTCAGCGCCCGCCA
Source organism: Gammaproteobacteria bacterium (assembly GCA_023266055.1). GTDB lineage: Bacteria > Pseudomonadota > Gammaproteobacteria > Ga007554. Next base: position 3,120 of record JAHFRW010000076.1, on the reverse strand, counting down.
CCCGGCCAGCTCATCCCGCGCAAAGCAAGATTGAGATGGTGAATATCAACCCCAATGTGTCATACAAATTCAATGCCAATACCAGCGCTGCGTTTGGCGTGGATTATTACTACGTTAAGAAAGTGAAGCTCGATACCCAGGCAGTCACCATCAGTGGTGATGGCAGTGAGTTTGGCTGGAACGCTGCCGTGCTGCATGTGCATGGCCCGTGGAGTTTTGGCGCCTCTTATCGTGCGGCGGTTAACGTGCCCATTGATGGTTTAGTCAATACCACGGTGGCCACCACGGAACTGGGGTTGCCATGGATGTTGCAGATCGGCGCGCGCTATCAAGCCACCGATAAACTGGGTATTGAATTTGATGTTGAACGTACCAGTTGGAAAAAATTCAACCAAATCCTTGTGAAAAACGCGACGAATGGCACAACGCTAGTGACCAGCACCAACGCTTGGGATAATGCCAATGCGTTTCGCTTGGGCGCCAGTTATGACCTGACTGCGCAAACCCAATTGCGCGCTGGATACGCGCGCGATCTCACGGGTCAGGGTGATGAACATTTTACTGTGCGTGTACCAGACGCCGACCGGCATCTATTCAGTTTTGGTATGCGTTACGCATTACCGGGTGACTGGACAGTGGAAGCGGCGTATATGTATGCCATGGTAGATGACCGGGACTATGTAACAACCCGGCCTTTCGGCACCTATGGCAGCGACCCCAACGGCACTGCCGCATATAACGGCAAGTATGAATCCAGCGCACACTTGCTGGGCTTTGGCGTATCGAATAAATTTTAAGATTGGGGGCGTTCGGTAACCCAGGAAATTTTTCTGCAGCTGCGTTTAGCTGTAAAGCAGCCTGTTGGTAGGGGATCGTAGCGGAAAAGTGGGGGGCGAGGACAGTTTTTCGCGAAAATGAACTGTTTTCACACTTTTTCAGTAGATTCAACCTAAGTCCGACAGGCTGCTAGGCAACGGCATTTTTATTAATGCACACCAAAGGAATTAATACCAATGCCAGGTAAATCGAATTAAAAACTACATTTGAGCTGACGCCTGCCGCCATTGATCCAGCGCTGTCAAGAATATACCAAACCATCATTGCCAAAATTGTGGCGTGAATAACAGGCCTGTTTCCCTCTTTAAGTGCAGGAACAACAATTCTCCCCAGGAATATGGAAACAGCGCCCAATAAACCGGCTGCAATCGCCGATAACCACATCGTGTTTCTATCAAGTGGGGCAGATAGGTTATCAATAGGCCAGTCAGAAAAATCCAGAATGAATCGGGCGGGGATATTAAACCCGGCAAAAGGGGCGAGTCCCCACAGAAGTGAATAAATACCAAAAATAATGGAAACAACCATCAAAAAATTTGCCCGTGTATTGAGTGACATGCCAATCTCCTGACGTATGAAAGTACAGGCTAAGCCATGCTGGAATATAAAACAATTACCTGGGAGGTAAGTGTTTGTGGTAAGTAAATAACCTCTGGCAAAGCCGGAATTTTTCCTGATAAGTAAACCTTGAAAGAGCCGCAAGATGAATGATTCTATCGGATGTATTTTGCGAAAGTGGCGCAAGAAAAGAAGATATAGCCAGCTTCAATTGTCCTTGGAATTGGATATCTCCAGCAAACATGTCAGTTTTATAGAAACGGGGCGTTCCATCCCAAGCAGGGAAATGATCCTTAAAATAGGAGAGTTTTTATTTTTACCCAAGCGAGAAATAAATCGCGGGTTATATTCAGCCGGTTATGCTCCGGTTTATACAGAGCTATCTTTTGGGCATGAGAATTTAAAGCCGGTATTTAGCGCCATTGACCAAATGATTGTGAGCCATATGCCTTATGCGGCTATTGTTTTGGATAAAAATTGGGATGTTGTGAAGGCCAATGACTCGGCAAAAAAATTACTGTTTAATTTGGGTTATGCTGGATATAAAAATCTGGTTGAAGCCCTGATATGTGATAACGCTAAGACCTCGAAAATTTTAAACTGGCATGAGTCAGCTTTAGTTGTCTTAATGCGGTTAAGGCATGAAATAAGTGTGTTGGGTGAGTCTAGCCGATTAGAAGAACTGGAAGAAAATTTAACAGCGTGTTTAGCCCCTGATGATGAAGTCATTAATATTGACGAAAACCAGCCTGTTTTATCAACGAAATTTAAAGTGGCTGGCTGTGTCCTGTCATTTTTTTCGGTTATATCTCAACTAAGCACGATCCAGGACGTTACTGTTGGTGAGTTTAAAGTGGAGTTGATGTTTCCATCAGATGAAGAAACAAAAGAATTTTATAGGAAAAATATATGAATTTCTTTAATAGCCCAAGGTTGTACAAAAACTTCCAATAAGTTTTTGTACAACCTCGTTAGGCCTAACGCTTTTTTTGATGCGCGCATCGTTGTTATCCCGGTTACGTATTCCTACACCCTACTCTGCGAAATCGATAGGATTAAATGCACCAAATCTGCCTGCCGGTTCACGCGGGTTTTGCGGTAGATTTCCTTGATATGCGAACGCACGGTATCTTCTGAAATCCGTAAGCGGCGCGCCGCTTCTTTGTAACTCGCGCCGTGCGCAAACTCGCGCGCCACTTTTGCCTGGGTGGCCGTCAGGCCATAAAGCGAATCCAGTTTTTCGTTATCGGGTAATTTCACCGCCTGCGGGTCGGTGATGAACACCACGTAACGTGCGTCTTGCTGTTGCGCAAACCACGCGTCTGTTTTGGGCAGCGGCACACATTGCAGGTCGTAGTATTTTTTGCCGGGTGGTTTATGGCCGCGACCATTTCCTTCAGGGTGGTTTTCGCGCTCCACGGCGGTGCCTTGCAAAAAATGCGGCTGTTCAGATAGCGGTGTGGCGCGCACATTTTCTAGCCAGCTGGGGATGTTTTGTAATGGGTTTTCTGTATTCCTGGTGCAGCTATCAAGCTGGCGTTGCGCGTTGAGGCTCAGCCCGTCATCACGCGCCAATACACCTTTCGCGGCCTGATTCACATGCAGTACTTCCATTTCTTCATTGAGCAAAGCCACGCCGAAGTTTAACCGGTCAAACGAGGCCAGCAACGCGGCATTTCGCACCCGCGCCGTTTCCAGGCGTAACATCAAACCCATCGCCCGCGA
>JAHFRW010000030.1 GCA_023266055.1 Gammaproteobacteria bacterium | reverse complement strand
ATACAAAAACGTGCCTGTGGGTTCAGGAATAGAGACCATTTCAAGATTGCCATCTACTTCCATTGTGGCGGACTTGATCTGTATCCGGCATCAACGACCCACAGGAAACCCGGATGAACCTATTTTTGTATATTACCAGCCATGGTTCGAAAGATCATAAGGTTTCGGTAAATATGGGTGATATTCCCCTGCATGATTTGACACCGGAGATGCTGTCTGACACCTTGAAAGATGCGGGTATAAAATGGCAAGTGGTGGTTATCTCTGCCTGTTATTCAGGAGGTTTTGTTGATAAAATAAAAAATGATCACACTTTGGTAATCACGGCAGCGAGCGCAACACAAACGTCCTTCGGTTGCGGTGACGATGCTGATTTGACCTATTTTGGCAAAGCCTTCTTCCAGGAGGCGTTGCCAGCATCCGCTACGTTCCCGGAAGCATTTGTGAAAGCCAGAGCATTGGTCAAGGAATGGGAGGACGCCGAAGATTATGACCACTCGGACCCGCAGATGGCCAGTTCGCCGTTGATTGAGCGCAAGCTTGCGGAATTGCGCCGTGCGTTACCGGGGGTGGCATTGCAGCCCGGTGCTGTTATGCACTCGGTAATATCCGGCCAATAAACGTTTTAAGGTAGTCTGTTTCGGGAATGGCAGGATGCACGGGATGGTCTGGCCCCTGATGACCCTGCTCGATGATTTGCAGGTGGCGGTCAATGTGGCGGCTGGCGCGCAACATGGCGTCACGTAAGCCGGTGCGCGGCAGATGAAACGAGCAGGATGCAGAGACCAGAATGCCATCTTTGGCGAGTAGCTGCATGGCTTGCTGATTGATGCGTTGGTAGGCTTCCAGGCCAGCGCGCATATCCTTGCTGCGTTTGATAAAGGCAGGCGGATCAAGAATCACTACGTCGAATTTCTCGTGATCGGCGCGTAATGACTTGAGTACGTCGAATGCATCACCTTGCAGGATAGAGACGCGGTCGGCGACATGGTTGAGTGTCGCATTCTGTTGCACCTGGGTCAGTGCGGCTTCGGAACTGTCCACACAGATTGTTTGTGTTGCGCCCGCAGTTGCCGCCTGTATCCCCCATCCACCGATGTAGCTGAAGACGTCCAGCACGCGCTTGCCGGGTACGTAATGCTGCATGCGTGCGCGATTCAAACGGTGATCGTAAAACCAGCCGGTTTTTTGCCCGGCGAGTAATGGCGCATTGAAGCGTATGCCGTTCTCTTCAAGTATGACATGATCCGGCACAGTACCCAGTGCAGTTTCCGTGTAACTTTCCAACCCTTCCATGCGGCGGTTGCTGGTGTCATTACGGAACAGGATGGCAGTGGGTTTAATTACCTGCTCCAGCGCTGTCACCACATCGGCTTTGCAGCGTTCCATGCCCGCCGTTGTAATCTGTGCGACCAATACATCGCCAAAACGATCCACTATCAGTCCCGGCAGGTTATCCGCATCACCAAATACCAGTCGGTAATAGGGTTTATCAAACAGCCGTTCACGCAACGACAGCGCCATGTTAAGGCGATGAACCAGCAAAGACTTGCCCAGTACGTGCTCCGTATCGCGGCTGACCAGACGTGCGCAGATCAGTGAGTGGGGGTTTACATAGCCGTTACCTATCGCTTCACCCTTGTTGTCCTGAATCTCGACGGCCTGTCCGGCTTCAAATGCGCTGAGTGGGGTTTTGACAGTGTCTACTTCATTGCTGAACACCCACAGGTGTCCGGCGCGCAGGCGGCGATCTTCGTTCTTTTTGAGGCGTAGCGGTGGGAGGCTCATGGGATGCTTTAAATTATTGAGGAAGATCGTATTTTACTCTATGGGGACAACATGTGGGGGTTTTTGATTATATATCTTGACAATATATATCTAATAGATATATATTGGATTACGGTGGTATAGGGGTGGGTATGGATATCAGAACATTATGTCTTGGTGCGTTGAGTCTGGGCGACGCCACGGGCTATGACATCAAGAAGCTTTTTGACGAGGCGTTCAGTCATTTCTTTGCGGCAGGGTATGGTTCTATTTATCCGGCACTGGAGAAGTTGGCTGAAGAAGGTAAGGTGGCGTACGACCGTCAACAGCAGGAAAAACGCCCTGACAGAAAAGTATTCCGTATTACCGCGACGGGCAGGGAGGCATTTATTACCGAGCTGATCGACACGCCGCCACGGGAAAAGCTTCGCTCTGAATTTTTGGTGTTAATGTTTTTTGCCCATTTGTTACCGCCACAGCGGCTCGCCGCAGTATTGCAGGAACGTCTTGATGAGTCTCAGCGTGAACTTGCAATACTTGAAGAGCTTGCCAGGCGCGAATTACCTGCGGGAATGAAGTTTACGATTCATTATGGACAGGCGATTACACAGGCCGCCATCGTGTGTATCAAGGAAAATCAGGCGCGGTTGATACGCGATGTGAACGCTACTGTGAATGAATGTAACCCGTCAACTTTACGGTGAATGTATATGCCTCATGTGATTGAACAACGTATGTCCGCCGAGATTGAAGGTGATTTTGTGGTGTTTCTTATTGGCATGCGCATCAACAAATTATGGAAAATGCATAAATGGCTACCTGTGACCATGGCGATGCCACCGATGCTTCGGGAGTTGCTGCAAAATCCCGACAGTGGACTGCTGGGAGTGAATTCTTATTTTGGGTTACGAAATACTTTATTGATACAGTATTGGCGCAGTTTTGAAGCCCTGGAGGTCTATGCCCGTGATAAAAGCAAGGCACATTTACCTGCATGGGCCATGTTTAATAAAAAGATTGCCAGTAATGGTGACGTGGGTATTTGGCACGAAACCTATAAGGTAGCTGCCGGGCAATATGAGACGGTATATAACAATATGCCTGCTTATGGTCTGGGGGTGGCAGCACGCCTGGCGGCTGCAACGGGAAAACGAGAAACGGCGAAAGGACGTATGGAGGTCCATGCTCCATGAACATTATTGATATTTGTTCTATGTTGATATTCGGAAGGAAAGCGGGGTATCAGACATGTGCACTACATTCAGTCTGAAAAGGGCGGAACATATCACTTTAGGGCAAAGTTATGACTTTTATTATGGGCATGGCCTTATTCTCACGAATAAAAGAGGTATCAAAAAGGCAGCGCTTTGTGCAGGACTGACATCGAAAAATATTTATGATCAAAATTTTAAGACCCCGAGATGGGTTTCAAAATATGGCAGTATTACGTTCAATCAATTTGCAAGAGAAATTCCAACGTGTGGTGTAAATGAAAAGGGTTTGTCGATCGCCTCAATGTGGCACGATATGGATGCTGTACTGGCAGACAGGAAAGAAAACAGTATCACGGAACTGCAATGGATCCAGTATCAGCTTGATTGCTATTCTGACGTTAGGGAGTTGCTTGAACATCTGAATGTTCCTGGTTTAAGTACAGAAATTTATCCCATGCACTATATGGTTTGTGACAAAGCAGGGCATCGTGCCGTTATTGAGATCAACGAGGGAAAATTAACTGCCCACGATTCGCTTGAAAATTATGCCTGCAGTAACGCCGGTATTCTTCAGTCGATTGAATACGCAAGGCAATATTACAATAGGAAGCCGGAAAGTATACGCATCAATCAACCGATATTTGATCGAGCCGCCAAAGCCTTGCTGATGACAAGGCAGTTCAATGAATCCTCCGAGTTCAACAAGCCCGTGGATTATTCCTTTAAGGTATTGGAGGCAGTACATCTTCAGGTAGGTTTTAAATCGTTATTTAAATGGCTGGGGAAAGGCATACCCCCCAGCCAGACGTTCTGGAGAATAGTATTCGACTTGCAGAACATGAAGGTATATTTCAAAACGAAAGAAAATAGCAGGCTTAGAGTAATAGATGTATTGGCGTTTGATTACTCGTCTGGTACAGCAGTGCAGGTGTTTGATGTGAATGACGGCGGTGATGCCAATGTTACAAACCAGTTTCGTGACTACTTACGTACTGATAATGAGCGAATTGTCAAAACGAGCTTTAAACCCCTGAAAGATACCGTTTCCGCTGCGGAGCAGGATGAGATAATTATTTATCCAGAGCTGCTGGTCGCCACACATATATAGGCCGGAAATGTGACAGGCGGCACCCTGGTCTCTGCAAGGATGTCGCAAATATTGCCGGGGATGAAAATGTCCGGGGTTCGCGTCTCAAACGATATCCCCGGGCAGGGTGTTACAAGACAGATTTTTTAGTGCCTGTGATCGACTCCGGTAACACGATATTCAATTCCAGCACTTCAAAATTTCCATCGTGTTCAAGATTGACTTTAACCTGGTCAAGGTCGATCTTGACGTATTTCGAAATCACTTGCAGGAGTTCCTGTCGCAGTTCCGGCAGAAAATCAGGACCCTTGCGGTCTACCCGTTCGCGGGCGAGAATGATTTGCAGGCGGTCTTTGGCGACAGTGGCAGTTTTTTTGCGTGTGCCGAGCAGATAATCAAGAAATGACATGGCTTATGCTCCAAATAGGCGGCTAAAGAAGCCTTTTTTGTCGGCAGTTAGGAAACGCATTGGTACATCTTCACCCAGGAAGCGGGCGACGACATCGCGGTAAGCCTGGCCGGCATTGCTTTCAATATCATGAATGACCGGTATGCCGGCGTTGGATGCCTGTAACACGGCTTCGGTTTCAGGTATCACACCGAGCAGGGGGATGCTGAGAATTTCCTGTACATCCGGGACGCTCAGCATTTCGCCTGCGGCGGCACGTCGTGGCGAATAACGCGTGATTAATAGATGTTCCTTAATGGGTTCGATACCGTCTTCAGCACGTTTTGATTTGGCGGCAAGAATTCCGAGAATGCGATCCGAGTCACGCACCGAAGACACTTCGGGATTGGTGACGATCAGGGCTTCATCGGCATAATAGAGCGCCATTAATGCACCTTTTTCGATACCGGCGGGTGAGTCACAGACGATGAAATCGAAGCTGTCACGCAGTTCGTTAATTACACGACCTACGTTTTCCTTATCCAATGCATCTTTGTCACGTGTCTGTGATGCCGGCAATACAAACAGATTATCGCAGTGTTTATCCTTGATGAGGGCTTGTTTCAGGGTGGCTTCACCGTTGATGACGTTAACGAAGTCATACACTACGCGACGTTCACAGCCCATAATAAGATCAAGGTTGCGCAGGCCAACATCAAAGTCAATGACAGCCGTTTTGTGGCCACGTAAGGCCAGTCCACTGGCAAAGCTGGAGCTGCTGGTAGTTTTGCCTACCCCGCCTTTGCCCGAAGTAACAACGATAACTTTGGTCAATGTATGCTCCTCAAATTGTAAGTAAAGTAAATATGTTGTTAAATCAATGGTGCGATAATGAGGCGTTCATTATCGAGATATATTTGTACCGGTTTGCCATGTACGTCAGCTGCCGGTTGTTGTTCGAAAATTCGGTAATGCCCTGCCACAGATACCAGTTCTGCTTCCAGAGAGTGGGTGAAAACGCGCGCGTTCATGTCACCGGCGACGCCCGCCAGAGCGCGACCACGCAATGGGGCATAGATATGGATGTTACCATCTGCCAGTACTTCGGCCCCGGCATTAACAGGCGCCAGTAATACCAGATCACCGCCCTTGGCGTAAATTTGCTGTCCGGAGCGTACCGGCTGGTGCACGATTTTTGCCGCGGCAGTCGGTGCGGGTGTTGCAGCAGTTTGCAGTACAGGTGCTGTATCCGTGTTTATCTGGGGTCTGGGCGCGACTATCGGTTCGGATTTGGAGCCTCCCTGCAGTATCGCCAGTCCAGCCGCAATAGCCGCATCTTGTTGTTCAGGCGTGGCGTGACGCACGCCGACGGGTACCAGATGGAGCTTGCGCAATAAAGCGGTCAACGATGCAAAATCCACATCACTCGTGGCGCTGTTTTGCAGTTCCTTTACGTCAATGACTACGGGGGCATTGTGAAAAAAGCGGGGCGCCAGTGCCAGATGCTCGCTCAGAGCGGTTTCTATCATGGTACGGTCAGTATTTTTCAGACATAGCACGGTTAGCGTGAAGACAGATCCCTTGATGTCAAACGCCAACTCTTTGCCGCGATTATTTTTCTTGAAATCTTCCCTGATTGATTGATTCACTGTTACCGGTTACCTGATTTAATTAAAAAGAATGCTTGTGTCTATTATAGTGTAGATTACGAGGCTATTTTACGCAATTACGGCCCGGTAAGGCAAAATGAATGTATCTTCTTGAGAATTAAAAGATTAAGAACCCCTCGATTAAGCGCGGAGTTCCGTTAGGTACCCATTTTGTTCAGGGAGATAACGACGGAACAGTGCCTGATGCGGAAAGCGGGATTTTGCCCCCGGGTCCGGGGCTGCCAAACATGCGTAATGCTTGTACCAGATCGGCACGGTTGGCGTCTCGCAGTGAGAGTGCGCCAGTAAACTGATACGTGCCGTCAGGCTTGATACGCAAGATACCTTCGGCGCGTAATGGACTATCGGGGTTGTCTTTGAGTACCCCATTGATTTCCTTGCCCGTGGTTTCGCTCTTGGTTGTCAGGGTCATGACGAAACCGCCAAGCTTTGTTTTTGGCGTGGTGCGGGTAATAAATAGACCGGCATTGTTCCATGAGAGCGTGCCATTTAACTCGGTGAGTTGCCCGTTAGTAAATTTTACGTTGGATAGTGCAACATCCACGGCGCCATCAAGACCGGATCCTGGAATATTCAGGGCGTTTTCCAGAACGGTGGGCGGCAGACGTGTGGTGACATCGGTAAGATAAATAGTGCCCCCGAAGGTGCGACCCACGACGGCTTGCGTGTGGCGACCGGCTTCATTGAATTCCACGCCTGCTTCAATGCGTCCCAGCAGCAGCGCCCATGGGTGCAGTGTCCACTGGAGATTCTGCATTTGCCGGGTGCCCGTGACGGCGATGCCAGCACTTCCAGACCATACTGAACCATGGATCTGATACAAGCGAACGGGCGCGATTTTTTCCTTGATCAGGTGATAGCCGTGCTCGGCAGGCAGTGTAACGCACAAAAATATTACGTAGGCCAGTAATGCAAATAAAATATAACGCCCGCTGCGGGAGAAAAGTGTACTGGACAGGGTCAGGGATGGTTTCACTTCGAGCCACCTTCAATCGTGATGCGTGCATTGACCAGCGCGGAGGTTCCCTGACGATCAATGCTGATATTAACCACTTGAACACCATAGGTGTTTTTCAGATTGCCCATCCATAACACCACATCGTCAAAGGGTGCCTGCTCTATCCATACGCGCACTTTGGTCGCGCCTTCTGGTTCAATACGTTTCAATGCTGATCCAATACGATCTTGTTTAGCCGCCTGATCGACAACAGAAAGCAGGGATTGACCTGCTGTATTCTGCATGCCGGAAAGGGTATTTTGTGTGGCGCGCAAGCGTTGTGCTTCGGCTGCCGCCGTGTTGATCCATTGTTGCAGGGCGCGTTGTTCCTGAATGTTACGTTCCAGTCTTTCAAGCTTATTACTGAAGGGTTCCCAGGCTACAGAATAGATTAAGAGTATGCTCAGGATAACACCGCCTATCACGAGGGCATTGCGTTCCCGTGGATCAAGGTTTGCAGTCATCTTCACGAAAAATGCTTTCATGATGTTTTATCTCTGGTTTGGCCACTGATCTGCAGACGGGCTTCAACTTTATTGTCGCGACTGGCCGCTGATTCAATATTGGCGGTTAAACCGGTTTGGGTGGCAAGGCGTTGCTTGAGTTGGTCAAGGCTTTGTAAATCGCCAATGATCAGGGCAAGGTCAATTTTTCCTTCGTTATAATTGATGCGCTGTATTTCAAGGCCAGGTGTTTCCTTGAGTGTTTGGCCAATAATGGCGAGCAGGGGAAGAAAACCACTGCTTTCAGTGTCGCCCCCGCGTAATTCCTTGAGGCGCTGTTCCATTTGTGCGCGTGGATTGACTACCTTGCGTGCGTCCGGAAAAGTGCGCAAATAGGTCTGCGCTATCTGCTGGGTGAGTTCATCGCTTTCTGTTTTGAGATGTACGTAATCCGTTATTTTTATACCGACCTGAATGAATAGCAGGATTGCCAGCATCGCCGCAGCGGGACGCCAAGGCTTCCATAGTTTGCCCAATTGTTCACGGCGATTATAGGCGCCTTGCAGGAAATTGATGATATTTTTTTCGTTATAACCACGTCCCAATATTGCCAGGACGGATTCGTTACTTTGCTCAATGTTGACGACGATGTCTGTATCGGCCAATAAATCGGGAAGAGGCATGGGGTGTGTGCAGGCAATCACACGCACCTGATCGGGCCGTGCATTGCCCGCTTCATGCAGCGCAATACGCAATAATGCATCGAGGTTGTCGATGTCAGCAACCCAACCACTTTGCTGGCCGGTACGTACCAACGCCTGATTTTCACTGATAAGAATAATCCATGTGATATCTGATTCCAGCCATGGCAAGGCCAGTGTTTCAGAGGTGATGACGTCGGGTTCAATGCGTACCTGACGTAGTCGCTCCAGCCATCTATCCATACGTGCACGGTCAATGACAGCCGCATGAATGCATGTGCTATCTATACGCTCGCCAATGGCAAAATGCAGACCATCAACATCTGTTGCCAGTTGGTCTTCAAGCGCATAGGGAAGGGCGTTCATGATGCGTTGACGGTTGCCTGAGGGGATGCTGGCAGTGGTGAGCAGAACATCCGCCCCAGGTGCCAGTACAATGATCCGGCATCCGGCGCTTATGGTGGCAAGATCATGCAGGGTGCCATGATTCACATTGTGATGCTGGCGCACTGATTCTTCGGTACCGATACGCACCCAGCTAACCGCGTCATCTGTATCAGCGTTGAGATGAATAAATAATTTTGCACGCATTATTAGTAAACCCCTTGTGCACGAATCAGTGTTTGTGCTTTATTATCCGCTGTTCGATGAATCAGGCATAATAGCCGTACTTGCCCTTTGCCAAAAAGTGATGCAGCATCCACTAAAAAATAATCACTACTAATGCCCAGGCCGTCAGCAGGAATATTGCGGCTTTTTATGGTAGGGCTGGTTATGAATTTCTGAATATCGGCATAACCTTTTGTGCCACGATCCTCTATCATGCCGTCTGCATCAGATTTGGTGATGCCGTCGGCTAATACCATTAATATTTCGGCAGGTGCGGTATTTATATTAATATGCGTGTAAGTGGGTAATGCAGTAATGAAAGGTGACAGACGTTCAATAGCCTCTTTGGTAAACCCATTGATCAGGCGCAGTTCACTGATGCTGTTGATCATGTTGTTGGCTGTCCGATAGGGTGGAGTGTGTCCCAGATATTCATCATCTTCCGCGCCGTCCGTTGATATTTTTTCACTATCGCTATCAATCCAGTCAATGACTGCCTGAGATAAGCTCGGGTTTAATTCCAACTGCTTCAAAAGACGTTCGAAGCGTTGTACATCCATGGCACTGGGCTTGTCTTCCTTGACCAGATTATTAATATTGAATCGCCCCTGCATATCTTCAATATGTCCGGCGACTTTCCCACCTTCCACGCTTAGGGGTGGAAGTACCGTTGCCCACGGTTCCGATAAATTATCCACGGCATTCTCACGGCGATCCTGTATCAGGATGCTTCTACCCCAGCTTTCCACACCCAGTGCAAACATATAGGCCTGATCATGCTCCAGCACATTCCCGCTGCGGCGAATATCCAGTTGCTGGCGGGTTGCCATGCTGGTGGCGATGACAGTGACAATGGCGACCACCAGCAACGCTGTAATCAGCGCGACACCTGATTGTGATTTGCCGGGGCGTGATAGGTAACGGCCATTCCATACACCGTTCATCCCGTTTTCCTGCCTGTGCCGGCAACGCCAAATAAGCGTGGGATGCGTCCCCAGCCTTCAACATCAATATTGATTTCAACCGCACGCGGCAAAATTATCTGTGAGGCATTGTCGGTCGTGGCCAATGGCCACAGTAATTGCCAACGCATTTGTTGATCAAGAAATCGCACTTCCAGTTTGTTGACCTTGTCGAGTAATACCGTGGTTTGCGGTAGCTGATTAGGCGCCTGATCCAAGGCGGTCCATGTCATGCGTACGAGCTGTTTATTTTGCACAGTATACGCGACACGCTGCAGATTGCTACGTGCCCGACCGGCGGGATTGCGCCAACCCGTACGCGTAAATTCCAGCGTGGAACCTGTAATGCTGGCAGTGTTGTTGCCACCCCCCATCATTGCCGGCTGGCTACCATTGCTGACATCACGGATGGGTCGTGGCGTGGCTTGCTCAATGTCCCGGCCGATAATGACCATTGCTGTTTGCAATGTTGCCAGGCGTTCCGCATGCTGATCAGATTGGTCGCGCGCATGCAGCACGGCACGCAAGCCACCGTAGACCATGGTGGATAGCACGGCGAAAATAGCTAACGCTATCATCAGCTCAATCAGTGTAAAGCCGTGCTGTATTCTAGCGGATCCGGTCATGGAGTTATTCACTGGGGCTGTCCTACATACGCGATCAGGCTGTCCAGTGCCTGTTTGTCTTCTTTTTTGCTGCGCACTTCCACGTCCAGTCGTCGTATGCTCGCATCGGGTGTAGTTGAGACGGTCACCTGCCACGTCCAGCCATGCTCAGCCATCAATATGGTGCCTGTCGTTACACCGGGTGCAGGAAAGGTGGTGTCGGCCTGCAACTCTGTGACTTTATTCATGGCTACCCAGTGCGCCAGCATGCGATCGCGCAGATACGCTGCATTATTGGCATTCGCGCTCACACCTTTAATGACGGCAGACAGGGCGATGGCCAGTACTGCCAGCGCTATCAATACTTCAATCAGGGTGAACCCGCGAGTACGTTTGTGGGCACCTGATAAACAAACAGAGTGGCCTGTTGCGCAATTCATTTTTTTTGCACACTGTTGGGTGGACGTATCTCAATCTTGCCATTGATAGTGCCCGTAAGTTGATAACGGGTGTTGTCCCCTTTATTATTCGAGGCGTCTTTCAACGTCAGTTGAAAAGGTGTCATCTCTCCGCTGGATAATAAATAAATACGCGGCAGTGTAGTATTGTCTGTTTTTTCAGAGGTCTCTGTGCCAAGGGTAATAGGCTCATTTTCAATTTGCACAATCAGGCGCATTTCTTCTGGCAGGTGACGTGGGCGAAATGTGTCATCATGGGTGATGAGTTGCCATTGGTTGTCTTTAAATGCCATAAACTCGTATTTATTGCCGTTAAATTGCACGAGTGTGTCACGCGACTGCAAGGTTGCTTCCTGTGCAGCCAGCTCGATTAGCCCTGCCAGGCGTCGCATTTCCTCTTCAATGTTACGTTCGTTGCCGCGTCCTATCGACAAGGCGGCAAAGCTCAGGATAATACCGATGATTAATATCACCAATAATAATTCCAGCAGCGTGAAACCACGCTGCTGGCGGATATTGATGGGGCTATTCAAGATTCCAGTTGCCAATGTCTGCATTGCTGCTTTCACCACCCACCTGCCCATCGGCACCCAGCGTGAACACGTCAATGGCACCTTGTGTGCCTGGGCTTAAATACTGATAAGGCTTACCCCAAGGGTCGTTGGGCAATTTAGGCATATAGCCACCTTCCTTCCAGTGCGTGGCATCAGCAGGTTTTTTGGTTAATGCTTCCAGCCCTTGATCTGTTGAGGGGTATTTGAAATTATCGAGTTTATAGAGATCAAGCGCACCGACCAAGGTGCGAATGTCCTGCTTTGCCTTGACGATGCGTGCCTTATCCGGGCTATCCATAATGCGTGGCAAGACAAACGAGGCGAGAATGCCCAGAATAATCACTACGATCATGACTTCAATGAGTGTGAATCCACGTTCCGCACGTCCTGGGGTGACGTGAATGGGGTTGCAGGTTTTGAGTTTCATAGGGGTATATTCCATTTGTCAGTTTACGATGATGATTATTTTACAAGTTGGTTAAGGTCAAAAATTGGCAACAGGATTGCAATTACAATAGTTAATACTGCGCCGCCCATAAATACAATCAAAAGTGGTTCAAATAACCCCATCAGCGCAGCCAGCAGGGTTTCGACTTCCTTTTCCTGGCTGATCGCGGCGCGATCCAGCATGTTTTCCAGCTTGCCACTCGCCTCACCACTGGCGACCAGGTGAATGGCAATGGGTGGAAAATAGCCACTACGTTCCAGAGATTTATGCAGATTCGCACCTTCACGGACGCGTCGGGACGACTCCTCTACCGCCGCACGCATGGGCAGGTTTGAGATCACCTGCGCCGAAATGCGCATCGCTTCAATGACGGGTACACCACTGGCGGTGAGAATGCTGAAAGTGCGCATAAAACGTGCGGTATTGATGCTGCGTATGAGTCGTGATATCAGTGGTAATGATAATAATAACCGATGAAACTGTTGTTTGGGGCCGGGCTGACGCAACACTCTGGCCATGATAATGGTCACACCGGTTAATATCAGCAGCAATACCACACCATACTCTTTTAAAAAATTACTGGTGGCAATCAGCATGCGCGTTAATATGGGCAGTTCCTGACCAATATTGTTGAATACGTCGACCACTTGCGGTACCACATAGGTCAGCAAAGCGATGACGACCATAATGGCTACGGCGGTCACAATGGTGGGGTAAAGCAGTGCCAGTAACATTTTTTGCCGTAGTGTTTGCCGTGCTTCGGTATAGTCCGCCAGACGTTCCAGCACCACATCCAGATGCCCTGACTGTTCACCCGCCGCCACCGTGGCAGAGTATAGCTGTGAGAAGATATGTGGAAAGTCACGTAACGCTGTCGCCAGCGAGTGACCTTCCATGATTCTTGAGCGTACCGCCATCAGCATATTGCGCAAACGCGGTTTTTCCGTCTGCCGTGATACGGTTTGCAGGGCTTCTTCAATCGGCAGGCCGGAGCGTGCCAGGGTAGCAAACTGGCGTGTGATCAATGCCAGGTCTGTGGCACTGATGCCGCGCCCAAACGAGAAGCGCGCAGCAGAGCGATGGCCTTCGTTTTGACGTACTTCAGAGACGCTGACAGGTGCCAAACCCTGCTCGCGCAACTGCTGTCGAACCTGGCGTGGCGTGTCACCCTCGAGTACGCCCTTGCGTTCCCGGCCTGTGGTGTCCAGTGCTATGTATTCAAATGCGGCCATGCGTTAGTGATCAGTTATCAGTGCAGTGTATTGCGTGTGCAGTATGGTGCATCTCACGCATCTTCACGTGTAACACGTAACACCTCTTCCAGCGTGGTTGCTCCAGCCAGTACACGACGCAGACCATCCTGGCGTATGCCCTGCGACAAGGTGCGGGCATAGGTTTCCAATGCCTGCTCACCTGCGCCTTCATGAATCAGGGTGCGTAGTTTATGGTCCACTTCAATCACTTCATAAATACCGGTGCGACCACGATAGCCCGAGTAGTTGCAGGACTCGCAGCCCACCGCGCTATACAGTGTGGGTGGTTGACTGGACGGCAGCTCAAACAGCTTGCAGTCGGCCGGGGTAGCGCTGCTGGCTTGTTTGCAATGAGGACAGAGCAAGCGTACCAGTCGTTGTGCCAGAATACCCACCAGACTGGAAGATAACAGAAACGGTTCTACGCCCATGTCACGTAACCGTGCCACCGCACCGACAGCCGTGTTGGTATGTAATGTGGAAAGCACCATATGTCCTGTCAGACTGGCCTGTACGGCAATTTCGGCGGTTTCCAGATCGCGGATTTCGCCGACCATGACGACATCAGGGTCCTGACGCAAAATGGCACGCAGGCCACGTGCGAAGGTCATATCGACCTTGGTGTTGACCTGGGTTTGACCGATGCCATCCAGATAATATTCAATCGGGTCTTCCACCGTCATGATGTTGCGTGTTTTGGTGTTGAGCCGTGTCAGCGCCGCATACAACGTGGTGGTCTTGCCTGAACCCGTGGGGCCGGTCACCAGAATAATGCCGTGGGGTTTTTCGACAATACGGTGCATGACTTCAAGCCCGGTGGGTGACATGCCGAGCTGTTCCAGATTCAGGCGGCCCGCCTGCTTGTCAAGCAGGCGCAGCACGACACGTTCACCGTGACCCGAGGGCAGGGTGGAGACGCGGACATCTACCGGGCGCCCGGCGACACGTAACGAGATGCGGCCGTCCTGCGGCAGACGTTTCTCGGCAATATCAAGTTTGGCCATGATCTTGATGCGTGCCGCAATCAGCGGTGCGAGCACCCGCTTTGGCTCCAACACTTCATGCAGCATGCCGTCAACACGAAAGCGCACCAATAAGCGATTCTCAAACGGTTCAATGTGGATATCAGACGCGTTTTCCTTGACCGCTTCGGTGAGCAGGGCGTTAATCAGGCGAATGATCGGGGCATCATCTTCAGTTTCCAGAAGATCTTCAGGTTCTGCCAGTTGCTGGGCAATGCTGAACAGATCGATGGATTCTCCCAGATCTCCCATCATTTGCATGGCTTGCGTCGAATCATGCTCATACGATTGGGCCAGCAGAGCTTCAAAGGCTTCAGGTGTGGCGTGTTCCAGTTTTAACGGGGCGCCGAGAAAGCGGCGTAATTCGGTCAGTGCCAGGGCACTGGTATTGGATCTGCAAACCACTATGGCACAACCCGCTTCCCAGGTTTTTACCAATACACCGTGACGTTTGGCATAGGGAAACGAGATGCGTTTTTTAATCACATCTTCAGGTGCGGTGGTAAGTGCGGCCGCCGGCTCTACGGCCTCCAGTTCAGTGATGTCAATGGCAACGTTCATTGTGTGCTATTCACCGGGTGGAATGACCACAGGGCTGGCCGCAGGCTCAGCGGGGGCGGGGCTGGTGCTGAAGGGGAGCGGCAATTTCGTCATGTCCTCCATGGTGGGCAACAACGGGGCTTGTTCATTACGTAGTATCCCCATGCCTTTTTCACTGGCTTCAAGTTGCTGCGCGCGCATGAACTCGTATTTGCCGTGCGTCATACGTTCAGCCAGCTCGCCGTCACGCATTATGACCGGGTGCAAAAATATCATCAGGTTGGTTTTGTCTTTATTGTTTCTTTTATAGCGGAACAAACCGCCAATCAGCGGCAGATCGCCGAGGAAAGGGACTTTCTGCACGCTTTCGCGCAGTTCATCGGTAATTAATCCACCCAGGGCAATCACCTTACCATCGTCCACCATGACATTGGTACGGAGTGAACGTGTATTGGTAATCAAGTCGGCGGCACCCGCTACCGCGCTGGGGGAGAGGCTATCGACCTTTTGTTCGATCTCCATCTTGATGGCGTTGCCTTCATTGATTTGAGGCTTGATTTTAAGGGTGATACCCACATTTTTGCGTTCAATGGTTTGAAAGGGATTGGTGGTTGACCCGCCGCTACCCGCACCAGGCGAGGTGAAGGAGCCGGTAATGAAAGGCACATTTTGCCCCACCACTATTTCTGCTTCAGTATTGTCCATGGTGAGCAAGACAGGTGTAGATAAAATGTTGGAACTGCCATCCGCCTCCAGCGCGCGGATCAGCGCGGCAAAACTTGCGCCGCCGCTGTTGAATTTGCCCAACCCGAACGTCAGGCCCGCACCGATGGCGGGAGGCGTGTTGGCTGCAATGGCGCCACCAATGGCGGCAATGCTGGAGCCGGGGCTGCCATTGTTGAAATTGGTGATGCCGATGGGTTTGCTGTTACCGTTGGATTGGTCAAAGGTGCCCCATTGTATGCCCAATTCTGCGGCGCGGCTGGAGATTACTTCAACGATAATCGCCTTGACCAGTACCTGTGCGCGACGCACATCAAGCTGGCTGATTACCGACTGCAAGGACTGAAATACATCTTGCGGTGCGGTAATTACCAGCGCGTTAATGCTCTCATCGGCTTGAATATTAATGCCACTACCCGGTGTACTGGGGCTCACCGGGGCCCCGCCAGGCACACCACCGCCCGGTTTGGATTTGTCCTGCACTTGGCTGGCTACGCCAGTGAGTACCGGTACCAGATCCTTGGCTTTGGCGTAACGTAAATAGACCACGCGAATGTTACCGCTGGTTTGCAGTGGCGTATCAAGGTGCGAGATCAATGCGCGCAGCCGCAGCCGGCCCGCCTGACCGCCCCCGACCAGCAGACTGTTGGTGCGTTCATCAGCAATCAATGTCGGACGATCGGTCAGGCCGGCAGCGCTGGCGGGGTCATTTTTGCGGCCTTCCTGATCCAGTGCATTGAGTATACGCACTACTTCGGCGGCGGCGGCATGACGCAGGGTGATGACTTCCACATCCGCGGTATCGGAAGGCTGATCAATACGCTCAATGATTTCTACCAGTCGTGCGATATTTGAAGCGCGATCGGAAATAATCAATGCGTTGGTGCCGGGGTAAGCCACCATATGCCCCTGTTGAGGTGAGAGGGGGCGTAACACGGGCACCAATTGTGTCGCCGAAATATTTTTTATATTAATAACGCGCGTTACTACTTCGTCGCCCTTGCCGGGCTGCTCGTCTGTGGCGAGTGGTGTGCTGCTTTGTTTGGCGTTGACGTCGGGTATGATTTTGATCACTTTGCCGCTGGGTACGGCTGCAAAACCGTTGACCTCAAGCAGCGATAAAAATACCTGATAGACTTCTTCCTTGCTCATCGGTCGCGCAGAAATAATGGTCACCTTGCCTCTGACGCGCTGGTCAATAATAAAGTTTTTTCCGGTGATGTCTGACACGGTGGCAATCACCGCCGTAATATCGGCGTCTTTCAGGTTCAGTGTTACGGGTTGCTCCGCCTGAGCCGGATGAAGAGGCGTCATCGTCAGCAGCATGGCCAGAAAACCTGCACGTAACAGATAAGGGGCAGGGCCCGCACCAGAGGTATTATGTTTTTTTATGTGTGCCATGTATCAATTCATCCGTAGGTTTTATCAATGCATCCGTAGAAGTGTTATTAATTCATCCGGAGGATGAAAGAACGCGGTGTTCCATTACGCAAGGTATCGACCCTGATTTCATCTTCTACTGATATGCTGCGCAAGGCCTGCATGCCTTTGAGCGGGTTATCCAGTGGTGTGCCATTAACCGCTGTCACAATATCACCGGGTTGCATGCCCAGACGTGACAATAGTGTGGGATCACGTGGCGATAAAAAACGGTATCCTACAAACTTGCTTCCCTCATGTACCGGCATGGGTTGAATACGGTCTGCCAGTGTTTCCGGGTGGTTTTGCAAGGCATCACGATATTCGTCCAGCATGGCGTCATCGGGCGCTGTTATTGGCAAGGGGGGGGCGCCGGACTGTCCTTCACCCCCCCCGGCGTCCAGTTCATCCCTGGGCAGCATCAGTGTTTCGGGGCTACCGCCGCGTAACAGGATAACACGATCGGCATGAATTTCTTTCAATACGGCACCGCCGGGGATTTGTGCATCAACCGCATAGAAGTTTTCAATGCCGGTGCTGTCAGAAATAATGGCGCGCGCGGTTTTTTTGTCGCGACTGGCAATGACACCGTGCAAGCTCAGCGCCAGGCTGGTTTGAGGGGCGTTTTCCACCGCAACGGGTGCGGCGGAATTGGCTTCACCCAGTAAATGCCAGTTAGCCATCTCCTGTGGCGTGATGGCCGGCGTGCCGGGCGCGGCGACCTGACGATTTTCCGGGGCATTGAACGTGATGGCAATGGGTGGGGCGTCCTCCGGAAGAGGCATGGGCAGCACCCGCCAGGTGAGCGTGGCCAGTGTGTAGGCAATCAATAGCAGCAATAAGGCATTAGCCCAGGTAATGGCACGTTGATTGAGCGTGATTTTTTGCAGGAGAGGTTGCACCAGCGACGTCAGAAATACCCCCGGTTTCTGCCAATGGGCCGAGGTCAGTGAACCGCCTGGGGTGATTGCCAAGGGACTTTTCTTAAAAAAAACCATAAGTCTGGCCATGTTTTTGCTGCGTTTTTGAGCGAATGCTTGTCATTTTCCGAAAACCAGATACAAAATAGCCAAAAACATCGGTTGGTGCAGCATATAGATCGGCAAACTGTGCTTTCCACCGAAGACTAACAACCGTGAAAACCGGTTTTTCTCGTGCCATTGGCTGCTCTGGGCCCCGGTTTTGTCCAATGCTACGACCGTTGACCGGGGAAAAAGCCACTTGCCCAGAAAAAGCCCTAATAGTACCACACCAAACCACGGTAGCAGAGGCACATAATCTTCCGTAACAGGTTTGTGTGTCATAAGCCCGATCCACTGCCAGCCAGGTTGATCAAACCAGGCGTGCTGAAAGGTTAATCCCAGGATAATCAACCCTGCGCCCAGCACCAGATTAACCCAAAACCAGCGGTAAAACAGTATCCCTAGCACACTGGCCGTAGCAATAAAATGCAGGATACCAAAGAAAATCATGCTATCTGGAAACATTATATAACTTGCTACGCTTACCAGAACGGCACATCCGGCTACTTTCAACAACCGCTGTCCGAAAGCCTGCCGTTTAAAACCATGCATCGTGGCCAGATGCAGGCTGACCCCCATCACTCCCAGAAACAGACTGACAATCAGGGTACGCAACCCCAGCCAGAATGGATCATTATTGAAATCAATTTCCACCACATGGTAGTAGTGTAGGTCAAACATAAAATGATACACGAACATCAGCGCAATAGCGGTGCCCCGCACGGCATCCACCACCGGGTAACGGCTTGGCCGAACGGTGTTTTTCCCGGATTGACGGGGATGATTGAGCACTACCTTATGCACAATACACGCGGATGCCCCTGTTTGGCTGGGGTGTCTTGCCTGTTATTTGACAGTGTGGGTTTGTGCATTGTAACCATTTGTTTTTATGATAATATCAGCTTTGTTTGTTTTTTGTTCGGGGCGGCTGTAACAGTGCTGTAACAGCGGTTTACGGCCAGCCACGCCTAATTTTCCACAGGGTTATCCACAGGTTTTGTGCATAATAAAAGAATTTATCATAACACCAATAGTTTAGCGTTAATTTATAGAAATCTCGACATGATCCAGGCGCAGGTGCGGGTGTAGTGGCGTAGTAGAACTGGCCACCGTCTTTTGAGTGATATGATAAATCACAACAGAAAGCGGTGACGCAATGACAAACAATCAAAGAATGGTATTCAGTACAGAGTTTAAACTGGAGTCTGTCCAGGGAGGGTAGGCCAAAACTACAGCATTCAGGATACCGCTGAGGCGGTGGGTGTGGGTAAATCGACATTGGAGTATTGTGTGAGTACCAAGGAAAAATACCTATCAAACACTAACTGTCGCGTTTCATCACCTTCAGTAGGCTTTGTCCATAATGACATTCGTGTGCCCCAGCCCCTTGTTTCCAAGCGGTTGAATGAATTTCTGCCTTCTGGCGCATCTGCAGCCTTGCTCTGCAACATACAAAATCGTATTAAGCGCTTGTATATTAGGCAACTTAACGTTGTCACGTGGTAATGGCAGCAAATTTTCGTGGTGTCATCTTTGGCTTATGGATCACTCAAAATCCGCTCATCCTTTACACGCTATATGGGGTAGTGCCTTTGGCAGGTATCGTCGTCAACGCTGCCATTGTACTCATCTCTGCCGCTAATGATCGGTTGCGTGCGGGAATGTCACCATTGCACACAACAGTCTACGCTGCCAGACGGCGTGTCATTTCAATTATTACGACAGCCACCACAGTGGCAGGTCTGTTCTCGCTGGCCACAGAGCTGGAGGGCGTTCACTCCTATGGGTCCTGTTGCCACTTATATAATACGCTGCCGCACCCGCCTAGCTGTCATTCCGTGATACGCGCCACGCACCTGCAGACTCGCCGTCAGAACTCTCTGCACTTTTTTCGGCAAGCGAATTGAGTGGAGGTGGCTAACTAAATGAGCGGCCTATGGCTGGGCTAAGTTTGGCTGGTCACACTTGTTACACACCTCATTCATCAGGGCTGGAAACAACATGAATACGCTGATTACATCCACGACCTCCAAATGGCTCAACAAAGTCCCCGAAATCACGCTCGCATTTTGGGTTATTAAGATAATGTCCACTACGGTTGGCGAAACGGGCGCTGATTTTCTGGCGGTCAATGCTGGCTGGGGCCAAGGCATGACTCGTGTAGTCATGGGCGCGTTACTGGCGATGGCGCTATTCACGCAGTTGCGTACGCGGCGCTACACCCCCTGGATTTACTGGCTAACGGTTGTGCTGGTGAGCGTGGTTGGCACCCAGATAACCGATCTGCTCACTGATGGTCTGGGCGTGAGCCTGTACGTCAGTACATCGGTGTTTGCCGTGGCGCTTGCCGCAATTTTTGCAGTTTGGTATTGGCTGGAGCGCACCTTGTCTATCCACGATATTGTGACACGCAGCAGAGAGCTGTTTTACTGGTCAGCCATTCTTTGCACGTTTGCACTCGGTACGGCGGCCGGTGATTTGGCGACCGAAGCCCTGGGGCTGGGCTTCACATGGGGTGCGGTGTCATTCGGCATACTGATTGCCGCTTCCTATGCGGCTTGGCGTATGGGCGGCAACGCTGTGCTGACCTTCTGGATTGGCTACATTCTGACACGCCCATTTGGCGCTGCGCTGGGTGACCTGCTGACACAGGCAAAGACCTACGGCGGTCTCGGCATGGGTGCGATGTGGACCAGTGCCCTATTTCTGACGGTGATTGTGATGTTGGTTGCCCTTGCCCAATTTGGCATGGATAACCGCAAGAACGTACAGGCCACCAAATAACATCAATCCATAATTCAAGGAGAAATCATGCGCTACCATTGTTCGTTCAGCAGCTGTAATGTCGGCTATCGTCGTCCTGACGCTTGCAGCAGGGTGTTCCAAGTCAGACGATACAGCGGCGGCCCCAACAACAGCAGCGCTGGCCACGCCTGTCCCGCAGCCAAAAACGGTATCCAAACTGGGTGACCTGTCTGAATTTGGCAATATTACGGCAGATGTAGCCGCCATCGTTGATAAGGGCGACTTGCCAGCAGCCAAGATGCGTATCAAGGATTTAGAGATTGCATGGGATTCAGCCGAAGCGGGTTTGAAGCCACGCGCAGCGAATGATTGGCATGTATTGGATAAGGCTATTGACCACGCATTGTCTGCGCTGCGTGCCGATACTCCCGATCCAGTTGATTGCAAAAAGAAGATAACAGAGCTGCTGATAACCTTTGATTCGCTGCAAGGTAAAGTTTAACTAGAGAGGAGGACTTAACATGAATAACTCAATACAAGGTGCTTTGAGCAAAGTGCCAGAAGTTACTTTGATGTTTTGGATCATAAAAATTGTGGCGACGACCCTTGGTGAAACAGGCGGGGATGCTGTCTCGATGTCGATGAACCTGGGTTACTTGGTCGGAACGGTTATTTTTGCGGCTGTATTTTTTGTTGCGGTGATTGCTCAGATCAAGGCCAAGACTTTTCAGCCACTGCTTTACTGGACAACGATTATTGCCACCACCACGGTTGGTACGACGCTGGCGGATTTTGCAGATCGCTCCCTTGGGATCGGGTATGCTGGCGGCACAACCTTGCTGCTGGCCCTGTTGTTTGGATCGCTTTTTCTCTGGCATCGCGCCCTTGGTTCCGTCTCGGTCAATACTGTCAGCACGCCAAAGGCTGAAATGTTCTACTGGGTGACGATTATGTTTTCCCAGACGTTGGGGACAGCGCTGGGGGACTGGACGGCTGATACGGCAGGACTCGGGTATACCGGTGCAGCGATTGTGTTTGGTGCGCTGCTGGCGTTGGTTGTGGTGGCTTACTATTGGACAGACCTATCGCATGTCCTGCTGTTTTGGGCTGCATTTATTCTGACTCGTCCATTGGGTGCCGTGGTAGGCGATTTTCTCGACAAACCAGTCAGTGCGGGTGGTTTAGCGTTGAGTCGTTATTCTGCATCGGCAGCGCTCTTTGCCTTTATTTTGATTAGCATATTGTTGTTCAAACAACGGGCCGCCAAAGCGGCACATTGAGTGACTGTTGTCGGACGGAGAGGCGATGCGAGTATTACTGATCGAAGACGATCCCATGATTGGGGAGGCAATCCAAGGGGCGTTAAAAGATGCCACCTACGCTACTGACTGGGTGAAGAACGGACAAACTGCCCTCACAACACTGAGTTGCCAGCACTATGACGTGGTGTTGCTCGATCTTGGTCTTCCTGGCAAGGATGGGCTGGAGGTGCTAACCAGCATCCGTGCCAAAGAGAACCCCGTGCCCCTGCTCATCATCACTGCGCGTGATGGCCTCGATGACCGGTTGCGCGGTTTGGACAGCGGCGCCGATGACTATGTGCTCAAGCCCTTCGAGATGGCGGAACTGCTCGCCCGCATGCGCGCCGTGCTGCGCCGCAAAGGTGGTAGCGCAATACCGGTGCTCAGCAATGGTGTCGTATCACTCGACCCGGCCACGCGTGAGGCCGCGATTAACGGTGGCACCCCGGTGCAACTCTCCCACAGTGAGTTTTCGCTCTTGCACGCCTTGCTGGTGCGACCCGGTGCCATATTATCCCGCAGCGAACTTGAAGACCGTATTTATGGCTGGGGAGAGGAGGTTGAAAGCAACGCCGTCGAATTTTTGATACATGCAGTGCGACGCAAGTTGGGCAATGACGTCATTAAAAACATCAGGGGAATGGGATGGATGGTTTCAAAAAACGGCTGAATGCGTCAATTCAGCTCAAACTATCGTTCTCGCTGTCGCTGGCTATTTTTGTTGTTGCGGTGGTCGCAGGCATCTTCTCCTTTGTATCAGCATTTGACGAAGCACACGAGCTGCAAGACGATACGCTACGGCAAATTGCCGCACTGTTTGACCGACAACATCTGTCATTGTCACCTGTTGGTGACGAGGACCGAGACAAATACAACGAGGAAGAGTCCCGTGTCATTGTCCAGTATCTGGCCGACGGCGTGCAAACGGTCGGCAAGGGTGATGTGGACGTGCCGCTACCACTTCCGAGCACACTGCCTGATGGCTTGCATACGCTGGATGTCGGCAGTGAGCCGTTTCGCGTGATGGTCAAGACGATGGCCAGCGGAGAGCGGATCGCCGTGGCGCAAGAAACGGGGGTTCGTGATGAAATAGCGCGTGATAGCGCTTTGAATACCTTGCTACCACTTCTGATATTGGTTCCTGTTCTGCTTCTGATCGTCGCTGACCTTGTGCAGAAGATGTTCCGCCCCATTGCCACACTTTCGGCGGAAATCGATCAGCGCACCGAGCAAGAGTTGCATCCTGTTGAGGAGGATCATCTTCCCGCCGAAGTGCGTCCGTTTGTCGTGGCGATTAATCGTTTGCTCAGACGTGTTGCACAGACAATGGATATCCAGCGCCGGTTTGTTGCTGATGCGGCGCATGAGCTTCGTTCCCCATTGACCGCAATATCCCTGCAAGGAGAATGGTTAGCAGAGGCAAACATGTCCGACCTAGCACGCGAACGACTGGTAACACTGCAACGTGGCATCGAGCGTGGCCGGAATCTGCTGGATCAACTTCTGACCTTGGCTAAAGTCCAGGCAATACCCGGCTTACCCACGTCACCCGTATCGGTACAGGGCATCTATCGCCGCGTTCTGGAAGACCTTATGCCTTTGGCCGATGCAAAGCGCATCGATATAGGTGTTGAGGGAGAGCAAGACGCTCAGGTATGGGTGAGCGAGTTGGATATGATCGCCGTGGTTAAAAATTTGGTCGATAACGCTATTCGCTACACACCAACAGGTGGGCGGGTTGATTTGTCGGTAACCATGCGGGAAAGGTGCGCCGTATTAAGCATTCAGGATAACGGGCCAGGCATTGCGTTAGCAGAACAAAAACGGGTCTTTGACCCTTTTTATCGTATCCTTGGCAGCGATCAAGTGGGGTCTGGCTTAGGGTTATCCATCGTCAAAACAATCTCAGATCGGATCGGCGCTGAGATTCAGCTAGGTTTTTCAGGTGAGGTAAAAGGCTCAGGCCTTTGCATTTGCATACTTATTCCGCTGACAGAGGATTATCAGAGATTAATCCCTTAACAGATAAACCCGCGCCGGTATTTTTTTCATCCCACATCTACTCTTGACCTCTTTTTTTTAATGACATTCTTCGACGCCAGCCAAGGAAAGCGATGCGAAAGCGAACGTAGGCGGGCAACCCCCGGATAGCCGCAGGGGCTGGGAGTTTTGTCGGAGTCCGGGCGTGAGCCTGGGCGTAGACAAAACACAAGGCCACCCGATCAACGGCGTAGCGGCATTGTGGTAGCCATGGCGCGCTGCGTAGTAGCGTGTCGTGGCGGACGCAGGCCTGTCCGGGCGCCGAAGGCATACTTGTCGCCGAGCGCAGTCATTTTGGGGACTGGGATGTCCCAAAATGGTTCGCGAGCACGGCGACACACTTTAATGTCATCCGCGCCAACCAGCGCTTAAGTTCCAAAAAGAACGAAGCACTAGTAGATGTTATTGTTGCTTTAGCTGAGTTTCTTAAGACATATGGTGTTGCGGGTAATGGCTTTTCTTACGTGGGCGTTTGTATAGGTTATCGCTTTTTCTGCTGTCTGGATTTTGGCACAAAGCTCACCGTCAA
The DNA here is from genome assembly GCA_023266055.1 of Gammaproteobacteria bacterium. Taxonomy (GTDB): domain Bacteria; phylum Pseudomonadota; class Gammaproteobacteria; family Ga007554. The sequence continues at coordinate 9,899 of JAHFRW010000030.1, read as the reverse complement.
CTGGTGGTTCGTCTGCCACAATATATCCAGAAAACGTGCCTCTGGTGGCGTGAAACTGTGAGCTATGGGCTTGTCTCCCTTTGAGGGGTTTATAGACTGAGCTGAAGTTGATGTATGCTATGAGGAGACGATGGCCATTAATTTATTAAACACTACACAAGTAAAGCCACGCATAGTATATTTATAGTATAATACCGAATGAAATGTAAAAAGACGATAGATGCCCGCAGTTATTCTCATGAGGCACTGGAGAAATTACGCCGAGATAGCATCGTTCGCATGGATAATGGTGAGAGTCCAGAGGATGTCGCGATTGGGCTGGGGTTTAACCGAAGGACGATCTATCGTTGGCTGTCGGCATATCACTATGGTGGAGTAAATGCACTGGCAGCAAAGCCGCTATCCGGAGCGCCACCTAAGTTCGATGGAAAGAATCTAGCCAAGCTATTGAAAATGCTCAGGGAAAGGACTCCACAGCAATTTAAATTCCAATCTGCGCTGTGGACCTTGTTGATTATCCGTGAGGTCATCAAGCAAAAGTTTGAAATTAATCTCAGCGAAGCTTCAGTAGGTCGTTTAATGAAGCGACTTGGATTTAGTCCACAGCGCCCCCTATACCGTGCCTGGCAACAAGATCCCGTGCGGGTGCAACAGTGGCAAGATAAGGTGTATCCAGAAATTGCAAAGCGAGCCAAGCGTGAGGGTGCATGGGTCATGTTCGCCGACGAAGTGGGCATACATTCGGATTTTCACGCGGGGGCAACGTGGTCACCGATGGGTCAAACACCCGTGGTTAGGGCCACGGGTGCGCGATACGGGCTGAACATGATTTCTGCCGTTTCTGCACAAGGTCAGTTTCGTTTTATGGTGGTTGATGGCCGTGTGAATGCCACTGTTTTTTGTGGATTTCTTCAAAAGCTAATAACGGGCATGGATCGCAAAATATTCCTCGTAGTTGATGGACATCCAGCACGTAAAGCGAAATTGATCCAACGGTTTGTGGGAAAAAATTCCGAGCGCATTGAATTATTTTATTTGCCGCCCTATGCTCCAGAGCTCAACCCTGATGAATTAGTTTGGAATCATGTCAAAACCCGCGTTGGGAAGGGTGTGGTACAAACCAAAGAGACCCTCGAGAGCCGTGGAAAATACGCTCCATCACTTACAAAAACTCCCTAACGTGGTCGCTAGCTTCTACCAAACGCCAACGTGTAAATATGCTGCTTCATGAGGCTTTATTTTTGATTGGTTTAATAATCGCTATAGATTTTTAGACAGGGGGGTATAGCTCTTTTGTTGGCAGCTCACTGAACATGAAATCGGTCCGCCTGTTGATGAGAGAGTCAGTTTCCCTGTACAGTATTTTGTATTATCCACAGGATTGGAGACAAATATGGCACGACGATCTGGTGAGTTATACATAGCACTAATCAGCGTCCATGGCCTGATACGTGGCCATGATTTGGAGTTGGGACGTGATGCGGATACCGGCGGCCAGGCGCTGTATGTGGTGGAATTGGCGCGAGCCTTGGCCAAGCAGTCGGGGGTTACTCGTGTTGATCTATTGACTCGTTTAATCGACGCTGCAGATCTTGGCGATGAGTATGCCCAATCGTTAGAGGTGTTGGGTGATGCGGTGAACATCATTCGTATTGAGGCTGGCCCCAAAGGATATTTACCCAAGGAGCAGCTTTGGGATCATCTTGATACTTTTGCAGATAATTCGCTGCGCTATTTCCGTGATAACAATTTACAGCCGGATATTCTTCATGGCCACTACGCGGATGCGGGTTATGTCGGGACGCGTCTGGCGCATCAGTTAGGTGCACCGCTGTTTTTTACTGGCCATTCATTGGGTCGAGTTAAACGTCGGCGCCTGGTTGCCAGTGGCCTCTCTGCGGCTGAAGTTGAACAGCGCTACAATATGGTACGCCGTATTGACGCAGAGGAGCAGGTATTGGCCGCTGCAGAGCGGGTGATCACCAGCACATTTCAAGAGATTGAGGAGCAGTATGAGCTTTACGATCATTACCAGCCTGAGCAGATGCGTGTGGTGCCGCCTGGTACTGACCTGAGCCATTTTTTTCCGGCGCTGGGAGATGAGTTGCAGTCGCCGTTATTTGAAGAATTGGCGCGGTTTTTAAAAGTGCCTGACAAGCCGATGATTTTGGCGCTATCTCGCCCTGATCGACGTAAAAATATTACCGCTTTGATCGAAGCCTACGGTCAGTCATCAGAGCTTCAGGAGTTTGCCAATCTGATTATTGTTGCGGGTAATCGTGATGATATTGATGATCTTGAGGAAGGTGCACAAGAAGTCTTTAAGACGCTGTTGATTTCGATTGACCGTTATGATCTGTATGGAAAGGTGGCGTTACCCAAACATCATAAGCGCGAGCAGGTGCCGCTCTTTTATCGGATGGCGGCGGCATCTTACGGTGTGTTTGTAAACCCTGCGTTGACAGAGCCATTTGGTTTGACGCTAATCGAGGCGGCTGCATGCGGTTTGCCAATTATTGCCACGGATGATGGTGGGCCGTGCGATATTATTGGTAATTGCCAGAATGGTACTTTGATTGATCCGCTGGATAGCAGCACCATTAGCGCCGCGTTGTTGGAGTTGTTGCAAAATAGGCCGTTGTGGCAGGCGCGTTCGGAGGCGGGGATTAAAGGTGTGCGCGAACACTACGCCTGGGATGCACATGCTAGCCGTTATCTTGATATCGTTAAACCCATTGTGGCGCGTACAGGCATGCTGGAACATAAACCACTGAGTCGACGTTCATATACATATGGCGATCGGGCAATATTTACTGATCTGGATCAAAATCTGCTCGGTGACGCCGACTCATTGTATAATTTGATGGCGGAATTGCGGCGGTACCGCAAGTGTATGCAGTTTGGTATTGCTACGGGGCGTCGACTCGATTCGGCATTAAAGGTGATGAAGCAGCATGGAATATCTGAGCCGGATATTTTAATTACCAGTAGTGGTACAGAGATTTATTACGCACCCAAATTAAGTGTTGATAGTTTCTGGCAGAAACATATCGATTATCACTGGACGCCACATCTGGTGAGACGAATATTGAATGATCTGCCTGGACTCAAATTACAGCCGGGCATTGAGCAGAGTCGTTATAAAATTAGCTATTTTATAGATAGAGATATTGCACCGTCACTGGATGAAATCAACAGCCTGTTACATCGTGAAGAGCAGTCGGTTAACGTGACGCTCGCTTTTGGCCAGTTTCTCGATATTGTGCCGATTCGCGCCTCTAAGGGCATGGCACTGCGGTATGTTTCAGATCGCTGGCAGATCCCACTGGAGCGTATTTTTGTTGCCGGTGGCTCAGGCGCTGACGAAGATATGATGCGTGGCAATACATTGGCAGCCGTTGTTGCCAACCGTCATCATGAAGAGCTATCCAGGTTGATTGAAGAGGACCGTATCTATTTTGCACAACAGCCCTTTGCCTCTGGCATTCTTGAGGCGTTGAAACACTATGATTTTTTTAATGGTTGCAACAAAGTGGATTCTTCAGTATGAGCCAGCCATCACGGCTGCTGTTGTGCAGTGATCTCGACCGTACGTTATTACCCAACGGGGCGGAGCTGGAGTCACTCACTGCGCGATCTTGTTTTACCGGCTTCTCCCGGTTGCCCGGCATTATGTTGGCATATGTTTCAGGAAGAGATCTTGCCTTGGTAGAGGAGGCCATCGTTCAGTACAGCCTACCGATGCCTGCGTATGCAATTACTGATGTGGGTAGCAAAATTTATCAATGGGAAGATGGGCGTTGGGTAGAGGTAGTTGAGTGGAGTGAACATATAGATAACGACTGGTCTGGTTATACACATCAACAGTTATCGGAATGGCTTAGTGATATTCCACAACTGCTTTTACAGGAGCCTAAAAAGCAAAACCAACACAAACTCAGCTTTTACGTGCCACTTGGTTTTGACCACGCAACGTTGTTAACCACCGTTGAAAAGCGTCTGTTGAATGTTGGGGTGCGGGCAAACTTGATATGGAGTATTGATGCACCGGAAAATATCGGTTTGTTAGACCTGCTGCCACAGAGTGCGAATAAGCTGCATGCTGTGCGTTTCTTGCAACAGAAGCTGGGTTACCGTGATGATGAGCTTATTTTTTCGGGTGACAGTGGCAATGATTTAGAGGTGTTGGTGAGTTCAGTGAATTCGGTACTGGTTGCCAATGCTAGCAGTGATGTAAAAGCTCAGGCCAAATCTCAGGTTAAGGCCGAAGGCCATGAGCAGACACTTTATATTGCTACGGGTACGTTAACCGGCATGAATGGTTACTACAGCGCGGGTGTTCTCGAAGGGGTTTGCCATTATGCCCCGACGTATCGGGAGGCGATTATGCAACTGGTGAATCAGGAGCAGCAAAAACAATGAATAGTGTGATGCCGGTCATTTTTGGCGAGGTATTATTTGATCAATTTCCGGACGGTACTAAACATTTGGGAGGTGCGGCCTTCAATGTTGCCTGGCACCTACAGGCATTTGATGACCAACCGTTACTGCTCTCCAGTATTGGTGATGATGACAATGGCCAGGAGATTGTACATGCCATGCAGCGATGGGGAATGGAGGTGCAGGGGTTGCAGCGTAATACGCAATGTGCGACCGGCCAGGTCAATGTCAGCTTTAGTGAGGGTGGTGAGCCTGCTTATGTGATTGCCACGAATAGTGCCTATGACAACATAGGTGTTGAAGCGCTGCCCGATCTCTCTCAGGCAACACTGCTTTATCATGGTACCCTGGCATTACGCAGCCAAGTGAGTCGCTGTACACTTGACCAGCTATTATCTCGACAAGCGTTACCGCTCTTTCTGGATGTTAACCTTCGTGCCCCTTGGTATCAAATAGAGGATGTGCGTGGATGGTTGCAACGTGCCCGTTGGGTCAAGCTGAATCAACATGAGTTGCTGGAGCTGGCCCCTGCGGGTGATAATCTGCAACAGCGGATTGAGGCATTACAGCAACAGAGTGGCATTGAACTGTTGGTGGTAACGCTGGGTGAGCGTGGTGCAATTGCCCGCCACCGTGATGCTCAGCAGTGGCAGGTAGCCCCTTCGGCATCAACCACTGTGGTCGATACAGTAGGCGCAGGTGATGCATTTACTGCGCGATTGATTCATGGTGTATTGCACCATGAAGATATTGGTGAGGCGCTGATTGCGGCACAGGCATTTGCCAGCCGGATTGTTGCCTTGCGTGGTGCGGTGCCATTATCAAAAGATTTCTACAGTGTTGCTGATGAGTCAGCGTAACTCAAGGTTTGAAGATGCATAGCAATGAATGGTATGAACAGCAGAGCCGGGTGACCCTGAAGCGGATTTTATCACGTCTTGAAAAGTCGTTACCACGTGAGGTGGATAAAGGTGAGTGGGCTGGGTATGTTGAGCGGTTGACGACGCACTTCCCCCAACTCTTCAAGCCATTGCATCAGCTTTATAGTGAAAATTACGATTTTTTCTATCATGTGCAGACTATTATTGAGACAGCTACTCAGGTGTGGCTGGAACGCAGTGATGATCTCAAGGCGTTGGATGCAATCCGTGAAGCGGATCCGTACTGGTATCAGTCGCATCGCATGATTGGTGCAATGTGTTATGTGGATCTCTTTTGTACCAATCTTGATGGGTTGCGTAAACATATTCCTTATCTTAAAGAGCAAGGGATCAGTTACTTGCATCTGATGCCAATGTTTAAAACTCCGGAGGGTGATAATGATGGCGGCTATGCGGTCAGCAGCTATCGTGAACTGAACCCCGCCATTGGTACGATGGAGGAGTTAGCTCAGATCGGCGTTGAGTTACGTAATCACGGCATTAGTCTTTCGCTGGACTTTATTTTTAACCATACCGCAGATGGTCACCTATGGGCGCGGCGGGCGCTGGCAGGGGATGAGGAGTACCAGGGTTACTACCGTATGTTTCCCGACCGTAAACTGCCGGATGCCTATGAAAAAACCGCTATTCCGGTCTTTCCGGATGAACACCCCGGTTGCTTTACCTACAGCAGCAAGATCCGTAAATGGATCTGGACAACGTTTTACAACTATCAATGGGACCTAAACTACGAAAACCCTGCCGTGTTTAATGCTATGGCGGGAGAGCTGCTGTTTCTTGCTAATCAAGGGGTTGAAATCCTGCGTCTGGATGCGGTCGCATTTTTGTGGAAACGGCTGGATACCAGTTCGCAAAATGAGCCTGAGGCTCATACATTGATTCAGGCCTTTAATACGCTGGTGAAAATTGCCACCCCGGCGATGGCCTTTAAGTCAGAGGCCATTGTTCACCCTGATGAGGTGATTAAATATATCGGGGAGGAGGAGTGCCAGCTCTCTTATAACCCGCAGCTGATGGCGCTTTTGTGGAGCACCTTGGCCACACGCGATACGTCGCTGTTGCGTCATTCGCTACATAAGCGGTTTGAGATCCCGGCGGGATGTGCGTGGGTCAACTATGTACGCTGTCATGATGACATCGGCTGGGTATTTTCTGATGATGATGCCAGGGAGCTGGGAATCGATCCTCAGGGGCATCGTCGTTTTCTTACCCATTTTTACACCGGCAAATTTGAAGGCAGCTTCTCCCGAGGCCAACCGTTTCAGGAGAGTCCAACCACCGGTGACGCCCGTGTTTCTGGCACCACCGCTTCATTGGCAGGGCTTGAAACGGCGCTTGAGAGCCGGGATGAGTATGCTATCAAACAGGCGGTTCGTCGCATTTTGTTGCTCTACGGGGTCTGTTTTACCATCGGCGGTATTCCGTTGATCTATCTGGGTGATGAGTTAGGTATGCTCAATGACTATCGCTATGAAGATGATCCTGGCAAGGCAGGGGACAGTCGTTGGTTGCACCGTATCAGTTTTGACTGGGGTGCTGCTGAACAGCGCTTTAAACGTGAAAGTCTGATGAGTGAGATCTATTCTGGAATGCTTAAACTGGTACAGATACGGCAGCAAAATTTTGCCTTCACCCGCGCTGAGACTGAGTTGATTGATGCGGATAACAAACATGTATTGGGGTATTTCCGTCATCATAAAGAGCAGAGCGTGCTGGTACTGGCCAACTTCAGTGAGTTGGAGCAGGAGATTTCTGCCAAGCGGTTACGCCTGCTTGGATTACGCCGCACCATCACTGATATTGTTGCCGGACGCACGGTAATAGCAACACAAACCTTAAAGTTGGAACCGTATCAAATGATGGTTCTGGTGGGTGTGCGCTAATCGTTGTGGCCCATGAATTTTTAACCGTTCTCTATATATTAAGGTGTCGAAAACTCCGTTGCCGTTGTGATAGAGCAGGGCATCGCGACTCCCGGCAAGCCTCGATTCCAGAATGAGGTCGGCATGCCCGTCGCTGTTGTAGTCACCCACATACAGCGTGCTCGCGTACGTGCCCCAGCGCAGGCCAAGATACGCGGTGTTCCAGCGTTGGGTGATGGTGTTGTATTTGTTGGTGCTGTCGGCGAGAGACAGGTAATGAGAAGCCAGCCTTGATCAATGACCCGCGTAATGGATGATCCGCATCACCCGGCGGCAAGCGCCATCGTGCGTGCAGGTGTTCGGGTAACACGACCCTGGCGAGAATGGAAAAGGGGTGCTTTTCTTTCACCATTTTTATGGCGGCACGCAAATCATCAATATGCCGTACCAATATATCGGAACGGCGTTCGGCGAGGTTGACGGTGAAAAAATAGGTGCCTCCGGTGGCATCGGCACGTCGGTAACGCATCTGTTCATCCACCCCCAGGATTGTTGGGCTTCATTTCATTCAGCCCAACCTACCGAGCTTATTTTATAATCGGGGGAATATCGACCCGATCATAAATCGCGGCTCCATAGAGACCAAAAATAATTGTCTGGAATAAAACGGTCGTCATATTCTCTGCGCCCCGAAAAATTGCCAGGATACGGCTACCCAAAAAAACAACAGGCCTATAAATCCCTCTGGGAAAAATCGGTTGATGTACTAATATCCGATGGAACAGATGGCACCATAAATAATAACGCCCCCACAAGCAAACTATTCTCAAGAACCCTTAGGGTAATATTTCTCCATTCAGACATGTTGATCATAGCTTAATCTCACGGCGTTGAACTAAAGTTACTGCCCCTCCCTTCACCCCCTCCAAATGACGGCTCGAACAGGGGAAGATTCTGGTACCCTGAACGTGGGTCATCAATCACCCTACCTCCCACACCGATAGCCCATAGGTTAAAGGCCTCGTTCAAATTCTGTCCGGGTCTAATTGACTGGGCAAAATCTATACCCGCTGAATTACTGGGCAAATCTTCTGGCGAAAAACCGCTGCGATAATCATCCCCCCATTCAGAAAACCATTGCTTAACCTCAAGGGCAAAACCCTGCGCCTTTACCTTCAAACCCCATTGCCCCACTTCGTAGGTATATCTTGCCGCTTCAGCAAAATGCCGTATATCAACCCAATCATACGTGTCTGTATAAAAATATCTGATCGAATAATCCGCATCGTCCGGCGGCAATGTCCACATGCAATGCAAATGATCGGGCAACAATACCCATGCGTCTATCGTGAAAGGCCGCTTTTCGCGCACCGAAACAATGGCGTCTCTCAACGCCTTGCGCACCCGCTCGTCACACAATATCCTTTGGCGGCGATAGGCCACCACCGTGAAGAAATACGTGGCGCCCGCCGTATTGGCACGACGATAACGGGACATTATTATCTCATGGCACCTTAATGCCTATGCTCTTTTACGCGTGGGCACAGAAAACGTGCCCACCCTACCAGGCTGAGCGCGGCGGGGCTCGCCCCGAAGGCGGTGGTGGGGGCGGTGATGCGCAAGTTGGCGCACCTCATCTACGGCGTGATTAAATCCGGTAAGCCGTTTGATGCCATCGGGGCGATGCCGAGGGTTGCTTTTCAAGACGGTATCTGACCCCATTGCTTTGTTTTAAAGCAATTCAGATAGCCACTCCTCAAAATCAGTATTGGTGAACAAAAATTCTCGGTCGGGTGCAGGCACATCAACACCAGCAAGTCTTTTTAGAATATTCCATACCAATTGATCTGTCACTCTCAGTGAATCATCATCAATAATCGACATTGCCCAAGCAGCTACGTCCACTCTACTTTCCTGAGCAGCGCACAAGCGTTGCAGTCTTCCGATCAAGTCATCTCGCGTTGGCATACTCTGAGCCATATTTACCTCCGCCCCGTGTAGTTGCCATTCGCATCGAATATTTGATGGTTCAGAGTATCCGTAACAGGCTTTGGTGCAACGCTCCGAACATTGCCAGCATTGTCGAGAGTCTCGCCCCATGTGCGGAACATTAGGGTCAAGTCTTGACATTATTCATCACCGCTCGCCTTTTATCACCCGGCTCACCGTCGAATAATGTACCTCAGCCTTGCGCGCAATGTCCGCCATGCTGTAGCCATGTTCCGCGCACGCCTTACCTATCGCCTCATCGCGCAATGTCTTGCTTGCCTTGACCCGTGCCGGGAACAGCGTCTTAAGTGCAGGGCGATTCATCAACCTTTGTGCCTGGGGGAATTCTTTAAGCTCACTTTTACCCTCAAGCAACGGCTGCAACTCGCTGACAAATTGCTCACGGCCCAACAGCACCTGGCCTTTCAGTTCGCCCCAAGGTGAGGTGATCCCCGCGCCTTCCGCCACAAATTCGCCATACTTGCGCCGCGCCGTGGCGCGGCTTTTACCGAACTGGGCCAATACCCAGTCGGTTTGCAGCCATGGCGGTGTGTAGTGGTCAAGTATTTTCGGACACATCAATAAGTTTTTATGCTGCCGATTCCATTTCGTAAATCATCGGTGGCAGATTACCTAAGGTAGAATGCAGCCGCACGCAATTGTAAAA
>JAHFRW010000029.1:2452-34602 GCA_023266055.1 Gammaproteobacteria bacterium | reverse complement strand
CACACTGAAGGGTCAAGTCTTGACATCGTTCATTATAGAAATACGCATAAATCTAAGTGTATTATTCAACGGTGTGCTTGGCAATAAAAGGCGAACAGTTATGATAAATATCAAGACTTGACCCCAACGCGCTTGGTTCGCCATAGCGGAACAAACCGGGGACAAAGCACTAGCGAAAGAAGCGGGAATTTTTGACACACCCGGTTATCACGAATATACCGATAGCGAAGACTTGCATCAACGCCTCAGCAGTCATATAGGTCCTCTTTCTCAGCAAATTGACGAGACACCCGACCGGAAAGCCCCCATCTATCACGTGTGCTCCCGCACACATTCCGACTTTCCATTAGCCCATAGTTTCCAATGGAATAATTATAGTACATAAATGATTTTTATGGTTTCTGTAACGTATAATGCAACCACCAAAGGGCATGATACCTTACGACATGGACGGGAGTAATGCCCCCTCACCAACAACTAAAGATCAACCAACATGAGCAGCAAACCACCCAACAAACGCAACATCCGCAAAACCCTGCTGCGCCGTTTTGAGGGGCAGTTCGATCTCAAGCGTCTTGATTACAGCCGCCGCAGTAAACCGGCCAGGGACATGGCCAAAATCACGGGGGTGATATTTGCGGGGGGCATTTACATCGCCGGATTTGGCGTGGCCTATTACAGTTGGACTCAACAGTACATTGACACTGCCATATTCAACAACTTTTCCTTTATTTTCATGATCCCCGCCACGGTGGTGGGAGCCTTCGCCTTCCTGCTCAGCAGCAACCGCCGCGAATTCCCGATCCGTGAAGACATCCGCGCCCACATTACCGCCGCTGAAGGTGCGAAGGGTACCCTGTGGCGCTATGAACCTCTGCTGAAACAGCTGACACTGAAGAAGATTAATGTCGAGGAACTGATCAAGGCGTCGCGCCAGGGCAAACTGGTGAAGATGGCTCCCGAAGATATTTGCGCCGCCCTGCAGGCTCTTCATCAGAGCCTCGCCAACAACAACACGCTCACTCATGCCGAGACTCTTGAGGCCATTGAAAACAACTTTACCCGTCCTGCCGAAGCGGCATAAGCCAGCGCTTTTATCTACCTCTCAAACATTAAACTCACCACTCCCGGCAAACCCCTGTTGCCGCCATGCCTCATAAAGAATCACGGCAACCGCATTGGATAAATTCAAACTGCGATTATCAGGACGCATGGGAATGCGCAGCAGGTGCCCGGAGGGCAAGGTGTCAAGCAGGGCTTGCGGTAAGCCGCGTGTTTCAGGGCCAAACAACAAGGCATCATTCGGCTGGAACTGCACTCCGGCATAGCCCTGTTTACCGCGCGTGGAGCACGCCAGAATACGGGGTGGCTGCACAGTGGCACAAAAGTCATCAAAACTCGGGTGCTGATATACGCTGGTAAATTCGTGATAATCGAGTCCGGCGCGGCGTAGCTTGCTGTCTTCCAGATCAAATCCCAGTGGATGAATTAAATGCAAATGTGCACCCACGTTGGCGCATAAACGGATGATGTTGCCCGTGTTGGGAGGGATTTCGGGTTGGTACAACACAACATGAAACATTGATTAGAAAATCCTTCAGACTTGATGATTTATCAGCCAGCACAACAACAGTAGCACGCCACAAAAAAAGATATTAGACTATCGGCCAGAGAAGATTTACAAACCGTATTTTCAGACATGAAAATGCTCAGTTTCTGTGACTTATCTTCGGGGGAAACGCCCTTGAACACACCCTATCCCAGAGTCTGGTTAGGTGATGATGGTATCGTACGCATTGATCATGGACGCGAAACCCCCATCACGCTGGAATCAGTATGTAACGTCCACCAGCAGCGCCTTGCGTTGTCACAGAAAAAACATCCTTTTATTGTTTTGACCACAGGCGGTGTCAGGCTGACCAAGGATGCCAAGGTGTTTGTATCCAGCCCGGAAGTGTCCGCCATTAGCACGGCAGGCGCCATTGTAACGACATCGCTGATTACTCGGCATTTTGCGCAGATGTTTTTACGCTATTATCGCACCGCTCATCCGTTACAGATTTTTGCAACGGAAGCGGAGGCCGTAGCGTGGTTAAAGGATTTCGTTCATCCCTGACCGTCATGAATCTGCACAATGAAATCATTCGTCATCACTGCCCATGCCTAATTCCTTGATTTTGCGCGTCAGGGTATTACGCCCCCAGCCCAGCAGACACGCTGCTTCCTGACGGCGACCACCGGAGTGCTGCAAGGCGGCTTCAATCAAAATGCGCTCAAACAAGGGCGTGGCACTGTCCAGCACACCGCTTTCACCGCGCGCCAGACGCTGTTCTGCCCAGCTCCTGAGCGCGATCTCCCATCCATCGCCGGATATCGGTACGCCCCCTGATTCCAGCCTCAACTCAGGCGGCAAATCTTCAACATGAACCTCTCGCCCTGATGCCATCACGGTCAACCAGCGGCAGGTGTTTTCAAGTTGACGTACATTACCGGGCCACTCAAGACGACATAAAAACGCTTCAGCATCCGAACGCAATACTTTGGGATCCACCTTCAATTCACGCGCGGCACTGTTCAGAAAAAAATCGAGCAGTAAGGGTATATCGCTGCGACGCTCACGCAGGGGTGGAATATGAATACGAATGACGTTCAAACGATGAAACAGATCTTCGCGGAACAAGCCTTCACGCACACGGCGCTCCAGATCCTGGTGTGTCGCGGCAATAATACGCACATCCACTTTAATGGGGGTGTGTCCACCGACACGGTAAAACTCACCGTCGGCCAGCACGCGTAATAAACGCGTTTGCAGTTCGGCAGGCATGTCGCCAATTTCATCCAGAAATAATGTGCCGCCATCGGCTTGCTCAAAACGACCCCGACGCATGGTCTGTGCGCCGGTAAAAGCACCGCGTTCGTGGCCAAACAATTCAGACTCCAGCAAGTCACGCGGTATGGCGGCCATGTTGAGTGCAATAAAGGGTTTTGTGCTACGTGGACTGTGCCGGTGCAATGCCAGCGCTACCAACTCTTTACCTGTTCCGGATTCACCGTTAATTAATACCGTAATATTGGAGCGCGACAAACGGCCAATGGCGCGAAACACTTCCTGCATGGCAGGCGCCGCGCCGATGATTTCCGGGGTGTCCATATCCTTGCTGGCGGGTTGCGCACTGCGATTACGCTGATTTTGCTGGCAGGCGCGGCGCACCAGATCCACGGCTTCATCCACGTCAAACGGTTTGGGCATGTATTCAAACGCACCGCCTTGATAGGCCGACACGGCACTATCAAGATCAGAATGCGCGGTCATGATAATCACCGGTAGCTGCGGATAACCCGTCTTGACGAGTTCCAGCAACTTGATGCCGTCAGTACCCGGCATGCGAATATCCGTCACAATGACGTCAGGCTGGTTTTCTGCCAGCGCTTCGAGGGCGGCGGTGGCGCTGTCAAAACTGGTGACATCCAGATCGGCCTGCCGTAGCGCACGCTCCATGACCCAGCGTATCGCCCGGTCATCATCAATCACCCACACATGTTCCCGGTCATTCATTCATCTTCTCCATGATTACTGGCTTACTGGCTTACTGGCACCCTACAACGCACAAGGAAGCGTGTCAGCACAGGGTTCTGTCAGTGTTGCGGGAGGTGCCAGTGGCAACAGCAATGTAAATGTCGTCTGCCCCGGGTGACTGCTGCATTCAATTAACCCCTGATGCTGATTAATCAATGACTGCGCTATCGACAACCCCAATCCGGTGCCCTCGGGCCGCCCTGTCACCATCGGGTAAAAAATATTTTCCAACATATCTGGCGGAATACCCGGCCCGTCATCCACAATATCAATACGCACGGCCAGCTTGTAACGCTGCTGATTGATGGTGACCTGGCGCTGAATCCGCGTGCGCAAGGTAATATCACCCGAATCACCCACCGCTTGTACTGCATTGCGCACAATATTCAGCACCGCTTGTATCAACTGATCCTGATCCGCCTGAAAATCCGGAATGCTTGGATCGTAATCGCGGATAATACGCACGCCGGGTACGACACCCAAATGCCGGGATGCATTGGCACTGTTGCCGGCCGATACAGATGCAGCGAGCACATCGAGCGGCGTATCTGCCAGCACCACACTGCGCACCCGTTCCAGCACATGATGAATATTAATCAGGGTCTTTTGCGGCAAGGCATTCGGCCCCAGCATGCGATTCACCAGATTGCGCAACCGGTCGGCTTCACCAATAATGATCCGGGTATATTCCTTGAGTGACGCATCACTCAATTCACGCTCCAGCAACTGCGCCGCGCCGCGCAACCCACCCAACGGGTTTTTAATCTCATGCGCCAAACCACGTACTACGGCCCGTGCCGCCTGGTGCTGCGCCAACAGATTTTCTTCGCGGGCAATACGCATATGCCTATCGACCTGCACCAGCTCCACCAGTAATCCCATGCCTTCCAGATCGCTGACCGGCGTTACTGTCAGGTCCACTGTAATAGGCCGACTATTACCATGCAGGGCCGGTAATGCCAGTGGAAATTCGTGCTCGGTAAAGGGGTGCCCACTGGCCAGAGCATTACGCATTGAGACAAGCGCTGCCTCACCCATCGGCCCTGCCAGTAACTCGTGGGCCAAAATACGGTTGGCGCGCCGTGCACTCACCGCAAACAGCATTTCACCCGCCGGATTCAGATAACTCAAACGCAATTCATCATCAAACAGCAGTAAAGTCGTATTTTGATTATCAACAATGCGTCGATATACTGAATCTGGAATCATGGCTTCAGGCAACATGTAATGGTGCAAAGCAAGAAATGAACCACGCTATAAATAAACCTCGATCATAACCAGCCAACGAATAGTATAAATAAAGTTTAATTTAATATTATTCAGTGAGTTATTTATTCTAAAAAGTCACGCCTACCCCCTTCGGGAATATGACAACCCTTATACGGCAGACATTTCTACGTATCCAAGATAGCGCAATTTTACACGTACCGCACCAAAATAGTGCGGTACGTGTAAAATGGTGCGCCAAATTACCTGAAAACGTGCGTTATGACATGCAACAAAAACGCCCTCGCCATACAATAAATGACGAGGGCGTTCAGATAAAAAACGAGCGGCGATAGTGTATTACAGGCTGTAATACATATCGAACTCAACAGGATGGGTGGTCATACGGAAACGTGTCACTTCCTTAAGTTTAAGGTCGATGTAAGCATCAATGGTATCATTGGTGAATACTCCGCCTGCCGTCAGGAACGCACGATCCTTATCAAGATGATCCAGTGCCATGTCGAGTGAGTGACAAACCTGGGGAATCTCCTTGGCTTCTTCTGGAGGAAGGTCGTACAGGTCTTTATCCATGGCTTCGCCCGGATGCAGCTTGTTCTTGATGCCGTCCAGCCCCGCCATCATCATGGCTGCAAACGCCAGATAGGGGTTACTGGATGCATCAGGAAAGCGGATTTCAATGCGGCGCGCCTTGGGGCTTGGCACATACGGAATACGCACGGAAGCTGAGCGGTTACGCGCTGAATAAGCGAGCATTACCGGCGCTTCAAAACCCGGCACCAAACGCTTGTAACTGTTGGTCGTGGAATTGGTAATGGCATTCAGCGCGCGGGCATGCTTGAAGATACCACCAATGTAATACAGTGCGGTTTCAGACAGACCACCGTAGAGATTGCCGCTAAACAGGTTTTGACCACCCTTAGCCAGCGATTGATGAACGTGCATGCCGCTGCCGTTATCACCGACAATCGGTTTCGGCATAAACGTGGCGGTCTTACCGTACGCATGGGCAACGTTCTGCACGACGTATTTGAGAATCTGTACTTCGTCAGCCTTTCTCACCAGGGTGCTAAAGCGGGTACCGATTTCGCACTGGCCGGCGGTGGCAACTTCGTGGTGGTGAGTTTCAACTGACAGGCCCATCTCTTCAAGCGCCAGACACATGGCAGAACGCACGTCCTGTAACATGTCTACAGGCGGCACGGGGAAATACCCACCCTTGACGCCAGGACGATGACCGATGTTGCCGTCCGGATACTGCTTGCCCGAGTTCCAGGACGCTTCTTCAGCGTCGACCTTGACGAAAGAACCGCTGATATCAGCGCCCCAACGTACATCATCAAAAATAAAGAATTCGGGTTCCGGGCCAAAAAAGGCGGTGTCAGCAATGCCAGTGGATTGCAGATAAGCTTCGGCACGCTTGGCCAATGAACGTGGGTCACGATCATAGCCCTTCATGGTATGCGGCTCGAGCACATCACAACGCAGGATCAGCGTACTTTCATCAAAAAACGGATCCATGACGGCGCTATCGGCATCTGGCATCAGCACCATGTCGGATTCATCAATACCTTTCCAGCCAGCAATCGAGGAACCATCGAACATCTTGCCATCCTTGAAGGCATCCGCATCCACTGTGGATGCCGGGACGGAGACATGCTGCTCTTTGCCACGGGTATCGGTAAAACGAAAATCAACGAATTTCACTTCGTTATCTTTCATCATTGCAAAAACTTTTTCTGCGGACATGTACACTCCCCTCACTCTCTAAAAAATCAACATAAATTAGGCAAAACAGATAGACACATAGCAGCACGAATCATGCCACTTGCTAATTATTCATTATTTTCAGCGGGTTATCCAAATAAATATAGGGCACACAAAGCACGGGCGCACCACTATGGTGCGGAAATTATAAGGCGTGCGCCGAAACGGTGCGCGCCTATGGCTGAGCGCATCACCCACCCCAGCGTATGTTTCACGAATCATACGAGATTACTCCCAACCCATCCGAATTGGCAAGTAGGCGCCTCAAAAATTACTGTTTTTTTGCAACTGACGGAAGGCCGAAGCTCTGGCCTGAACATGTTTTTGAATTTCACCGTGCCTGGATTTCATCACACTGGCACAGACACGGTGAAAAAACTAATGGGGCCGGGATGATTGCTTGATCCGCCCCTTGACCAGCAGTGCCTGGGAGGGGTGTGGGGACTGGCGGCACACCACCTGATGGGCGTAACGGCTACCGGTTGCACTCCACAATTCGTGAGCGGCCAAAGGTTCGAGCAGGGATGGCTGGCCTTCCAGGGTACGCATTGCCTGCAATATGTCCATTAATTGCACAAAATCGTGGGCGAGATGGGCATAGGTTTCGGCGCTGCTGTTACGCATGTGGCCTGCCAGATGCAGATAAGCACTGCGTCCCAGATCCACAAAATAGCTGATGGAAACGCGGCGGCGCTGCGCACGCAAGGGAAATAATCCGGCATGCAGCAGGCACAAGTCACCGACATCACGCAATTTACCGCACTGTACCTGTCCTATTTCATGCATGGCATAGAGGTAATCCAGCGTCAGCACCCGCCCGGCCATTCCCTGTTCACCGGTAAAGCGCATTAACAGGAAAACCAGATAGCTTTCAAGATCCTCCTCGAGTTGGCAGTGCGATGAAGACTCCGCTTCCTTGACCAGACTTTGCCACTGCGCCACTGCGGTGGGTTGTAAAACCAGCGTTTCCATAATCTCTCCCTCTTAAAAAGCCTTGATCCCTACATTAAAGATATCGGCCGTTCATCCGATGTTTTAAGCGGGAGATTGTTATATTCCAGAAGTATTTGAGGTACGCTAACCCAGCACCCACGGATGAGTTGAAAAACAAATGAAAAAGTGCAATCTTGTTACGACCGTTTGTATCTCGGGATGTCTGGCGCTGACAGGCGCCACGCAGGTATCCGCAGAGGCCTTGAAGCCTGACCTGCAATACGCGGTATTGGCATCACTGCTGGCCGCCATACCTGCCATCAAGGCATCCGCTGGCACATCCATGGATCTCACTGTCAACGCCAGCTACCGGGAGGATAATCTGGACTGGAATATTGCCGGCAATGGCGTTAATGTCCTGTCCGAACTGGCATGGAATCTGACTATTGCCCAATTGCAGACCGCCGTAAAATTCAACATGAAGGATGACTGGCGTATACGCGCCGAACTGGGTTATGGCACGATCGTCTCCGGCACCAATCAGGATTCGGATTACGACGGCAATAATCGCACCCAGGAGTTCTCACGCTCGAACAATAAAGCCGGAGGGGATGTCCGTGACGCCAGCATTGCCCTTGGCAAAACACTGCGACTGCTCGACCAAACCGTCGGCAAATTTATTTACATCACACCGTATATTGGCCTGTCTGCTCACCAGCAAAATCTCACCATGACAAACGGCGTGCAAACCATTCCTGCCACCGGGCCGTTTGCAGGCCTGGCCAGCGCCTATGATGCTCAATGGCGAGGCCCGTGGATAGGCTTTGACGCCATCATTGAAACCGGGCGCAGCCTGAGCCTGATTGTCAACGCGGAATACCATCTGGCAGATTATTCAGCACAGGCGAACTGGAATTTACGTGATGACTTCGCCCATCCAGTAAGTTTCAAACACTCGGCGAAGGGACGCGGTATTGTCCTGACCGGTGGAACCTCATTCCCCATTGCTGCAAACTGGACACTGAAGACTACATTCAAATACCAGGACTGGGTGACGCGCGCGGGTAATGACCGGATTTATTTCTCCGATGGATCGGTGGGGTCTACACGCCTCAACGCCGTCAATTGGGAATCCATGGCCTATAATCTGGAAATTGTCCATCAATTCTAGACATCCTCTTTCAAATCCCCTATCGCCCTCTACATACACGCCCTTCCACCCGGTATACTTGACCGGTATACTTGCCAACCACGCGTGTGAATTTGAAAACAGGGCTTATTTTGAACAATACCAACAACACACCCACCGATCCCTCTACCTTTCAAGGTCTGATTTTAACGCTGCAAAACTATTGGGCCGCCCACGGTTGCGTGCTGCTGCAGCCCTATGACATGGAAGTAGGCGCGGGTACTTTTCACCCTGCCACCTTCCTGCGCGCCATTGGCCCGGAACCGTGGCGCGCCGCCTACGTGCAGCCCTCGCGCCGCCCCACCGATGGGCGTTATGGCGAAAATCCCAATCGCCTGCAACACTATTATCAGTTTCAGGTGATTATCAAGCCTTCACCTCTGGATATTCAGGAACTGTATCTTGGTTCGCTGAAAATGCTCGGTATTGATCCTCTGGTACATGACATTCGCTTTGTGGAAGACAACTGGGAGTCACCGACGCTGGGTGCGTGGGGACTGGGATGGGAAGTGTGGCTGAACGGCATGGAAGTCACACAGTTCACTTACTTTCAACAGGTCGGCGGACTGGAATGCCAACCCGTAACGGGTGAGATTACTTACGGTTTGGAGCGTATCGCCATGTATTTACAGGGCGTGGAAAGCGTTTATGACCTGACGTGGGCGCATGGCCCACAGGGTGTCGTGACCTACGGGGATGTGTTCCATCAGAATGAAGTCGAGATGTCCACTTACAACTTTGAACATGCCGACACAATGGCGCTGTTCGCGTGGTTTGACACCTGCGAACGCGAAAGCAAAAAACTCATTGAAGCTGGATTGCCTTTGCCCGCTTACGAAATGGTGCTCAAGGCATCGCACACCTTTAATTTACTGGATGCACGCCGCGCCATTTCCGTGACCGAACGTCAACGCTTTATCTTGCGCGTGCGCACGCTGGCACGCGCCGTGGCCGAAGCCTATTATCAGCGCCGCGAAGCACTGGGTTTTCCCATGGCGCACGACAGCCAGAACAACGGAGGCACGGCATGACCTCCAACCTCACCCAACACCGTGATTTTCTGGTAGAGATTGGCACCGAAGAATTACCCCCCAGGGCACTGCAAAAGCTGATGAATGCATTCAGCAACGGCATTGCAGCAGGACTCGCTCAAGCCGGGCTGGAACATGGCACCATGCATCCCTACGCTACCCCACGCCGCTTGGCCGTACATATCACCGCACTTGCCGCATCGCAGCCCGATCGCCCCATCGAACGGCGTGGCCCGGCATTGAATGCCGCATTTGATGACCAAGGTCTGCCTACCAAAGCCACACAAGGTTTCGCGCGCTCCTGTGGCATTGACGTAGAGCAACTTGAAAAACTCGAAACCGACAAAGGTAGCTGGCTGGTGTTTCGCTCTACCCAGGTAGGTTGTGCCACCGCAGCATTATTGCCCGCCATCATCGAACAGGCGCTGGCGGGCCTGCCGATTCCCAAGCGCATGCGCTGGAGCTCATCGCGTGTCGAATTTGTGCGCCCGGTGCATTGGGTCGTGCTGTTGTTTGGCGATGACGTTATTGATGCCGAAATTCTCGGCGTGCGCGCCGGGCGCGAAACGCGTGGGCATCGTTTTCATCACCCTGCTGCAATGTATCTTGCCGAACCTGCCGCCTACGCCCCATTGCTGGAAACCGAAGGCCGCGTCATGCCCGACTTCGCCGCGCGACGTGAGGCGATTCGCGCGCAGGTCATCGAAGCTGCTGTGTCTTTCGGTGGCAACGCCGTGATTGACGATGCGCTGCTGGATGAAGTCACCAGTCTGGTGGAATGGCCCGTGACACTGATTGGACAATTCGAAAAACGCTTTTTAGCCGTACCACAGGAAGCGCTGATTTCCACCATGAAAGGCAATCAGAAATATTTTCATGTGGTGGATGGTAACGGCAAGTTGATGCCCTGCTTCATCACTGTTTCCAACATCGAAAGCCGCGACCCCGACAAAGTGCGCGAAGGCAATGAACGCGTAATTCGTCCACGCTTTTCAGATGCGGCGTTTTTCTGGGAACAGGATTGCAAGCAGCCGTTGCTTAGCCGCCTCGAAAAACTCAAATCCGTAGTCTTTGAAGAAAAGCTTGGCACACTCTATGACAAAACCATGCGCATTAAGCATCTGACGCACACCATCATTGAAATGCTAGGTGATACCCCGTTTTTCAAGAGCGCCAAAGAACATGCCGAACGCGCCGCAAAACTCTGTAAATGTGATCTTTTAACATCCATGGTGAGTGAGTTCCCCGAATTACAAGGCATCATGGGACGTTATTATACCGAGCGTGATGGCGAAAACTGGCAAACGGCTCAAGCCATTGAGGAACATTACCTGCCTCGTCATGCGGGCGACGCACTACCGCAATCTATCCCCGGCCAAATCGTGGCGATTGCCGATCGGTTGGATACCTTGATCGGCATCTTCGCTATCCGCCAGGAACCGAGTGGCGATAAAGATCCTTACGCATTGCGCCGCGCGGCGCTGGGCACCTTGCGCATCATTATCGAAAGCAAGCCCAAACTTGACCTGGATTTGTACCAATTATTGATTACTGCCATGGCCAACCTGCCACACACACTGCAAAAAGACAACGCCGCACAACAGGTGTTTGACTTCATGATGGAACGGCTGCGCGGCTATTATCACGAACAAGGCATCCGCCCGGATGTGTTTGAAGCGGTGCTCGCCAACCGCCCCACGCGCCCCGCTGATTTTGATCGGCGCATACACGCAGTCAAAATGTTTCGCGCACTGCCCGAAGCAGAAAGCTTGGCGGCGGCGAACAAGCGCATCCGCAATATCCTGCGGCAAGCCAAGGACACAATACCCGACACAGTTGACGAAGGTCTTTTCAAAGAACCCATCGAACATAACCTTTACAAACAGATCCAACACTTAAGACGGGAAGTTTTGTCAACGGATGAAACAGCAGGAACCTATCAAAACAGTATGAGCAAGCTGGCAACCCTGCGTGAGACCGTGGCCGCCTTCTTCGACAAGGTAATGGTAATGGCGGATGACGCCGCGCTGCGCGCCAATCGCCTCGCGCTGCTGAAACAGCTTGGGGATTTGATGAATCACGTGGCGGATATTTCAAGATTGGCAACCATTTAAATTTGCATACCGGCGCTGAATGTAACAACGTCCAATATCAAAAATAGATAAAGTGCCAGCATATCATGCAACATTTCTCACTGGAACGTAATATGCGCAGCGAACAGATTGAAACGATCCCCGGTGTATGGAACGAATTCTTTTTAGACGATCTCCGATGTATTCGGCGTAAGGTGCGTGTTAAAAAGGCGTTTGACATCGTACCTCAAATAAGAAGTAACGATAGATATGTGATCGTTTATGACTCCAGCACAAGACTGGAGTTGTTTGTTACACGGCAACCTCAAAATGAGGGATACGCCAAAGCCATGAGATATGCTACAGAAGCAAGAGACGCAGCCATGTTTGCCCAGAGATATGGGTTTTCCATATGCGGCCTACCATGTGATCAATGAACCACTCGATGACCTTCCTCCGCTCCCTGCTGTTCTCACTGGGCATGAGCACCTCAACATTGGTGTTCGCACCACTGAGCCTGCTCACATTTCCACTGCCATTGCGGCAGCGCTACGCCTTCATTACACAATGGTCGCGTTTTAATTTGTGGTGGCTGGCAGTCACATGCAACCTGCGTTATACGGTTGAAGGGCTGGAAAACATACCCAGTCAGCCCTCCGTGATTTTATGCAAACATCAATCGGCGTGGGAAACCCTGGCGCTGCAAATGATTTTTCCGCAGCAGGTATGGCTGATTAAACGTGAGCTGCTATGGGTACCCTTTTTCGGCTGGGGACTGGCCATGCTCAAACCTATTGCCATCAATCGTCAGGCGGCCCGACAGGCTTTGCGGCAGCTTGTTAATCAAGGCACCCAACGCCTGACAGATGGATTATGGGTTGTTATTTTCCCCGAGGGTACACGGGTTGCGCCAGGCGAAAAACGCCCCTACGCGCCTGGTGGTGCAATGCTGGCTCATCGCACCGGCCATGCTGTAGTGCCTGTCGCACATAATGCAGGCGCATTCTGGCCACGCCGTGGCTTTTTGAAACAACCAGGCACAATCCGGCTGATTATCGGCCCACCGATTCTTGTCGAGGGGCGTCACGCCAGTGAAATCAATGCACTGGCTGAGGCCTGGATTGAAAATACCATGGTGAAAATTGATGGCGCCACCCCGGAGGCATGCAAGACAACAAATCAATGAAGGCGCCACACCGAAGCGTGGCGCCTTCCCGGGCCTTCGTCTTCACAACCATGGCCGCCGACTCAGTTCCTTCCATTGCAAAATGACCGCGCTCAGATACCCGGCCAATAACACCAGAATAATAAACGCGGCTACACCATCCAGTGTTATAAAATCCAGGTACCCTGCTTCGCGACCTTTACTATATCGGGTATTGGCAATCACGCTTTCAAGCGAGATGATTGACGTACGCCAGGACACAAATCCCAGCCAGGCATTCGCTATCCAAGCCAATAACAATGGCACGATGGTTAACCGCCCCGCCCAGGCCGCCAACGCACAATAACCCAGGCCCGCGCCGACAAAGAGGATGGCCGTGACACCCAGATGACCGAAGAGGGCAACCCCATAGGCGACCACGACCCATGCAATCAACCATTGAATGCTTCGAATGATTGTCATGTTGCCTAATACAGCATCGCGAAACATTTTATCTGCTCCTGACTCGTCATCACCTGGCTAACAATACGCATGTTTTGCTTAATCGGCCTTGTTTATATTGCAATGTACACCTCCCTGCAACACCCTGCCGTTATTTAACAAAATTTTCCTTGGCAATCAACAAATATAAGGTCAAACAGACCTAACACCTTGCAATAACACCCTTACTCCCTTAGACTTATTCTCAAAATAAGTATCGTCACGCCATCGGAAACTCAAGGAGAACACCATGCCGCATACATTGCCCGAATTACCTTACGCCAAAACGGCCTTGGCTCCTCACATCTCGGCCGAAACGCTGGAATACCATTACGGCAAGCATCATCAGACCTACGTCACTAACCTGAATAATCTTATTCCGGGCACTGAATTTGAGAAAATGACGCTGGAAGAGATCGTCATGAAGTCTTCTGGTGGTATTTTCAACAATGCAGCACAGATCTGGAACCATACCTTTTACTGGCACAGCCTCAGCCCCCAAGGCGGTGGTGCGCCGACCGGCGCGCTGGGGGATGCAATTAACAAGGCATTTGGCTCGTTTGAAGAATTCAAAAAAGCCTTTACCCAAACCGCCCTCACTACTTTCGGCTCGGGCTGGGCGTGGCTGGTGAAAAATAAGGATGGCTCACTGGCGATTGTCAGCACCAGCAATGCCGCCTGCCCGCTCACCGCTGGCCAGAAACCCCTACTCACCTGCGACGTGTGGGAACACGCCTATTACATTGATTACCGCAATGCCCGCGCCAACTATGTCGCTGCGTTCTGGAACCTCGTGAACTGGGATTTTGCCGCGAAAAACCTGACGGCATAAGATTTGCCCTACCTTAACGCATATTTTGGTGTTTACTAGGCCAAAGTTAGGCGTTATTATTATTGTTTTGCATTATGGGCAGTCCTTGGGACTGCCTTTTGTTTTTTTGGAATGGATGGGTACGAGCACATGTCGGAGTCACTCATGAATACCTACGGTCGTCAGCCCGTGACCTTTGAGCGGGGTGCGGGTGCCTGGCTATGGGATACGCACAACAATAAATACTTGGACGCCTTCAGTGGCGTTGCAGTGTGTGGACTAGGCCACGCCCACCCTGCGGTCACGGCGGCAATTTGCCAGCAAGCCGGGCGGCTGGTGCATACCTCCAACCATTTCGGCATCGCCCTGCAAGAAGAGTTGGGGGCGCAACTCACGCGCGCCGCAGGCATGGACAAGGTGTTTTTTGGCAATTCCGGCGCTGAAGCCAACGAAGCCGCGATTAAAATCGCACGCCTGCATGGCCAGCGTCGTGGCATTGCCACACCCACGATTATTGTTGCCGAAAACAGCTTTCACGGTCGCACGCTGGCCACGCTCACCGCCACCGGTAACCGCAAGATTCAGGCCGGTTTCGAGCCGCTGGTGCAAGGCTTTGTACGCGTGCCGTATAACGATCTTGAAGCCATGCGCACCGTAGCGCGCAACAGCGCCAATCTGGCACAAGGTATCGTGGCGGTGTTAGTGGAACCGGTACAGGGCGAAGGTGGCGTGCATATTCCGGGGGATGATTATCTGGCGGGCGTGCGCGCCTTGTGTGATGAATTCGACTGGCTGATGATGCTCGATGAAATTCAAACCGGCATGGGTCGCACCGGGCGCTGGTTTGCTTATCAACATACTAATGTTATCCCGGACGTAATCACCGTTGCCAAGGCACTGGGCAACGGCGTGCCAATTGGCGCGTGCCTGGCGCGCGGCACGGCGGCTGAATTGTTACAACCGGGTTCGCATGGCTCTACTTTTGGCGGCAATCCACTGGCATGTGCGGCGGCTTTAGCCGTAATCACCACCATCGAACAGGAAAAGCTGGTGGCGCGCGCCGCCGCATTGGGTGAGCGATTACTCGCCGGATTGAATCATGCGCTGCGCGATTGCAAACTGGTTACAGCGATACGCAGCAAGGGTTTGATGATCGGCGTGGAACTCGATCGCCCCTGTGCAGCGCTGATTCACACGGCGCGCGCGCGTGGCCTGCTGATCAATGTTACCGCCGAGCGTGTGATTCGCCTGTTGCCGCCTCTCAATATCAGCGATGCTGAAGCTGACCTGATCATCGAAGGCGTGGCAGCAGTCGTGCGCGACTTTGCCCATAGCGACGCTTAGCTTTTATTGAACGCGCCGTCGCGCTGAAATTGAACGTGCCATCGCACTGAAACGGAACGGAACAGCACACCCATGGCATTACGTCACTTTCTTACACTCATGGATTTAAGCCCCGCCGAGTTGCGCGGCCTGGTCGCACGCGCCATTGCACTGAAAAAGATGCGCAATGCTGGTGTACTTTACGAACCGCTGAAAAACAAAGTGTTGGGCATGGTGTTTGAGAAATCCTCTACCCGCACCCGTGTATCGTTTGAAACCGCCATGGCGCACTTCGGTGGCAGCTCCATTTTCCTGTCGCCGCGCGACACGCAACTGGGTCGTGGCGAACCGGTGGAAGACACGGCGCGAGTATTGTCCAGCATGGTCGATGTCATCATGATTCGGACCTATGCACACGACATCATCGAACGCTTTGCCGCGTATTCACGCGTGCCGGTGATTAACGCACTCACCGATCAGTGGCACCCCTGCCAATTACTGGCAGACATGCAAACCTGGGTTGAACAGCGCGGCGATATTGCGGGCAAGACAGTGGCATGGATTGGCGATGGCAACAACATGTGCAATAGCTACATTAGCGCCGCGCGCCAGTTTGATTTTCATCTGCGCATCGCCTGCCCCAAAGGTTACGAGCCCGATAAAGCTATTTTACAAAGCGGCGGCGCGCACGTAACCCTGATGGGTGATGCGTGCACAGCCGCGAAAAATGCTGACCTGATTGTCACCGACACCTGGACCAGCATGGGCTGGGAAGAAGAGCAGGAAAAACGCCTGCGTGATTTTTCCGCCTATCAGGTCAACACGGAAATCATGGCATTAGCCCATCCTGATGCGCTGTTCATGCACTGCCTGCCCGCGCATCGCGGCGAAGAGGTCAGCGCGGACGTGATCGACGGCGCGCAAAGCGTCGTATGGGATGAAGCGGAAAATCGCCTGCATGCACAAAAAGCCTTGCTGGAATTGTTGCTCGTGCACGACTCCAGGGATGGAGGAGGTACGACCCCAGGGACGGGGGAGGTAGAGCTGCGTCGGGAACAGCAGCCGAGAACGGTGCCGGGAGCAACCGTCGAGAAATGACCCCTCTGCTGGAAATCAGGAATATCGATTGTCGCTATGACAGCCACACCGTGGTGCATGATCTTTCCCTGCGCTTGAATCCCGGCACGCTGGCATGTCTGCTCGGCCCGAGTGGCTGCGGCAAAACAACAGTGCTACGTGCCATCGCCGGTTTTGAACCCGTCTACAAAGGCGAAATAGTGTTGCGCGGCCAAAGTGTGTCGCATACCAATTACATGGTACCCCCCGAACAACGCCGCCTGGGCATGGTGTTTCAGGATTACGCGTTATTCCCGCATCTGGATGTTGGGAATAATATTGGCTTTGGCCTGCGCAAACACACTAAAGATGCGCGGCGCAAAACCGTGCTGCAATTACTGGAGCTGGTAGGTTTGGGCGGCCTGGAAAAACGCTATTCACATGAGTTGTCTGGCGGGCAACAACAGCGCGTCGCACTGGCGCGCGCACTGGCGGCGCAGCCTGATTTAATCCTCATGGACGAGCCGTTTTCAAGCCTGGATATTGAACTGCGCGAACGGCTGGGACTGGAAGTGCGCGACATTCTTAAAAGCCAGAACATTGCCGCGATTCTGGTAACACATGACCAGCAAGAAGCGTTTGCGCTGGGTGATGTGGTGGGCATCATGAATCAGGGGAATATTCTGCAATGGGATACACCGTTTAATCTTTACCATGAACCAGTCAACCGCTTTGTCGCCGATTTTATTGGTCAAGGAGTATTTTTATCCGGCACGCTGGTATCACCCGATGCAGTCGAAACCGATGTCGGCATCATTCGCGGTGATCGCGCCTATTTATGGCCTACGGGGTCTGAAGTGGATGTATTACTGCGTCCGGATGACGTGGTGGCCGATGAGAACGGCACGTTACGTGGTGAGGTGGTCAATAAGGCCTTCAAAGGCGCCTCCATCATGTACACCTTAAAGCTGGCAAGCGGCAACAAGGTGCTGACTCTCTTCCCCAGCCATCATGATCATGCGATTGGTGAGTATGTAGGAATACGCATCGACGCCAATCATTTGATTACGTTTCCGCGTGAATGAACGGTGAGCAGGTACACGTACCGCATCGGCTCGCCGGTAACGCATGGCTTCGTTCTTTCCTTCTGGTGTTGGGCTTCATTTTATTTAGCCCGAGCTAACGAAAAATCTCGTCCGAGCGCTTGAAATACTCGAGGAAATTGATACAAGAAACAGAAACGCTCGTCATCTCACACACTGCCGGAATTCTTCTCTTGGAAATATTCTTGGGCAGCGTAGTTTGCCGCTTTTCATCTGAGACCAATTCCGCTTTATACGCACGCGCTGTAGCTATGATTAAGATATCGTTTTCCCCTACGCCGTCGGCGTGGTAGTTGTCATCCACAATGCCAAGCAATCCCTTGATGCGTTTAGCGTCTTGAACAATTACATTGCTGATCGCCAGTTGTTCCAGATTATTTTCTTTAAGCCATACACCACAATCTGGCGTTTTGTTTTGCACTTCTTCAAATGCCACTTTTGGCATCACCAGTTGCTTCGCTTCTATTTGATTCGCCATCCACTCCCACAAGCCGGGGAACTGACGCATGGGGTAGTTATCCCATGCATAGATCATGGACGACGCATCAAAGACCTGCATAGTAGTGTTCCAACTCGTGCAGGTCTTTGATCTTCAGGTTATCGAGATAACTACTCGCTTTGGCTAGCGTAATGTGGCGTGCATACAACGCATCCAGCACCGTTCGCACAAACGTGTCACCGAAAATATGCCTGGGTTCACGGTGGCGATACTTCCGGTTGCCCCCGTCTTCTTGTCCGGCTACAGACTGATTACGCCACTGCCGATAGGCATCGTATTGGCGTTGCGGCAACCGCCCTGCATCCAGTAGCCGACGTAGAATTACCTCGCCACTCACACCCCATACTCGGCGTTGTCGTTCTAGCCAGGAATCGTATTGAGATACCTCATCGGGTCGTTCTGCATCCTGAATGCTTGCAAGAAAAGCATCCGGCACCAATAGATGACCAGCGAATGCATTGGCCTCGCGCTCATGCCCTCGATGAGATTGCAGGTCGCGCTCGTCATCAATCGAACTGGTCTTGTGCAACAGCAAGTGCCCCAACTCGTGCATGAGCGTAAACGATTGCTGGGTCTCCCAGTCCTGCTTTTTGATGACGATCACCGGGCAAGTTGGGTCGTACAGGGAAAAACCTAGAATCGGATTTTCCTTAGCGATCTGCCATTTTCCGTTGTAACCGTTACTGCGAAACACCAGTACGCCACGAGACTCCAACGCATTACGATAGTCATCAAAGCTGTTCTGGTCTTTCAAACCGAGCCATTGGCGTGCAATATGAGCCGCCTTGCGCAAGTCTTCGCTGGATAAATCTGGAGGAGTGAAACGTGGATGATCGTCATCGTCCAAATCTTCGCGCAGGTTCAGATACACGTCCCGCTGTTTCTCCACGCGCTCGATCAACGCCTTGAGCTTCGCGGACAACTCCGGTTTCTGGTTGGCAAGCGTACGGAATTGCGGCGTATGCACCAGCGCCTCATCCACGGGCGCGTCCTCAAGAAAGAATAAAATGCCCCGGCCGAAATAGTCGGCGACCTTGCGCAACTGGTTGAACGTCATGCCATCCTGACCTGCCATGACGCGCTCTACGCTGGACGCAGAAATACCCACTTCAGCCGCAAGATCGCCCGGCGTAATGCCGTGATCGGCACAACACCAAGCGATGCGTTTCGGATTGATCGATTGAATGCGTTCCATAGAGGCCATTATATCCAAGTACGGTAAGTTGGACTGAACGAAATGAAGCCCAACATCTCAGCGTTCGCCATAACCACTGGCCCCATCATTCATTTACCCACCCCAATCCGGCATTACCCTGCCCCGCTCGATGTAGCCGTGCAGTGTTGAATGAGGCCAATCCACAGGACAGCTGACCCGGCCATGTTCACGGTGTGAGTGCCGCAGGCGCGGGCGACCGTCATGGATGGCCGAAGATAGAGCAACGCAGGAGCAATTGCCGGCAGAAATCTTGCCCACATTGAACCTGTATAGATTTCTCACTTCGATCGAAATGACAACCTTTCAGTGAAACGCACTACTGTCTGCCCGCCGCCTGCAAATCCGCATGATACGATGAACGCACCATCGGCCCGCTGGCGACATTGGCAAAGCCCAAGGCGCGGCCCGCCTCTGCAAGCTGATCAAACTCCAGCGGCGTTACATAACGTGCTACCGGCAAGTGGTGTTGGCTAGGTTGCAGATATTGCCCCAAGGTCAGCATGTCGCAACCGTGCGTGCGCAGATCAACCATCACTTGACGCACCTCCTCCAGTGTTTCACCCAGCCCCAGCATCACACCTGATTTAGTAGGCAGCGTCGGGTGCTGTTGCTTGAAGCGCTGCAACAGGGTCAACGACCACGCATAGTCGGAACCGGGGCGCGCCTGCCTATAGAGGCGCGGCACCGTCTCCAGGTTATGATTAAATACATCCGGGGGATTATTATTTAAAATCTCCAACGCCACCTCCATGCGGCCGCGAAAATCCGGCACCAGAATTTCCAGTTTAGTGTGCGGCGCACGTTGTCGTACGGCCTGAATGCAGGCGGCAAAGTGTGCTGCACCGCCATCGCGCAGATCGTCACGGTCTACCGAGGTTACCACCACATATTTCAGGCCCATCGCGGCAATGGTGCGTGCCAGATTTTCCGGCTCGTCGGTATCCAGGGCATGGGGTTTGCCATGTGCTACATCGCAAAACGGGCAACGCCGAGTACAGATGTTGCCCATGATCATGAAGGTGGCGGTGCCATGCCCAAAGCATTCACCAAGATTGGGGCAGGATGCTTCTTCACACACCGTGTGCAGCTTGTGTTCGCGTAATACTGTTTTGAGTCTCGCAACTTCCGGGCTATTGGGCGAACGCGCGCGTATCCAGGCGGGCTTGCGTAACGGCGTCACCGCTGGCACCACTTTTACGGGGATGCGTGATACCTTGGATTCACCCTTGAGGGGATTGGGTGCCTGCACGGGAATGTCATCGTTATTAAATGTAGGCATGGAGTTCAATTCAGAAAACGCAAAAAAATACCACGACAAGCATGTGCTTCGTTTTTTATTGGCAGGCGGATAGTGTTGTTATAACACGCGTGTTTCATCAGATGGGGCTACCTATCAGCGCATCCAATTTTTTCTGAAAGGCACGGCTCTCAAGCAAACCTCCGCCAAGATGGGAAAGAACGACTTGCCCTTTTTTATCTATAAGGAAAAGAGTGGGCGTACCCTGCACCCCCCACTGGGTTGCCACACGATCACCGGTGTCGTACAAAACAGGAAAATTAAAGGTACGGGGGTTCGATGTGGCATATTTACGGATATCTGATTCGGCATCCGCAAAGCCCACCGCCAGCACTTGAAACCCCTGTTTTTCCATTTTCTTCTGAAGATCGCTTATTTTAGGAAGTTCTTTTTTACACGTACCGCACGAAGAGGCCCAGAAAACCATCAATGTCACTTTGTTGGTCAAGTCATTCTGCGTAAATTTTTTTCCATCCAAAGAGGTTAGCTCGAAGGCGGGCGGATGCCGCTCCGCGGCCTGAGCAACCATTCCAAACGCAAATACCACTGCCAAAAACAGCGCTGTGAATCCCACTCTCTTTGCTTGCATTACGGCCTCCTAAAGTTTCCCGGGAATTGACCAGGACAGTATACCTGATAATATTTCCAGAATGGCGCAGGAACACGGATCAATAACCAATCAAAATCTATCCAGACATTGCTTCAAACAACTTAACAGTGCTGCACTAACGTCAGCCGCATTATCCGCCCCCCCTTCATCACACACCTGAGTAACCTCAAGCCCCGGATAACCGCAAGGATTGATACGCTGGAAGGGTGCCAGGTTCATTGCCACATTGAGGCTCAGGCCATGATAGCTGCATCCGTGGCGCACCCGCAGCCCGAGTGCGGCAATTTTTTTGCCCTGCACATAGACGCCGGGCGCATCGCGGCGGGTATAGGCGGTAATACCGTAGCCTGTCAGCAGGTCAATAGCCGCCTGCTCCAGGAGGCTCACCAACTGCCGCACCCCCAAACCCCGGCGGCGCAGGTCAATTAACACATAGACCACGATCTGACCGGGTCCATGATAGGTCACCTGGCCACCGCGATCTGTCTGCACCAACGGGATATCGCCCAGATCAAGCAGATGTTCAGGCTTGCCATTCATGCCCTGGGTATATACTGGCGGGTGCTCAACCAGCCACAATTCATCAGTCGTTACTGCGTTGCGTGCCGCAGTAAACTCCTGCATGGCGCGCCACACCGGCTCATAGTCGCAACGCCCCAAGGCACGGATGTTTAAGGGTAATATCAAGAGTTGCTCACTTCGCTCTATACCTGTATGTTTTAAACTCAAAATATCATTTTAGGGTATTGTAAACAGGGTTTATCATGAAAATCAGCGTAATTCTAACAAAAAATGCCTTTAATCAGGTTTTGATACCCGTTTTACCCTAATATAGGCACCTATGCTGGATATTATCAATGAAGGGGGGTTATGGGGGCTACTTTTCGGCTCTTTTTTCGGTTCAACACTGTTACCGGGGGGGTCCGAGGTGCTGTTGGTGCTGTTAGCGTCCAATGGTGAACACAGTAAACTGGCCCTGCTCGGAGTCGCCACCCTGGGTAATACCCTGGGTGGCATGAGTTCCTGGTTGATTGGCCGCGTTATTGCGTGGCGTTACCCCACCACTCAGGCCATTACCAGCGAAAGCCGCCAGCGCGCCATACAGCGCATGCAAAAATGGGGGGCCCCACTGTTACTGTTGTCCTGGTTGCCTATTGTGGGTGATCCACTGTGTGTGGCGGCGGGGTGGTTGCGTATCCACGGTGGGCTGGCACTACTCTTTATTGCGGCGGGAAAAGCGGCACGTTATGCGGTCATTTTGTTGTTTGCATAGCGGTGTTCATGAGCACGTCAGGGACATCCCTGATATCAAGCGCCTCTGATCAACCTTGCATTAACAAACCCTGATCCGGCAGATTATCCAACCCACCCTTGAGGACGCTGGCCTGAATGCCGTATTGCCCAAGAATGAACGCTGCGGCTGAACTGCGTCGCGCTGATTCACAGCAGCATATATAGCGTAGCGCCTTATCAAGTTCCTTGATGCGCCGATGCAACTCCTGCACGGGAATGTTCAACGCACCTGACAGGTGACCATGCATGAATTCTGATGGCATGCGCACATCCAGCACCTGTGCGCCCGCCTGTACGCTGGTGTGCAATTCTTCATACGTCACCCATTGCAGCACCGGCTCCTTGAGCAGACGTATAAAATCTTCTTTTGCCAGACGCAACAACACACCGTCGGTCATCATCGACACGCTGGCATTGCGCGGCTTGTCGGAAATCAACGCCGCCTCGCCAAAACTGCTGCCTGTTCCAAGCTCGGCAAGCTCGATGGACTCATTTTCATCCTCAACGACACGCGTCACCAGGGCGGTGCCTTCGTCGAGCATATAAAAATAATCCCCTGGATCACCCT
The DNA here is from genome assembly GCA_023266055.1 of Gammaproteobacteria bacterium. Classification (GTDB taxonomy): domain Bacteria; phylum Pseudomonadota; class Gammaproteobacteria; family Ga007554. Next base: position 11,385 of record JAHFRW010000029.1, on the reverse strand, counting down.
GGCGAATGATGATATCTCCCGCATTGACGTGCAGTGGCTCCAAAAGATCCAGCAACTGTTCGATATTAGCAGGTGGCAGACTGCGAAAGATGGGAGAGCGGTACATTTTCTGCACCCATTGCCCCTTGTCAATACTCATGAAACCCGCACCACTTAAAATAATTTCCGGTTCGCGGTGCATAAACTGATCCCATGCCAGCATGGTTTCAACCAGATCAGCATCCAGGCAGACCATTGTCACCTCCGTGATCGCTGTGGCGGTGATATGGTGGGGCTGTTCCCGGGTAATCGGGTGTAAACTTGCATCCTTCCCCGGCGCAGCGGCGCTGACCATGCGTTTGCCGACACTATCGTTATCGGTGCTGATTTCGATATCACCCTGCAACAGGTACAGCATTTTTCGATCTTTGTCGCCCTGACGAAACAGACATGTACCTGCCGCATATTTTTCAATGCTGCTGTGCGTTAAAATATACTCAAGTTGCTCGACAGCAAGCTGGGCTACCGGTTCCAGACGTTGCAACAACGCGATATCAACTACACTCATAATTATTTCCTGAACAGCCAAAACAACAATGTCATCATGATACTAACAATAATTGTCGTAGTAATGGGAAAATAAAAACGGAAATTATCCCGCTCTATGACAATATCTCCCGGCAACCGGCCCAAACCGGATTTTTGTAACCACGGCCAGAGGATGCCCAGTACTATCAGGAGAATACCGACAATGATCAGTGTACGGCTCATGATGTCTCCTTACAATAACCCGGTCACCTGTCAGGCAGGTGCGAGCGATGACAGTGCTTCACTGACATCCAGCCATTGCTCTTCGATATCCTGCAATTGTTCCACAACCTGCGCCTGTTTTGCGATAATATCCTTCAGGCGCGCGGCATTTTCAGCCTGATAACTGACTGGATCCGCAAGCACTGCTTCCAGCCGGGTTTTTTCTTCATGCAAACGACCCAACTGTTTTTCAATGTCGGCCAGACGCTTTTCCAGCGGGCGACGCTGCTGAACCAACAGGCGGGCCTGCGCTCTGGCATCGACGGCCAGCGATGCAGCTTTAGTTACCGGTGTCGCAGGATGCAGCGAGGTATTATTTTGGGTTTGACTGAGCCAGACGCGATAATCGTCCAGGTCACCCTCAAACGGAGTAACGCGACCGTCGGCCACCAGCACCAGCCGGTCAGCCAGCGTGCGCAACAGGTAACGGTCATGGGAGACGACCACTACCGCACCCTGATATTCCTGAAGCGCCAGGGTCAGCGCGTCACGCATATCCAGATCAAGATGATTGGTGGGTTCGTCCAGTAACAGCAGGTGGGGGCGCTGCCAGGCCAGCAAGGCCAGCACCAAACGTGCTTTTTCACCCCCTGAAAATGGCGCAACCAAACGCATGGCGTCATCACCGGCGAAGCCGAATCCCCCCAGAAAACTGCGCGCTTCCTGCTCAGTGGCCTGCGGGTCTGCATTGCGAATGTGTTGCAGGGCAGTATGTGTGGGTTCCAGTTGTTCAAGCTGGTGCTGTGCAAAATAGCCGATACGCAATCCTTGCCCTTCGATACGTTTGCCACTCAATAACGACAGGCCCGACCCCTCCCCCTCTGCTTTCCCCGCCAGCAATTTGATGAGTGTGGATTTACCCGCGCCATTACGTCCCAATATACCCAGGCGCTCGCCCGACTCAAGCATCAGCATAACCTGCTTCAATATCATGGTGGAGGCATCGGCGTCTGTATTGTTCGCAGTATCCGGCGCCACCGCGCCCCTATATCCTGCATCGACTTCATCCAGACGCAACAGCGGCGAGGGATGTTTGGGTGGTTCACGGAAACTGAATTGAAAGGGGGAGTCGACATGCGCCGCCGCAATCACTGTCATGCGATCCAGCGCCTTCAGTCGACTTTGCGCCTGACGCGCCTTACTGGCCTTGGCACGAAACCGGGCAACGAAATCCTGCATGTGTGCAATTTCACGTTGCTGCTTTTCATAGGCACCTTGTTGCAACGCCAGACGCTCAGCACGCTGTCGCTCAAATTGTGCATAATTACCGCTGTACAGGATCATGCCGCGATGCTCGATATGTGCAATCGCGTCTACCACATTATCCAGAAAATCGCGGTCATGCGAGATCAGCAACAACGTGCCTCGATAACCGAGCAGCCATTGCTCCAGCCACAACACTGCGTCAAGATCAAGATGGTTGGTGGGTTCGTCAAGCAGTAATACATCAGAACGACACATCAGCGCCCTGGCGAGATTAAGCCGCATGCGCCATCCGCCCGAGAAAGAGGCGACAGGTCGGGTGTGTTCCGCGACGGCAAAACCCAGTCCGCTGAGTAACTGCGCAGCACGTGCGCGCACGGTGTAGCCGCCGATGTTTTCGTAGCGCGCATAGAGCGCGGCGATATGTTTACCGTTATCCGTCTCCGACCGCTCCCGGCATCCTGAACCCCTCGCTTCGCTCTCCCACGGCACTTGCGCGTCCATGCGCGTCGCAAGTTGTGCTTCGATATCACGCAGTTCGGCATCACCATCAATCACGTATTCAATGGCGGGCCGATCCAGCGCGGCTATTTCCTGGGCAACATGTGCGATAACAAGACGCGATGGTATATCAAGATCACCACTATCGGTATGAATCTCGCCGAGCAGCAACGCAAACAGGCTGGATTTACCCGTGCCATTGGCCCCCGTAAGCCCAACCTTCTGGCCAGCATGCAGGGTCAACGACACGTCTTCCAGCAACACGCGGTTGCCGCGACGTAATGTGGCATTGCGCAAGGTCATCATGATTGCAAGTCTACCAGCTATGACGGCTCCCGGCATCCATGCAGCGCGGTGGAATGCACCTGGCGGTTCGTACCTCCCGCCCGGGAATGACATGATCAGGCGGTCAGACGACACCCGATGGCAAGCAATGCCGCGACCAGCACACCCAGCAGTGCCAGCATCCAGACAACCACCGCACCTGCCGGAAGATCAAACAACGCCGACAACACCAATCCAGCCGCATAACCTGCCGCCCCCAACGCATACCCCAACGCCAGACGTTGCGTTGCCCTCGACCGCCCGCTCCCGACGTGGTCTACATCACCCATCCCGGGGCTCGTACCTCCTGCATCCGGCGTGGCCGTATTGGCAAAAGGCCCGAGAGCGGCCATGCGGTCGCGCATTCCACGTGTCGCCAGCGCCGGAATAATCAGGCTGGCAAATACCAGATACACCCCCACCAGTTGCACCGACACCGTAACCATGACCGCAAACAGCATATAGAACCCTAGGGCACCAAGGCGCTTGCGGGCACCAAACCACAGCGTCAGCACCACCGCATACAGCGCCGCCACAGGAACCAGATCGGCAGAAGTCACCCACAGAATCTGTCCCACCAGCAAATCCTTAAGATGCTCACCTCCATGTGGATCGGCGCTGACCAGGACGATGGCACCCGTGGCCGACAGCACAAACAACACGCCAATCAGCGCCTCCTGTATCTGCGGCCAGTGTTTCTCGCTCCAGCTTAACAACAATGCACCCAACATGGCCGTACTGACCGCCGCAAGCTGCGTCTGCCAGCCCTGTGCTTCCCACCCCAGGGTGCTGGCGACAATGACCCCCAGCCCCGCCAGTTGGGCAATCGCCAAATCAACGAAAATGATGCCGCGTGCCAGCACCTGCTGACCCAACGGCACATGGGTCGTCAAAATCAGCAGGCCGGCCAGCCATGCCGGGCCCAGAATACTCCAGTCCAGCATACCCCACAGCGTGGCAGAGCTCATGGTTGCAATGCTTTCAGCAAACGCTGTACGGTATCGTCAAACAAGCTGAATAAATCCTGTGCTTCAGGTGTTCCACCAATAGTGAAAGGCACCACCACCACGGAAATACTGGCGCGTCCCGCCAGCCACGCCGAAGCACGGCCGTCCTGATAGGCGGCATGAAGCACCATTCTTGCCGGCTGGCGCTGCAACTGTGCCAACACCGTACTCAAATAAGTACTGCTCGGTTCAATACCGGGCTTGGACTCCAGCGTTGCAATCTCGCGTAACCCCAGCCAGTTATTCAAATAGGGAAAGCCGCGGTGCTGCACCACAATGGCCACACCCTTGAGTGGCGCTGCCAGTTTTTCCCAACGCTGCATGGCGGCATTCCAGCGGACAGAAAAAGTGCTGAGCCGCGCCTGATAATCGGTCGCATGAGCAGGATCAATCTCGCTTAGCCGCTTGCCAAGCGCCTCCGCCACCCGGGCGATATTGCGCGGATCGGTCTGAATATGCGGATTACCTGCGGCATGCACATCACCCTCACTACGATCCAGACGTGTCGGAACCTCCAGCTTGGGCACGAAACCAGCCGCCTCGAAATATCCCGGTGTACCGGGTTGCACACGCGCATTACCCGCCTGCCGTAACAGCAGCGGCAACCATGCCGACTCAAGATCGGCACCGGTACATACCAGCAGGTCAGCACGCCTGACCTGTGCAATCAGACTGGGACGGGCTTCAATGCGATGCGGATCCTGCAAACCGCCCGTCGCCGTATACACCGTCACGTTATCACCACCCACTTCCTTTACCAGCGCACCCCATTCCGGCTCACAGGCCATCACCTGCAATGCCCCTTGCGCCCCACTTATTCCGGGTTGACCCAGAATCAGCAACAAACACACACCCATGATTTTTTTCATGTCGATTTCCTGTTACCATTTTTGGATTTAAACTGCGTCATGTCATCATTCCGTTAATCGAAACAACAGATCCGAACCTAAAATTGATGTCCGCCATGCGCACCCAGGCTGAGCTGATACTGCGCGTATACCTGATGATCAACGCTGCTCGAACGCGACTGATCGGCGTTGTATTGCACCCGAAAACGACTGAACTCGTTTTTGGTAAATTCCAGAATGGCGCTGGTGCGAGAAGGGCTGTAGTTCGGATCAACCAACGTGCCACTCGCATCATTTAATGATTGCGTCGCCAACACGTCGTAGCGCACTCCGGCACGCCACTGCGCTATGAACTGATACAGTCCCTGCAAATAGCCACCCGACTGCCGGGCACGATAATCGCCACTGATACCGGAAACCGCACCGCTCATCGAACCGTCATCCTCACGTCGGAAATATTCACCCTGAAGCGTGGCATTTCTGATCACCGGATTGCCATTGGGAGCCCATTTCCAGATGAATTCGGCCACCCACAAACGAGTATCACCGCTGAATTTATCCGACAACCCCGCTGTGAGGTTACCCGATTCACGATCACGTGGCGTAGCGTTCAATAATGCGCCGCCGACGCGCCAGCTATGGCTTACACCCACATCACCCCCCATACGGGCAAACAGGCTATACGCGCCCACGCCGTTCCGCTCCTGACCCCCTGCCACAAAACCACGGCCGCGCAGCGCCTCACCTCCCAACTCAACAAAGGTCTCTGTCGGAGCAATCCAGCGAACCTGCACACCCTCGTCACCATACTGATAGTTCAAAAAAGCACGGTAAGCCAACGGCTCATCAACAAAATCCCAGGCGTGCGGGTGCTTCTGGTTAAGCGATCCAATCGCCGAGAAAAATCGTCCCCCTTTTACCGTGAAACCATGACCCAGACCCGTCGTCTGAAAATAAACCTCTTCCAGCGCCACCGTATTATCCGGATTCATGATCAACGCCACCGCCCCAAACAAATCAGGGTCAATATTGGCACCAAGGTGCAGTTCGGTCTGACTGATACCCAGCCCCCGCTGACCCGGGCCTGCCTCATCCCCCAGGGCAAAACCGGGCAAGGCGTAGCTTGCCGGATCGTCCGACAAATGAGTGTAGGTTCCTGATAAAACCAGTGAAATGGCAGGATTAAAAGCATTGGCAGACGAATTTTCGACGGGGTTCTGCGCAGCCGCATTCCACGTAACAGACAGCATCACTGCAGCCATCATCATGCCTTGTACACTGACGGACGAATACCGTGGGCGTAGAAACGCGCCACCAGGATAATGATTCATATAACGTCTCCACAACATAGATAACCGGCAGGGTTGTCCTGCCAGCAGCGGTCACTAAACGATTATTGTTTGTTCAAGCGTGACGGGAGAAAGGCGGGGCACGGGCGAAAAAGTGGGGGATAATTTGTATGCTCAACAGGCTCACAGCCGCCACAAGGGCCATGTCATGCGCACCATGAATAATGACGGGCGGGACATCCCTGCTTACGGGTGTACTGCCCAGATGCTGGGCTGTCAGACACAAATCACACGCCGACTTGGAGACGTGCGCTTGATGGTCAATTTGATGTGCAATCAGTACAAGCTGCGAAAACAGCATAGCAATCGCCAGCAGAACCGCATACCCGCCTGAAATTGGCAATCTAAATACGGTGGGTGAGCGGGATCTACCCGCCCGCAACACGGAGGAATGCGAGAATCGCCTGCCGGCCAAAAGAAGACGCAATTTTGTTATCATGTCATCCATACAAGGGGGATTAGTATTAGACTATACTGTATTCCGATTCATGACAAGAGTCCGCAACGTCGTCGTCCATGCCCTCCATCGCCAGCACCCTGCATCAGGCCACCCTGCGTCTCGGCGGCGCTTCCCCGCAGCCCGAGGCACGGCTGGATGCTGAAATATTGCTGTGCCTGATCATGGACTGCCCACGCAGCTACCTGCACACCTGGCCGGAACGTGAGCTGGATGCACAGCACGCGCAATGCTTCATGACACTGATCGAACGCCGCGCGACAGGGGAACCCCTGGCCTACCTCACTGGCCGCTGGGAATTCTGGTCCATGGTGCTTGAAGTTACACCCGACACACTGATCCCGCGACCTGACACCGAGCTCCTGGTTGAACTTGCCCTGCAGCGCATTCCAATGGATGGCCCATCGTGGCATATTGCTGATCTTGGCACAGGCTCGGGCGCCATTGCGCTGGCCATCGCCAGTGAACGCCCCGCCTGCCATGTTATTGCCACGGATCGTGCCACCGCCGCCCTGACGGTGGCACAGCGTAATGCTACAAATCTCAACATCCACAATATCGAATTCCGCGAAGGTCACTGGCTCGCGCCCCTGCAAGGCGAAACATTTCACCTCATCGCCTCAAATCCACCTTACATCAGCAGCCTCGACCTGCGTCTGAGCACTTCAGATATCCGTTTTGAGCCACTCAGCGCACTGGCCTCAGGCATCGACGGACTCGATGACATTCGTATTATTGCCGAGACCGCACGCCAACATCTGGTAACAGGAGGTTGGCTATTGCTGGAGCATGGCTACGACCAAGGGGATGCCACCCTACAGATTCTGCGCAACCTTGGCTATCAGGAAATCTGTGGGCATCGGGATTTTGCGGGCATGGATCGTGTGGTCAGTGGTCGTGCTCCTGCATGATCCGAATACGCTAACCCGTTGTAAGAGCCTGTTCATAATCTCGATCAAGGGAAGAGCGAAGCGAAGGGTTCCCAGCGCAAGGCGCCCTGTATATAAAAGGCTTGGCGTAGAGCGGAGCATACACGTAGTATGTGAGCATTTTGAGGCCACCTTATATATAAAGGCAACGCCGCGATGCGCCCTTCAGCGAGATTATGAACAGGCTCTTACAAGACCATCATTATTTCAAACATGGCAATCATTCATACGACAGCGCTTTTCATGGATTGATCGTTAATCGGGTACCTTGCCCACTCAACAAATTCATGCCTGTATCAGATTGCCATACATTAGTGTTTGCCAACCGCACCGCATATTGAGCACGCGTGCGTAGCCTGACATCCGGATCTGGCAACCATAGATACACGTCATAAGAACCGGGTGATACATCCGCATTAATTCTTATTTCCAGATCCTTTGTAATCACCGCGCCTGCCGCCCAACGACGTGGATCAATATCCGTATCGAGCACATAACGAGATGACGCATTTTGCAACACCAGATAGACAGGACGCGGATTATACATTGCAGCATAACCCTTGTTCTGCAATTTCAGGGTGGCACGCAGCATCTCTCCAGACCTGACACTAGACGACCAGCTGGCCTCCAGCAGCTGAATGCGATATCCCAGTCGCTTTTCCATCTCTTCAAAACAACCCTGGCTTCGCCACTCGGCAATCACCCCCGGATGGTGAAGCGTATTCAGAAACGACCAATGTAATTTTTCCAGCTCGGCCGTTGCTACCGAACAGTTAATACGGGGCAAATTGACACGGCAGGTTTCGCCTCCGACGGGCAGAAATCGACCGTCCTGGCGAACATAATCCTGCCATTTTGAGACAGGTGCCGCATACGTACCCTCATCATCTTCACTGCTGAGGAAGCAATCGTTATGATGCGCAATCCGTGCTGCTACCGTACCGGAAAAAGCCTGGCTATCGCTCAGAGGTGTATCATTGATCAGATACTCCGCCTTGTACATGGGAGTTCGCACCTGAATGGCACGATCGGCAGGCAGGGCCTGCAACCAGGCATCCAGCACAGCGGCACGCGCTACAGGCATGTCAAGATTATTCGTTGACGCATGCCATTCACCCCAAGCCCCAATGAAACCCGCCTGCACAACACTGATCACATCCGCATTTCTCTGGAACAGGGGCACAAGCTGGGAGATATGCTCCTTGATACGCGCCAGGGGCGCATCACCGAGATCTGAACCCACGTTATAGTGAAACCGTAAAATGACCTTGATACCCGCGCTCCGCACACGCTGGAAACCTGCGTCAAGTTGCGTCAAAAAGTCCTGTGACAAGGCACTGTTGCGAAATTGTCCCAGGCTGACACCCGCATATGCCAGTGTACTTTTCTGCTCCCGCACAGTGGAATAATTATCGCCCGCATCGAGCAGGTCAACATTAACGTATATGCCCCGCTCCGGATTAAGAAAGAGGCTATTATCCGGGAGAAATGTAATGGCGCCTGATGTAACCGCAGGTGAACCATTC
>JAHFRW010000029.1:0-2352 GCA_023266055.1 Gammaproteobacteria bacterium | reverse complement strand
CTTATGGCACACCCACACAATGACTCTGGTTCATCTGCGCTTCCTGCACAGAATTCAAATCAACCGAACAGCCTGAAATATTAAGAAGGAACAGTTTATTTACTTTGTTCCTTTTGATCTCTGGAGACGCCCCATTAAATGCAGGCGCCTCCAGGATGGGCAGGATTTGTATCCCTCAAAAGGTGTTACACAACATGACTGGCGATCGCCATCATGGCCGTAATAACCCTTAGTCTTTATGTTTGCCCTTATGTTTGCCCTTATGTTTGTTACTATCGCCATCATGACCATCGTCATCGTCATCGTCATCGTCATCGTCATCGTCATCGTCACCATCACCATCATCTCGCGGGGCCAGGCGAATAGTGATGCCTTCATTTTTAGCAAGTGGCAGACGTGAAATATACTCACCACCATAGACCTTATAATCCTCTGCACGCGCGCCGGTAATGAACACAACACCACCTTTAGGTGTCGTTACGGTGACTGTACCTGCCTGACGATCCCAGGTTGCAACTGCCTCCGAGCTCATGTGGGATGTGCGGTCAGCAATGTACCCACCCAATTGCGCCCAGCTTTGATTCCGCAAGGGCAGGTTGTAATAGGACGTGTACTTAACCAGCAATTGATCCAGCCAGTCGTGAAGCAGACTGCGGTTTGCAGCATATTCACGCAGATTACCCTGATGAAAATAATGCGGGTAAGGCGAGAAACTCAACACATGTGTAAGTGCGATATCAGTATCGACATCCAGATACTCAGCGTAGTTGAGATTCTTGCTCCAGAAAGGAGTGCTTCCTCCCGGACCATAAAAGGAATTGTACACACTCACGGCTTGCGCAGGTGTCGTCACATGATAGAAAACACTGGTGGGCCAGCGCGGCACCAACAGAATATCGGACGCAAGGGGATGCCATATTCCGCACCCCGGGCAACCTGGTATCTGACTGGGCACGGAGCGATCCGCCGCAATATAACGTATGCCCAGATTTTTGGCAGCCTGTAACAGGTTTGGGTTCGACGCCAGCAAACCATAATCCACGCGGGGGGCTGCGCCGCTGTAATAACCCAAACCGGACATATCACCCGTAATCAGGCTGGTGCTACTGGACTTCAAACCCAATGAAGCCGCCAGCTGGTTATTGGATTGGATCTCCTGAAAAGTGGTCGCATAGGTCGTGAAATCCAGCGACTGATGTGTGAAGGTATGATTCACCCAACGGAAGTTGTCCTTGAGACAGCGTGTCATGCTGGTCAACGGATCGACACTGGATACGCCGGGATCACAGCTCTTGCGTGCATCAACATTCGCACCTATACCATTAAAGGCCATGGCAAAGGTCAGTTTCCCGGCCAGCGGGTAACGGCTCCTGAGTGTTGATTGCTGGCCTGACACACTCAGCGCATCACGCGCAGAAATACGGAACAGGGTGGGGCTGATCGCGCCACTGGCAGGATCCCATTCATCGCTTGCTGAAAACCAGTCATCCACGTCCACACCAAGATTCATGTGCCGTTCACCCAGAAATAAACCTTGTGTCACCCAGTTTACCAGACCATAACCCAATAACTGGGTATGCAGCAGATAGAAATTCTGGTCGAAGGTGAACGCCATACGCTCGCGCCCATCGACGGAGACGGTTTTGACGGCCAGCGTGTTGCCCGCAGCATCATTCAGCAGGGATTCCGCACCACTTTGCGGGGTGATACGAGCCAGATAAGCCCATGCATTACGCACTGGTATCTGCACTTGGGGCTGCAGGTAAGGGAATAACGTCTTCCCACTCTGGGACAGGGTCAGCATCAAAGGTGAAACCGAGGTGTCTGCCGTACCTGCTGCCGTTAGCCCGTAATCTTCGGGAAAGGGACCAGGAGCAACATACATGGCCACCTGACGAACGCGGTAATCCCGCTCATACTGCCAGAGGAGATTCCACTCGGCATCCGTAAACGCACTTTGCGACAGTGCGCCATCGAAATATACCAGGTTTCCCGTGGTAAGAATGATGCCCTGATAACGCCCACTGCCATCGGCAGCGACAAGCTGCTGGCGGGTCAGGTCTGATATCGCTGCGATCAGCACTTCATAGGAAACACCCAACTGGTCGAGCAGGGCTTTTGCGCCCGCAAGCGCCGGGTCCTGCGTGGTGGCACTGACCACCAGCAAGCGCAACGCTACCCTTTGCTGGGGCGTGCCCGCGATGCGCGCACTGAGCATGACGGAAGAATTCCTGTTGACCGATTGTTTTCTCATGACGGAGGCGGAGCGCTGCCGCAGATCAGGGCGCGCATCATGCACTCGCTTTGAATATTCGCCTTCCTTGCCTGCGTATGACGATGGCGCGGCCAGCA
>JAHFRW010000028.1 GCA_023266055.1 Gammaproteobacteria bacterium | reverse complement strand
GCGCTGGCTTTGCCCTGTCAGATTCTACGCGTCAACGCCAGGGCACGTGCTGGTGAAAGCCCTGAAGCGGCGGCACGTAGTGCGCGCTATCAGGCGATTACTGCATTGATGGAAGAGGGTGATGTGCTGCTTACCGCACATCATCAGGATGATCAGGCCGAAACTTTGTTGTTGCAGTTGTTGCGTGGCGCCGGCCCACATGGACTGGCCGCCATGCCTCCATGTACCCCCTTGGGTCCGGGATGGCTGGCACGGCCATTGCTTAATTTCACGGCGGCTGAGCTTGCCGATTATGCCAGGCAACATCAACTTTCCTGGGTTGAAGATCCCAGCAATATTGACACCGGTTTTGAACGTAATTACCTGCGTCATAACATCATACCGCACCTCAAACAGCAATGGCCTGCGGTGTCGCGCACATTATCACGTGCCGCTGCACATGCTGCTGAAGCGGCGAGTCTGCTGGATGCCCTGGCAGAGAGCGATATGCAACAGGTGCACGGCCCCACGCCTGATACGTTATCTGTGAGTGGTTTGCTGATGTTGGACGAAGCGCGTCAACGTAATGTATTGCGCCGCTGGTTCAAACAGTTGAAGCTGTCTGTACCCACGACAGTACACCTGCAACATATTCAACATGATATTTTACATGCTGCGGTGGACAGCATTTCCTGTGTGCGTTGGGGAAGCACGGGTTATTATGAAGGTGCTGAAGCCCGTCGTTATCGAAATCTGGTGTATGCCATGGCACCGCTGTTAGCACATGATGCCCGTGCAACACTGCCATGGAAGATACGGGATCCATTGATATTGCCTGGCGTTGGCACGCTCACAGCCCGATCCATGACGGATGGAGCAGTAGATGTTTCCCTGCTTCCCGCCAAGCCTGTCACAGTACGATTTCGTCAGGGCGGAGAACGTTGCCGCCCGGTCGGGCGTGGACATACTCATGAACTGCGCAAGCTTTTTCAGGAGCAAGGCATTCCCCCGTGGCAGCGTGACCGCCTGCCCCTGATTTTTATTGGTGATGAATTGGCTGCGGTGGCAAATTTGTGGATGTGCGAGCCATTTCATGACCTGTTCAGGATATCGCTATGCAATGAGTGGAGGGCTTAGTGGAATGACGCCGTTTGTCGAAAATAATCTGCCTGATGAATTACGCCGTGCCTACCTCATGGACGAGACGACGCATCTTGAGTCATTGTTGCATCAGGCAACACTGGATGCTTCTGCCGCGCAGAGAGTGCATGAAGTGGCGCATCAATTAGTCTCTGCAGTACGTAAAAAAAATGCAGGCCATGCCAATGCAGGGCTGGATGCCTTTCTCCGTGAGTATGATCTTTCATCACAGGAAGGTGTGTTGCTGATGTGTCTGGCTGAGGCATTGCTGAGAATTCCCGATACTGAAACAGCAGATAAACTCATACGTGACAAGCTTTCACAGGGTGCATGGGATACACATTGGGGGAATAGTCACTCGTTGCTGGTGAATGCCTCTACCTGGGGATTGATGTTGACCGGTAGCATTGTCAAGCTCGATACGGCGAATGATGATGAACTTGGCATGCTATGGAAGCATCTGGTCACTAAAAGTGGTGCGCCGGTGATTCGTATGGCTGTCAGGCAAGCTATGCATATTATGGCCCAGCAGTTTGTGATGGCCCCTACTATTGAGCTCGCGCTACAGCGCAGCCAATTAATGATGCAACAGCATCGCATGCACCGTTATTCTTACGATATGCTGGGTGAGGCTGCGTTGAGCGCACATGATGCGGAGCGTTATTTTGCCGCCTACATGGCCGCTATCCAGGCACTGGGGCAGGATCAACAAGACGGTGACATATTCAGTCGCCGGAGTATTTCAGTAAAACTCTCAGCCCTGCACCCCCGCTATGAATACGCACAACGTGAACGCGTGTTGCAGGAGCTGGTGCCGCGTATTCTGCTGTTAATACAATTTGCTCGACAGTCCAGCATTGGAGTAACGCTGGATGCAGAAGAAGCCGATCGACTGGAATTGTCACTGGATATTTTTGCCCGAGTATTCAATAATCCTTCATTAAGCGGGTATCAGGGTTTTGGTTTGGCGGTGCAGGCGTATCAGAAACGCGCGCCTTATGTACTGGACTGGCTGGCGAGTCTGGCTCGCCAGCAGCAGCGTCGTATTCCGGTGCGTTTGGTCAAGGGTGCATATTGGGACACCGAAATCAAGCGCGCACAAATGCAAGGTCTGGCAGGTTATCCCGTATTTACCCGCAAGGCAGCCACCGATGTATCCTACCTTGTCTGTGCACGACGTTTACTTGTGGCACGTGACGCGTTCTATCCGCAATTTGCGACACATAACGCACATACTGTGGCGTATATTTTGCAACAGGCAGGTGATGTCGCTGCTTCGGCGTGTGATTTTGAATTTCAGCGTCTGCATGGTATGGGCGAAGCGTTATACGCTGAACTGGCGGGGCTGAATGAAACCAGTATCGCATGCCGGGTATATGCGCCTGTAGGTAATGAAACGGATTTATTGCCTTATCTGGTGAGACGTCTGCTTGAGAACGGTGCAAATACCTCATTTGTGCATCGTCTTGCCGATGAAAAAGCGCCGATTGAAAAAGTCATTTCTGACCCTGTGCAGGAAATTATCACTGTAAAAGGTTTGTTGAATCCACGTGTACCGCTACCTTCCCAAATGTACGGTGAGCGTCGTAATTCACACGGCATCAATCTTGCTGATTCTCTGGAGATAGGTAAATTGCGTGAAATACTGAATGAACCACTGGCACGTCAATGGCATGCAGCACCCATCGTGGGTGGTCAAGTGATGTCTGGTATACCTGTTGCCGTTCATGATCCTGGCGATAATCGCCGTGAAGTGGGTCATGTGATTCTGGCGGATGCTGCAATGGTTGATGAAGCGTTATGGCGTGCGGCGAAGGCGGTACATCATTGGGACAACACACCGGCAGCGACACGTGCCGATATTTTGCGGCGTGCAGCTGATATATTTGAGCAACGCCATGCTGAATTCATTGCCTTGTGTGTACGTGAAGGCGGAAAAACCCTGCCGGATGCCATCGCTGAAGTGCGTGAAGCGGTGGATTTCTGTCGTTATTATGCGCTGCTTGCGCAACGTGATTTTTCAACGCCCGTAACACTGCCTGGTCCTACCGGTGAGTCCAATCAACTGAGTCTGCATGGGCGCGGTGTATTTGTGTGTATCAGTCCATGGAATTTTCCGTTGGCGATTTTTATTGGTCAGGTGACAGCGGCACTGGCTGCGGGTAATACCGTAATCGCCAAACCCGCCAGCCAGACCCCCCTGATTGCTGCACATGCCGTACGGGTATTGCATGAGGCGGGTGTGCCCGGTGATGTGCTGCATTTTGTGCCAGGAAAAGGTGATGTCGTGGGTCGTATTCTTGTCAATGATCCGCGTGTTGCGGGCGTGGCCTTTACCGGTTCTACGGAAACGGCTCATTTCATTAACCAGACATTGGCTGCCCGTTCCGGTGCCATCGTGCCGCTTATCGCCGAGACTGGCGGGCAGAATGCCATGATTGCCGACAGTTCGGCATTGGTCGAGCAACTGGTAATAGATGTCATGCAATCGGCTTTCAACAGCGCCGGGCAGCGTTGCTCGGCATTGCGTGTGTTGTTTTTACAGGACGATATTGCTCCTCGTGTATTGCATGTATTGAAAGGTGCAGTGAATGAATTACGTATCGGTGATCCTGCATTGTTGACGACGGATATTGGTCCCGTGATTGATGCTGCCGCGTGTGCCATGCTTAATAAGCATGTACAACATATGTGTCTTTCAGAGCGTGTCACATTGATTCATCAGCTTGCGCTGCCTGACGAGGTACAGCACGGCCATTTTTTTGCGCCACATATTTTTGAAATTCATGATGTGCGACAATTGGAGCGTGAGGTGTTTGGTCCCTGCCTGCATGTGATTCGTTATGCGGCGGATAAGCTTGACGATGTAATTGATGCCATCAACGGTACCGGCTATGGCCTGACACTGGGCATTCATAGCCGTATTGAAGAAACCGTGCGTTACATCCAGCAACGTGCGCGTGTCGGCAATGTTTATGTGAATCGCAATATGATTGGCGCCGTGGTAGGTGCACAACCCTTTGGTGGTGAAGGTCTGTCTGGTACCGGCCCGAAAGCGGGCGGTCCCCATACCTTGTTACGTTTTGCAACGGAACGTGTAATCAGTATCAATACCGCTGCTGTGGGCGGCAATGCTGCCTTGTTGGCAACAGAGTCACTGTAAACCTGAACCAAGTGGTCGACAGGAGCAGAAAGAAATCCGTGAGGTATATTCCATATATATGACAGAGTACTCAAAAAATGACCTGCCGCACGCCTGGGTATGACGCAATGGATGATAATCTGTGTGCTGCCGGATAATATTTGCCCAAAGCGCTGCCTTCACACATACTATATTGTTAATAAAGGAATTTTTAATGATACAGAAGCAATTTTTTGCTTCTGATGGGACTTTGCAGGCGGTCGACTGTTTGGTTTTGGCACTCGTTATGTTAGAGTGCTGCTATATTTGAAATGCTTCTAAAATAGTCAGGCAGTTCATACGTCATCATGTTGGAAATTAACGAACGCGCACAACGTCTGTTGAAAAAGCTGGTGGAGGCCTATATTCGCGATGGCCAGCCAGTGGGATCGCGAGCGCTGGCGCGTGATTCGGGACTGAATCTAAGTTCAGCGACCGTACGTAACATCATGATAGACCTCGAAGAATTGGGCATGGTGATGTCGCCACACACCTCGGCGGGTCGTATTCCAACGACGAAAGGCTACCGCCTTTTTGTCGATGCCCTGCTAAAAATAAGGCCATTGCAGGATCAGGAAGTCATTCTTCTTAAAAATCAGCTTAATATCAATGGCAAGATGGAAGATCTGCTGGAATCAGCCTCGGCGCTACTGTCGGATATCACACGTATGGCAGGTGTGGTGATGGTGCCGCGCCGTGATATCAGCGTTCTGCGCCAGATTGAGTTCCTGCCACTCTCGGATGACAATCGCGTACTGGTGATTGCCGTAGTGAACGAGCGTGAAGTACAAAATCGCATCATTACTACAGCGCGACGTTATTCACCCGCCGAGCTTCAGCAGGCGGGCAACTACCTGACGGCGATGTTCGCAGGCAAAGACTTGTGTGCTATCAGAAATACCGTGCTGTCGGAAATGAGCGCCGCCAAGGACGAAATAAACAGCGTCATGCAAAGCGCCATCACCATGGCAGGGCAAGTGTTCAGTGATGCTCCCACCGAAACCAGCTATGTGCTGGCCGGTCAGACTAACCTGATGGATTTTACAGAATTGTCAGATCTTGCTAAACTTAGACAACTATTTGATGCATTTAATAAAAAAAATGACATTTTATATCTGCTGGATCAGTGCCTGTGTGCGGAATCAGCACAGGTATTCATTGGTGCCGAGTCGGACTATGAAGCACTGGAAGAGTGCAGTGTCGTGACCGCACCCTACATGATTGATGGTAAGTTGGTGGGGGTTCTGGGGGTCATTGGCCCGACCCGCATGGCTTACGACCGGGTTATTCCGATTGTCGATGTCACTGCGAAATTATTAAGCGCCGCCCTGAATCAGCGCCCTTGAATTCATGCGGTTTGCCCCCATAACCTACACACTTCTTGATGAATTATTGGAGATGAGTAAGTGACGGCTACACAAGAGAATTTTAACGAATCCATGGCTAACAACCCGAATGCTGCTGAAGGTATTACCGAAGCCCTATCGCATGAAGAGCTGATGACTGCATTGCAGGAAGCGCGTGCGCAGGCGGATGAGCAGCGTGACCAATTGTTGCGTGTCCGCGCCGAAATGGAAAATTTGCGCCGTCGTGCCGAGCGTGACCTTGAAAATGCCCATAAATATAGTCTGGAGCGTTTTATCAACGAAGTTCTACCCGTAAAAGACAGTCTGGAGATGGGTTTGGCGGTGGTAAGTGACGATTCAGTGGAGGGTGTCGATATTGGCAAGGTACGTGAGGGCATGAATCTCACGCTCAAAATGATGCAATCATTGCTGCAAAAAATGGCGGTGAGCGAAATTAATCCGCTGGGTGAAAAATTCAACCCTGACATGCATCAAGCCATGACAGTTCAACCCAGTGCAGACGTTGAGCCCAACAGTGTTCTGGCCGTGTATCAGAAAGGTTATTTATTAAATGATAGGGTGGTGCGCCCTGCCATGGTGATTGTGTCCAAAGCCCCCTGACCGCCGGGGATAGGTTGAGAGACGCTCTTGAAATGGGGCATATCCTCCCCCATTTATTCAGACATAAGCAGTAATTTTAGTATTATTTTCAATATATAAATAACTTGAAGCAGCACTAACACTGTCAGGAGACATTAGTTCATGGGTAAAATTATTGGCATTGACTTGGGAACCACCAATTCTTGTGTTGCAGTGATGGAGGGTGGCAAGCCACGCGTCATTGAGAACGCCGAAGGCGCACGCACGACACCGTCGATTGTCGCTTACACGGAAGACGCTGAAATCCTGGTCGGTCAGGCGGCCAAGCGTCAGGCCGTCACCAATCCCACCAACACATTGTTTGCAGTAAAACGTTTGATAGGGCGTAAATTCGCTGATGAGGTAGTGCAGCGCGATATCAAGATGGTGCCATACAACATCATGGCCGCTGATAATGGTGATGCCTGGGTGCAGGTGCAAGGTGGCAAGCGCATGGCGCCGCCGGAAATTTCAGCGCGTGTACTGATGAAAATGAAAAAGACGGCAGAAGATTATCTGGGTGAACCAGTGACAGAAGCCGTGATTACCGTTCCTGCATATTTTAACGATTCACAGCGCCAGGCCACCAAGGATGCAGGCAAGATTGCCGGGCTGGATGTGAAACGTATCATTAATGAACCTACCGCTGCGGCATTGGCATTTGGTATGGATAAAAAGCCCGGTGAAAGCAAAATTGCCGTCTACGATCTGGGTGGCGGAACCTTTGACGTTTCCATTATCGAAATTGCCGAAGTGGATGGCGAGCACCAGTTTGAAGTATTGTCCACCAATGGCGACACCTTTTTGGGCGGCGAAGATTTTGATTCGCGCCTGATTGAATATCTGGCGGCAGAATTCAAAAAGGACACCGGCATTGATCTGCATAATGACCCGCTGGCATTGCAACGTCTTAAGGAGGCGGCGGAAAAGGCCAAGATTGAATTATCATCCAGCCAGCAGACAGATGTGAACCTGCCGTACATTACGGCCGATGCCAAAGGCCCTAAACACCTTAACATCAAGCTCACGCGTACCAAGCTGGAGTCATTGGTGGAAGAACTGATTGAACGCACGATTGCACCATGCAAAATCGCGCTCAAGGATGCCGGTTTGCAGCCATCCCAGATTGATGATGTGATCCTGGTGGGTGGTCAAACCCGCATGCCCAAGGTGCAGGAAAAGGTCAAGGAATTTTTCGGTAAGGAACCCCGTAAAGACGTCAACCCTGATGAAGCAGTGGCCGTGGGTGCTGCGATTCAGGCGGGTGTGCTGGGCGGTGAAGTCAAGGATGTGTTATTGCTTGATGTCACGCCACTGTCACTGGGTATTGAAACCATGGGCGGTGTGATGACCAAGCTCATCGAAAAAAATACCACCATTCCTACCAAGGCTACCCAGGTATTTTCAACGGCGGAAGACAACCAGACGGCTGTGACAGTGCATGTGTTGCAGGGTGAGCGTGAAATTGCTGCGGCCAATAAATCACTGGGGCGTTTTGATCTTGCGGATATCCCACCCTCACGACGTGGTATGCCACAGATTGAAGTGGGTTTTGATATTGATGCCAACGGTATTCTCAATGTTTCTGCACGTGACAAGGCGACTGGTAAGCAACAGTCCATTATCATCAAAGCCTCTTCTGGTTTGAGCGATGAAGAAGTTAATCGCATGATCAAGGATGCTGAAGCGCATGCTGATGAAGATCGTAAATTTCATGATCTGGTGCAGACACGCAATCAGGCCGATAGCATACTGCATGCAACCGAGAAAGCACTTAAAGACCTCGAAGGTCAGGTGCAGGGTGACGAGAAGCAGACCATTGAAGCCGCCATGGCAGAATTGAAGGAAGCCATGAAGGGTGACGATAAGGCGGCCATTGAAGCTAAAACCACCGCCTTGACCACGGCATCGTCCGCGCTGGTGGAGCGTGCTTATGCTGCGGCTAATGCTAATTCCGGAACTGACGCTACCGGTCAGGGCGGAAATAATGGTGAATCCACTCACAAGAAAGAGGATGTAGTGGATGCGGAATTTGAAGAGGTAAAGGACGATAAGACTAAATAACCGGGTACGAGTCATTTAGTGTAATTCATGACGCTGAATGCTACGGAAGGGCGGGTTTTGCTAATGAAACCCGCCTTTTATGCGAGATACTACAAACCTACCCTATCCCAAATCTGTAACCTGAAATTTAAAGCATGGCAAAACGTGATTATTATGAAGTACTGGAAGTGGCCCGCAACGCCAGCGAAGCTGACCTCAAAAAGGCGTATCGACGCCTTGCCATGAAGTACCACCCTGATCGTAACCCTGAGGATACGGCGGCGGAAGAGAAATTCAAGGAAGCGAAAGAAGCCTATGAAGTGCTTACCGATGAGCGTAAGCGTACTGCCTATGATCAATTCGGTCATGCGGGAGTAGACCCCAGTGCCGGCGGTGGCGGTGGGCCAGCGGGCGGTAATTTCAGTGATATTTTCGGTGATATTTTCGGCGACATTTTTGGTGCAGGTGGCCGAGGCGGCAGTCGCTCCAATCAAGGTTCAGATTTACGCTACAACATGGAGTTGGATCTGGAGGAGGCGGTGCATGGCACAACGGTCAAGGTGCGTATTCCTACCTTGGTAAGTTGTGAAACCTGTGCCGGTAGCGGTGCTAAAAAAGGTACTCATGCGAGTATTTGTACCACTTGTGCCGGGCATGGTCAGGTGCGTGTGCAGCAGGGGTTCTTCTCGTTACAGCAAGCCTGTCCGCGTTGCCGTGGGTCGGGTAAAAGCATTCCCAATCCTTGCGGCACCTGTAATGGTCAGGGCCGTGTGCAGGAACATAAAACCCTGTCAGTTAAAATTCCACCGGGTGTGGATAACGGCGACCGTATTCGTCTAGCAGACGAAGGGGCAGCAGGTGAAAATGGCGGGCCAAACGGCGATCTGTATGTGCATATCAGCGTGCGGGAGCATGCGATTTTCTTGCGCGAAGGTAATGATTTGCAATGTGAGGTTCCGGTCAGTTTCAGCACCCTGGTATTAGGGGGTGAACTGGAAGTGCCAACGCTGGGCGGTCAGGTCATGCTGAAAATTCCTGCTGAAACCCAATCGGGAAAAATGTTCCGTTTGCGTGGCAAAGGTGTTAAATCCGTACACGGGGGTGGTGTGGGTGATTTATTATGCCGCGTGGTGGTCGAAACGCCGGTAAAGCTTTCGCGCCATCAGAAAGAACTCCTGCATGAATTTGACCGTTCACTGAAAGAAGATCAGGGACAGCATAATCCACGTTCCAGCTCGTGGTTTAACGGCGTAAAGAAATTTTTTGACACCATGAAATTTTAAGTTTCAATGTTCCTGGAAAGTGCCACTGTGGGGCACTTTCTATTCTTCAAGCAACTTCAAAAATTCCTGTTCTGAAAGCGTGGTCACGCCCAGTTCACGTGCCTTGTCCGCTTTTGATCCTGGCTCTTCTCCCACGATGACATAGTGGGTTTTTCTGGATACGCTACCCGCTACCTTGCCACCTGACATTTCAATGCGCTGTTTGGCTTCTTCTCGGGACAGGTTGTTCAATGTGCCGGTGAGCACAAATGTTTTGCCTGACCAGGACGCATGCTTTAGCAGGGTTTGATGTTTGGGCCAGTGAATGCCCGCGTCTACTAACGCCTTGATCACGTCCCTGTTATGGGCTTGATGGAAAAAGTGATGGAGGCTTTCCGCGACCACAGGCCCGACTTCCGGAACAACCTGCAGCGCTTCGGGTGTAGCCGCCATTAATGTCTCCAGATCACCAAAATGTGTGGTTAATTGTTTGGCCGTGGTTTCGCCGACCTGATTGATGCCGAGCGCATACAAAAAACGTGGCAGCGTGGTGGACTTTGATTTTTCGATAGCGTCAAGCAGATTTTCGGCAGATTTATCCCCCATACGTTCCAGTGAGCTCAGGGCCGCCTGATCCAGGCGATAAAGGTCAGCCACCGTTTTCACCCGATCTGTTTCCACCAGCTGTGCTACCAGTTTGTCACCCATGCCATCAATATTCATGGCGCGGCGTGAGGCAAAGTGTAGAATGGCACCGCTGCGTTGAGCTGCGCAATACAGACCGCCCATGCAACGATAGGCGGATTCATTCGGTAGGCGCAGCACCTCTGAGCCGCATACCGGACATTGAATTGGCATCTGCCAGGGCTCCACCTGCACCGGGCGCTTGTCGATAATTACACCGACTACTTCGGGAATCACATCACCCGCGCGGCGTACAATTACTGTATCACCAATATGAATATCCTTGCGGCGCAATTCATCTTCGTTATGCAATGTGGCGCGGCTGACCGTGACGCCACCTACCTCAACCGGCCGCAGCGCAGCGACGGGTGTGATGACGCCAGTACGGCCTACGGAGGCGATAATATTTTCTACGATAGTCGTTTCTTCCTGTGCCGGGAATTTATACGCGATACTCCAGCGTGGCGCACGCGCGGTAAAGCCAAGCATGTCACGTGTGGCCAATGAATCCACTTTATAAACCACACCATCCACCTCAAAAGGAAGGCGGTTACGCTGTCCTGTCATCTCCTGGTAATAGGCAAAGCATTCATCTACGCCATGCAGTACACGAAAGTACTCCGTGACAGGGAATCCCCATGTTCTCAGCAATTCGACGATCCGTGAATAATGAGGAGGGAGTATGTCAGCGGTTTCCGCAGGTATGTCTCCCAATCCCCAGGGGAAAAAACTCAGGGGGCGTTGTGCAGTAATGCGTGAATCAAGCTGACGTAAACTGCCGGCAGCCGCATTGCGAGGGTTGGCAAAGATGTTTTCACCGCGTGCCAGACGCTCTTCGTTCAGGCGTTCAAATGCCGGCTTGGGTATTACCACCTCACCGCGTACTTCCAGTACGCGCGGCCATCCTGTACCACGTAAATGTAGCGGCAAGGTATTAATGGTGCGGGCATTGGCCGTGACATCCTCACCGGTTGTACCATCCCCGCGCGTACCCGCACGCACCAGCACGCCATGTTCATAGCGCAAGCTGATGGACACACCATCAAATTTCGGTTCGGCAGTGTAAACCACGGGCGTGGGCGCCGATGGATCCAGTCCCATACCCTGGCGTACGCGCCGATCCCAGTCACGCACTTCCGTTTCGTCGAAGGCATTATCCAGTGAGGTCATGGGAATGCTGTGGCGTATTTCTCCCAATGACTCGAGCGGTGCTCCTCCCACGCGCTGGGTTGGTGAATCTGTAGTGATCAGCTCAGGATGCGCTGTTTCCAGTTGCTGTAGTTCACGCAATAGCCGATCATATTCCGCATCTGAAATAGTTGGCGCATCAAGTACGTAATAGCGGTAGTTGTGTTCGTTGATTTCGTCACGTAGCGAGGTAACACGTACCTGGGTGGGGGAGGGTAATATCATGTAATGTTATGGGGTGGTGCCATGAGTTTCACATGAACGGTTCCGATTATACGGTGGACGTTGTTATAAGTAATTGATTTGTATGGTGCTCCCTAGGGGATTTGAACCCCTGTTGCTGCCGTGAGAGGGCAACGTCCTAGGCCGCTAGACGAAGGGAGCAGGACGGGCTGACAGGCAGCCTGCGTACCGTATAAAGAAATGGTATTATATTCTTTTTATTGGGGTTTACTCAAGGTACCGCGAGCCAGAAAGACAAATGACTACGAGGTATTATACAACCTCTTGATATGACTAACCTATATAAAAATATTATTATGCTGCTCGTATCAATGTTTTGTACTTCATGTTTAACCCTTGCTTGCAGATCCACACTAAGGCGGGAACAATCATTAGCATGGTAAAAGTTATACCTCGTGCGGAACACACCATTTCGCGTTCCAATATCAGTGATGGCGCACTTAAAGTATTGTATAGACTGAAGAACGCCAGTTATCAAGCTTATCTGGTGGGCGGTGGTGTGCGAGACATGCTGTTGGGGCGGGAACCCAAGGACTTTGACATAGCGACCAATGCGTTGCCCGAACAAGTGCAGGAGCAGTTTCGCAGTTGTCATTTAATCGGTCGCCGTTTTCGCTTGGCGCATGTGCGGATTGGCGCGGACATTATTGAAGTGGCAACATTTCGTGCGGCGCCACTCCCATCCGACACAGGAGCGGATGCAGAAGGAGCTTTTGTTGATACGGAGCATCGTATTGATAAGGATGGCCGCATCATGCGAGACAATGTTTACGGTTCGCTGGAAGACGATGCCTGGCGGCGCGATTTCACGATTAATGCCTTGTACTACAACATCGACGATTTTTCGCTGGTGGATTATACCGGGGGTCTGGCGGATCTGAAAGCGGGCCAGGTGCGATTGATTGGTGATCCCGAGCAACGTTATCGTGAAGATCCGGTGCGCATGTTGCGTGCGGTACGCTTTGCGGCCAAGCTGGGGTTTCGCATTCACCCGGATTCAGAAGCACCGTTGTTCAAGCTGGGATATTTGCTCGATGACATTTCCCCCGCGCGTTTATACGACGAATCTCTCAAGTTATTCATGGGGGGGTACGCGGTGCAAACGTTCGAGTTGCTGCGGCATTATGGTTTGTTTGGGCACTTGTTTCCGTACACTGAAGCTGATCTGGCGCATGAAGACAGCCATTTCCCCATGACGCTGGTCACGCGCGCGCTGACGAATACAGATGCACGGATTGCAGCAGGTAAAACCACGACCCCCGCATTTCTTTACGCCGCCTTGTTATGGGGAGCCATGCGTACACTCGCCCAGCAAATGCAAACACAGGATATGACCGAGAGTCAGGCATTACAGGAGGCGGGTAATATTATTGTGGCGCGTCAGGTGCAGCGCACCGCGCTCCCGAAGCGTTTTAGTTTGCCGATGCGTGAAATATGGAACCTGCAGTTGCGTCTGACGCAAATTACAGGCAAACGGCCGTTTGTCACGGTAACACATCCACGTTTTCGTGCCGCCTATGATTTTATGCTGTTGCGTGCTGAGGCGGGCGAAGAGATTCAGGCGCTATGTGACTGGTGGACACGTTTTCAGGTGGTTGATGGCGATGAACAGCAGGGTATGGTGAGTCCGCGTTCTGGCACGCCCTCAGGTTCAGGCAAGAAAAAACCACGTCGTTCGCGTTCCAAATCCAGTAAAGTGGTGAGCGCATCTCAAGCAAGTGATGCAGCAGAGTGATTTCGCCTGTTAAATGGGAGCGCGTCTATATCGGTTTGGGCAGTAATCTCGGTGATCCGATGATGCAGATAAGCACCGCGTTGGCAGCATTAAATCACCTCCCGGAGACGCGCTGTGTGCGATATTCATCATTGTATCGGAGTGCGCCATTGCCGGGCGCAACAGGTGATGCCATCAGCCAGCCGGATTATATCAATGCCGTCGCTGCGCTTGATACACAGCTGACCCCACTGCAACTTTTGACAGAACTGCAGGCGTTGGAGCAGCAACATGGGCGAACACGCCGTGGTGAGCGTTGGGGGCCGCGTACGCTGGATCTTGATCTGCTACTGTATGCTGATAGGCAATGGGAGAGCACAGCACTGACGGTGCCACACCCGCGATTGTCCGAACGCAGCTTTGTATTATATCCGTTGTTTGAAATTGCACCGGATGCGTATGTGCCGGGCCAAGGTAGTGTCCGCGAGCTGGCTGCACATTGCCGGATTCATGATACATTATCCTGCTCGCCACTGTTAACGGCATAACCACGAGATCCGATGTGAAATCAGACATAAAACAACATGCCCCGCGCCATTTGGTTGTTGAAGGACCTATCGGTGTGGGCAAGACCAGTCTGGTAAAGCGGCTGGCAGAAACCTTTGGTAGTGAGGTATTACTGGAAGAGGCCGACGCTAATCCATTCCTGGAACGGTTCTACCAAAGCCCTCGTCAGGCGGCTCTGCCCGCACAGCTATTTTTCCTGTTACAACGCACACGTCAAATGCAGGCGGTGCGCCAGACCGATATGTTTCAGAGTAGTCGTGTGGCAGATTTCCTGATGGAAAAAGATCGGCTCTTTGCCGAGGTTACTCTGGAAGATGATGAGCTCATGCTTTACGATCAGGTATATCGTCAACTGACGCTGGACATTCCTGCACCTGATTTGGTGATTTATCTTCAGGCGCCCGTGGAAGTGTTGCTGGCACGGATTGCCAGACGTGGGCTGGGTTATGAAAAACTGATTGAATCCGCTTATCTGCAACGTCTGGTTGATGCCTACGCACAATTTTTTCATCATTACGCCGCCGCGCCATTATTGATCGTGAATGCCGCCGCCGCCAACTTTATTGATAACGATAAGGATTATAATGAGTTGATTGAGCATGTGTGTGCTCCACGCAGTGGGCGCCATTACTTCAATCCCTTGCCGTTTGATTTATAATTAAAAAAACAGGCGACCTTCAGCCACCGTTTTCAGGATAATATCAGAGGATTTTTTGATGGCCGTGACTGCCTCACAAACCTTGCCACAAATTACCATAAACACTTTGCGTGAAATGAAAACCAGAGGTGAAAAATTCGCCTGCCTGACGGCATATGATGCCAGTCTGGCACAAGTGGTAGACACGGCAGGTGTAGAAGTAATATTGGTGGGTGATTCACTGGGTATGGTAGTACAAGGGCATAATTCTACATTGCCTGTGACCATGGATGATATGGTGTATCACAGCGCCTGTGTGTCGCGCGGATGCCACCAGTCACTGTTAATGACAGACATGCCCTTTATGAGTTACACCACGGTTGAACAGGCATTACATAATGCGGCGCGTTTGATGCAGGAGGGTGGGGCGCACATGGTGAAGCTGGAGGGCGGCGCAGTGCAGGTAGAGGTTGTGCGTCAACTGGTGGCGCGTGGCATACCCGTATGCGCACATCTGGGTTTGCAGCCACAATCTGTGCACAAATTGGGTGGGTATCGTGTACAGGGGCGTGAAACTCACGTAGCACAAAAAATGCAGGAAGATGCGTATGCTCTCCAGGCGGCCGGGGCAGATATGTTATTGCTGGAATGTGTGCCTGCAACCCTGGCAGAGGAAATTACAAAAACCATGGATATCCCCGTGATCGGTATTGGTGCAGGGCCCGCGTGCGATGCTCAGGTATTGGTGCTGTACGATATGCTGGATATCACACATGGCAAGCGACCCAAATTTTCCAGGAATTTTATGCAGGGAAATGCGTCTCTGCAGGGTGCCATTGAAGCGTATGTACGTGCTGTCAAGAGTGGCAGCTTTCCAGCTGCTGAGCATACGTTTAATTAATGCGTACAGCCCGTACCATTGCTGAATTGCGCGGCCACATCAACACGTGGCGGAGTAAGGGCGAACGCATTGCCTTTGTTCCAACCATGGGTAATCTTCATGCCGGTCATATTCATCTCATGTCCCAGGCCGCGCACCGTGCTGATCGGGTCGTGGCAAGCATTTTTGTTAATCCCATGCAGTTTGGTGCCAATGAAGATTTTACAACCTATCCGCGCACACTTTCTGCAGACAGCATCAAGCTTGCTGAAAATGGTGTGCATGCCTTGTTTGCTCCGGAAGTAGCAGAGCTATACCCGCGTGGCATGGTGCATGCCACGCGCATCGAGGTGATTGGCTTATCCGATATTTTATGTGGCGCATCCCGTCCGGGTCATTTTACCGGTGTCGCCACGGTTGTTAATAAATTCTTTAATATCGTACAACCTGATATTGCGGTATTTGGTGAAAAGGATTATCAGCAATTACTGGTGATTCGTCGCATGGTGTCTGATCTGTGCCTGCCGATTACCATTCTGAGTGTGCCCACGGTACGTGAACCGGATGGTTTGGCGATGAGTTCACGCAATGGCTATCTTGCCGCCGACCAACGTCTGTGTGCGCCACGCCTTTATCAGATTTTATGTGCGGCGCACGAACACATTTTAAAGGGTGAGCGGAATTATACGTTGCTTGCAGAGCAGGGCATGCAGTTATTACGCAATGCCGGATTTGTTCCAGATTATTTTACGGTACGCCGGAAAGATGATTTTTTGCCGCCTGAGCCTGGCGACAGCCAATTGATTATATTGGCGGCGGCCTGGTTGGGGGAGACACGTTTGATTGACAATATAAAAATAGAAATGTGACCTTAATTTTTACAATGGCTGCAACAGCCATGCTGATTCCTGATAGTTAAACTATAAATATGGTAGATTATGACACAGATCGTTGCACTGATTTTTGATGTTGATGGTACTTTGGCTGACACCGAGCGCGATGGTCATCGCCCTGCATTTAATGCAGCATTTTCTGAGGCCGGGCTGGATTGGGACTGGAGCGTAGATTTGTATGGGAAGCTGCTTCGCATTACGGGAGGCAAAGAGCGCATTCGTTATTATATTGATCATTATTCGCCATCGCTGCCTGCGACGGCGCTGCATAATCCTGATCAGTTTATTATGGGTTTGCATCTGGCGAAGAACCGTTATTACGCCCAATTACTGGCCGAAGGCAGGATTCCACTGCGTCCGGGTGTGCGGCGTTTACTTGAGGAAGCACGAACCGCCGGGCTGCGCCTGGCGATTTCCACAACGACCTCCCCGGATAATGTTATTGCACTTCTGGATCATACCCTGGGCAGTGACAGTGCTCGATGGTTTGAAGTGATTGCTGCCGGTGATGTGGTGCCAGCCAAGAAACCTGCGCCGGATATTTACCACTATGCCATGCACGCCATGCAACTTGAGCCTGCACAATGCCTAGTATTTGAGGATTCTGAAAATGGCTTTCGTTCAGCACGTGATGCGGGTCTGCGTACAATAGTCACCGTCAACGAATACACGCACGATCATGATTTTTCAGGTGCATTGCTGGTGCTTGATCATCTCGGTGAGCCTCAGCATTCCATGCAGGTTATTTCCGGTCATGCGCATGATGCAGCATATGTAGATGTGGATTTGTTGCGCAAGCTTCAGGAGTAGCGCGTAAATGAAAGTACTGTGTTTTGCATAATAGTAAAAACATGAAGCGAATTTTATTGTCATTATATTTATCATTTTCGTCACCTCTGCTTTATGCCGATGAGGTAAAGGTTGCTGTTGCCACCAACTTTCTTACCACCTTGTACATCCTGGCGGCTTCGTTTGAGCAGGAGACGGGGCATCGCCTGCTGATCAGCGCCGGCTCTACAGGCAAGCTTTATGCGCAATTGCGTCATGGAGCACCTTATGATGTATTTCTTGCGGCGGATGAAAAACATCCCATGCTTCTGGAAAAGGAAGGCTTGGCGATGCCGGGCCGTCGTATGACTTACGCTTTGGGGCGGTTGGTGTTGTGGAGTGCGCACCCGATGACGTCGCAGGAAGGTGCCCGGATTCTTCAGCAGCCAGGTATTCGTCATGTCGCGATAGCCAACCCGGCTACGGCACCGTATGGTCGCGCGGCTTACCAGGCATTAAATGCGATGGGCTTGTGGAGTGTCCTGGAGTCTCGTATTGTGCAGGGTGAGGATGTGGGTCAGGTCTTGCAATTTGTGGCGTCAGGTAATGCACAGGTTGGTTTTGTGGCGCTCGCGCAGATTCGTAACCCGAGAAATACGTTTTCAAGTGATCATTGGCTGGTGCCAGAAGATCTTTATGATCCTATCATACAGGACATGGTGTTGCTCAAAAAAGCGGAAAATAATAGTGCTGCCCGCGCTTTTATGACATTTATGCAAACTGCACAGGCACGCATGCTGATACAGCAGTCAGGTTACGGGACAAAGTAATCAATGCCCAACGCGCTGGATCTTGCGCCACTGTGGCTAAGCCTGCAACTGGCGGGTGTCAGTACCCTGCTGTTGCTGTTACTTGCCACACCACTGGCCTGGTGGCTGGCTAACACGCGTTGGCGTGGACGTGCCATTATTGAAGCCATAGTGGCGTTGCCTTTGGTGTTGCCCCCTACGGTGTTGGGATTTTATCTATTGCTCATGTTGGGGCCACACGGTGCATTGGGTGGCCCGTGGTTGCAGCTTACAGACTCCACGCTCGCTTTCAGCTTCAGCGGGCTGGTAATTGCCTCAGTATTATATTCACTGCCATTTGTCGTTCAACCATTACAAAACGCCTTTGAAGGGCTGGATCGAAGATCCCTGGAAGCCGCGTGGTGTTTACGTGCCTCACCGCGGGATGCTTTTTTCAGTGTGGCATTGCCACTGGCGATGCGTGGCTATCTCACGGCAGCTGTGTTGGGTTTTACACATACATTGGGTGAGTTTGGTGTAGTGCTCATGGTGGGTGGCAATATTCCTGGTGAGACACGGGTTATCTCCATTGCCATTTATGATCATGTTGAAACGCTGGATTATGCCAGTGCCCATTGGCTTGCAAGCATATTATTGATATTCACCTTTATTGTATTACTGGTGGTTTATACGCTGAACCGGCACGCGCGGGTACGTGTGCTGTGACACGCCTGATTGTGCAATGTGATTTGACACATTCAAACGCCCGACAACAGAGCTTTCATTTGCATGCGCACCTGGATATTCCGCTGGATCTGCCTGGACAAGGTATTATCGCGGTATTTGGTCGTTCCGGCAGTGGCAAAACCACATTGTTACGGTGTCTGGCGGGGTTGGAGCGCTGTCCCTCGGGATTTGTGTCTGTGAATGGCGCGGTGTGGCAGGATACGAGCAAGGGTATTTTTTTACCTGTGCACGAGCGTACCGTGGGAATGGTATCTCAGCAGCCCTGTTTGTTTCCGCATTTGACGGTGCGTGACAATCTTGATTATGGATTCAAACGCACTCCTTTATTGCAGCGCCGTGTATTGTGGGATCACGTTGTCGAAATATTGGGTATCGGTGCCTTATTGGATCGTTACCCGCATTATCTATCCACAGGAGAGCAGCAGCGGGTATCAATGGGGCGTGCCGTGTTGAGTAACCCATGCCTATTATTGATGGACGAGCCACTGGCGTCACTGGACGCGCAACGCAAGGCTGAAATTTTGCCATTTATCAAGCGTCTGAACCGCGAAATGAATTTGCCGATCGTGTACGTCAGTCATTCGATACAGGAGATTGTACAGTTGGCGGATACACTGGTGCTGGTCAATGAAGGGCAGGCCACCATTACAGGTTCTGTTCATGAAATATTTTCGCGACTGGATGTGTTTGAGCACCAGGGGGATGTTGCCGGAGCAGTTATTGATACACAGGTCGTTGCGCACGAGCCGGAGTTTGGTCTTACCTGTCTGGAATTTTATGGCCGACGTTTATATGTGCCGTACCAATTATCAAGCGTCGGTGATTCCTTGCGCGTTCATATTTTGTCACGTAACGTGAGTTTGTCTTTGACCCCGCCGCCAGGGCCGACCAGTATTCTTAATATTTTTGAGGCGCATGTCGTGGAAATTGGTGCTTCCACGTCGGGAAAATCGGCTGTTGATGTAAAGCTGGATGCGGGTTGTTTGATGCTGGCAACGATTACCCGTAAATCGTTACTTGCGCTGAACTTGTCGCCTGGCCAGCGTGTTTATGCTTCGATTAAAGCAGTGTCATTACAATTATGAGCGGCCGATTAACAGGCCCATCAACCTTCATTGATAACGAGGATTTGTCCGGCTTTCAGATTTTTGGTTTTTTCCATAGGGTTCCATTTACGTAATTCCGAAACTCTGACGTCAAGGCGTTCCGCGATACGTACCAGGGTATCACCGGGGCGAATCTTGTAGCGTGTATGCCGTGTTTTGGCTGCCGCTGCTGCTGTTTTGGAGAGTTTGCTTTTGCTGGCGCTTGCCTTTTCATTTGCGATAACGGTGAGTCGCTGTCCGGCCAGTAATTTTTTGGTGGGGGAGATTTTGTTTAATGCGGCAAGTTGCTGTGTGCTAATGCCATAGTGGCGTGCCACTTTATGCAGTGTGTCACCCCGTTTCACAATATGCGTGCTACTTTTTCCCCGTTTTATCCGATCCTGCTGAGGCGCCTGGTTAATCTGTGGCATTTCGGCAATGCGCAATACATAGTGGCCAAGGTTCTGTGCATGTACCGGAATCAATAAATTGGTATGGGCCTTGGCAAGATTGCCGCTCAGTTTGTTGATCTCACGCAATAGTTCCGTCGTTGTGCCATAAAGGCGGGCGATTTTGCTGAGGGATTCACTTTTCTTGACCTCATGGCGTGTCCAGCGGACGCGCTTTTCCATGGGTAATGCGGCGAGTTTTTCCTTGAAGGCGTCGATTTTTTCGATGGGTAGCAGTAAATGATGGGGGCCATCAGGATCAGTGACCCAGCGATTGAAAGCTGGGTTTAATTTATGAATTTCTTCCAGTGGGATTTCTGCCAGTTCCGCTGCCAGCGCCAAGTCAATTTGCGAATCTGCGGTGATGGTTGCCAGGTAAGGCACATCGGGTATGGTGTTGAGCGTAACATCATATTTATCAGGGTCAGCCACAATTTCACTGATGGCCAGTAACCATGGCACATAGGCGCGTGTTTCCTTGGGTAACTTGAGTGACCAGTAATCGGTGGGTTCACCTGCCGCACGGTTACGGTCAATGGCGCGTTGTACAGTGCCTTCACCAGCATTGTAGGCGGCCAGTGCCAATTGCCAGTCACCATTGAACTGATCACCGAGCTTTTGTAAATAATCCAGTGCAGCATTGGTAGAGGCGTGAATATCGCGCCGGCCGTCATACCACCAGTTCAGTTTCAAACCATAATGGCGGGCGGTGGAAGGGATAAATTGCCATATGCCTGCGGCACTGCTGTGTGAATTGGCCAGCGGCTGAAAAGCGCTTTCCACAAACGGCAGCAATGCCAGTTCAGATGGCATGTTGCGACGCTCTACTTCTTCAATAATGTAATGCAGATAGGGTGTGGCGCGTCCAATGGTTCTGTCCAGATAATCCTGACGTTTCGAGTACCATTCCTTACTGAATTGTACGCGGGCATGGTCACGTCCCGGTATGCTGAGGCGTGCACGAATACGTGCCCATATGTCCGCGTCGGTGTTTTTGATGGCATTGGCGTCGCGGCGTGACTCGGCAATACTATTAGGGTCAACCGCTGGTTTGTGGGCGTTGGCCTCCTGAGAGTCGACGGATGATGTTTCTGTATCCTGATCAGCGTCATTGTCAATGATTGCAATATTTGCGGGGGCGGGTTCGCCCTCGGATTCGGCGACAATGTCATTCCAGAGATCCGGTAATTTTGTAACTTGAATCGCAACATTGTTGGCCTTGCCCGGTGCACGCATGGCAGCACTTTCATTCATGGGTGCGGGTAGCGTGGGAATGGCAGCAGTGGCCGTGGTTCCCGCACGGAGGGTAGGTGCGGGTGCCTTTTCAGGCGCGGAAGAGGCTGAGCGAGACGCGGGTTGTTGTTGAGTGGCACAACCGCTCACCGCCAACCCCAGAATTAACAGGATGATGCCGGACAAACATACGTCGTGCATGGATGGCGGTTCTTGCGCATCCCTGCACTCACCGAATGCGGGCAGTGCTCCCGTGTCGCCACGACCCCCTGACAGGAGGCGCTGTGTCTGGATGTACAGGCGTCGCCAGAAGCACGACCAACGAGTCTGGTTTTTATTTGTAGGCATTAAATCACTCCAGTCCTGTTGCACAATCCATGATTATATCGTTACACGCCACGACCTATCCAGTCTTAATCCAGCGTATCTTTCCAATAACGAAGCACAGCAAACACCTCCTGCCCGGAAGTGAGCTGTTTTTCTGCGAAATTTTCTGCTGCTGCAATTACACTGCCTGCCTGACAGCGCAGAAAAGGGTTGGTGCGTAATTCAAGCTCCAGTGTTGATGGTACAGTGGGTTGTCCATGTGCCCAACTGCGCTTGGCCTCAAACAGACGGGTTCGTATATCCGTATTATCGGGTTCCACCTTCATCGCAAACTTCAGGTTGGCGAGTGTATATTCATGAGCGCAGTATATTAGTGTATTTTTCGGCAGCGCAGCGATTTTCTTGAGTGATCCATACATTTGCAGTGCCGAGCCTTCGATCAGGCGTCCACAGCCCGCACCAGACAGCGTATCACCACAAAAAAGCATATGGTGGCCATAATAGGCGATATGCCCCCTGGTGTGTCCGGGCACTTCCATTACGGTGAAGGATAGCTTATCGAAAGGCAGGGTAATGCGATCTCCATCACACATAGGATGCGTAATGCTGGGCGTGCGATGTTGTTCAAATGCAGGCCCATAGACCGGGATTTTGTATCGATTGGCCAGAACTTCCACAGCATCCGTGTGGTCACCATGGTGGCGGGTGAGCAGAATTGCTACAGGTATAATCGCCAGTTCGGTAAGGGTATCCATCACTGAATCTGCCTCACCCGGGTCGACAATTGCCGCCTGTTTTTGAGATTTTTCATTACATATCAACCAAATATAGTTATCTATAAAGGCTGGAACGGCAAGTACATTAATCATGCTTAGAGAGACAAATGAATGTGCGAACATTTAGATTATATTTTTCATGCTGACAGGGATTGGTACCTGGGTCAACGGCAAATTCTGGCATATCTTTAGCGAAGCGGGGTATGCTACACCCAACAAGTCGGTCAGGAGTCATTGAGAAAAGGCATGAGTGTGGCGGATAACCCGAAAAAATCCCGTATGATTCATAATGAACTACGGGCCTGGCACCTGCACGGGGCTGGACATCTGCTCCTGGAAGCCGAGCTTGCACAGATGGATGACGTATTGCAAAACCTGTTTGGCTATCACCTGCTACAGATCGGGCGCTCCCATGACGAAGATTTGCTGGCCTCCAGTCGCATCTCCCATCGTATTGTTTTAGATGATGATATTGAGCACGGAGATTGCTCGGCGACAATTCTGCGCGGCACGCTTGATGAGTTACCCATTGCCTCTGATAGTATTGATGTAGTTGTTTTGCCACATACTTTGGAGTTTGAGCAGGATCCACACCGGGTGTTACGTGAAGTTGAGCGGGTCTTGATCGCTGAAGGCCATGTGGTTTTGCTGGGTTTAAATCCATGGAGTTTATGGGGGATGGTGCGTTGGGTGCGTCGTCGTCATGGAGCGCCTCCCTGGTGCGGGCGTTTTCTGGGTTTAATGCGCGTCAAGGATTGGCTGGCCTTATTAGGTTTCGATATCGTTGTTACCCGCCAGTATTTTTTTCGTCCCCCCTTGCAGCAGGAAGGTTTGATGCGCAAACTGATGTTTATGGAGAAAATAGGGGCTCGTTTGTGGCCGCGTCTGAGCGGCGCCTATCTGGTGATCGCCAAAAAACGCGTGACGACACTCACGCCAATCAAACCCCGCTGGAAACCCCGCCGTAGCTTGATGCCTGTATCCGCCAAGCCCTGTACGCGGGTCATGCAGCGTGCCCAAGGACGGGATGCCGAAAGTGACCAACATGATTGAATCTAACGTGCGTAACATGAATGAAATAGTCCATATTTACACCGATGGTGGCTGTCGCGGCAACCCGGGACCCGGTGGCTGGGGAGTATTGTTACGTCTTAACAACCATGAAAAAACCTTATATGGTGGTGAAGCCATGACGACCAACAATCGCATGGAACTCATGGCGGCCATTATGGGTCTGGAATCATTATCGCGGCCCTGTAAGGTACATTTGACGACAGATTCGCAATATGTGAAAAAAGGTATTACGGAGTGGATCACGCAGTGGAAGAAGCGCGGCTGGAAAACCGCCGCCAAAGAACCCGTAAAAAATGAGGATTTATGGCGGCGCCTTGAGATCGTCGTACAGCGTCATGACGTGGACTGGCATTGGATAAAAGGTCATTCCGGTCATGCGGAAAATGAACGGGTGGACGCGCTGGCGAATCGTGCCATGGATGAGCTTGGTGCTACGGGTAGCCATTTTCGGAGTTAAATAACCTATGCGACAAATTATACTGGATACGGAAACGACGGGACTGGATCCTGCACGTGGACATCGTATTATTGAAATAGGCTGTGTAGAACTGGTGAACCGGCGCCTCACAGGCAAGCATTATCATCAATACCTGCAACCTGACCGTGAAGTGGACGCGGGTGCTTTTGAAGTGCACGGTATCAGCGACGCTTTTCTGACAGACAAGCCACGTTTTATTGAAGTTGTAAATGAGTTTTTGGCTTTTATCAAAGGCGCAGAACTCATCATTCACAATGCGCCTTTTGATGTGGGCTTTATCAATGCTGAACTGAATGCGCTGGGAAAAAAATACGGTGCGGTCATCGACCATTGCACGGTCGTTGACACATTGGCAATGGCTCGCCAGTTGCATCCGGGACAAAAAAACAACCTTGATGCCTTGTGTCGGCGTTACAGCATAGACAATAGTCAGCGCGATCTGCACGGCGCATTGCTTGATGCAGAAATTCTGGCCGATGTATACCTGGCCATGACGGGGGGGCAGGCCACGTTGTCGCTGGATGGATTACAGGAGCGTGGTCGTGGCCACGTTACAGCCCCCGTGGCGCGTCAATTTGATGCGGCACGCCCTCCCCTGAAGGTGATACATGCACAGCCTGAAGAACTGGTATTACATACCCAGCGACTGCTGGCCATAGACAAGGAAAGCGCCGGTAATTGTCTCTGGAAAAAAGATATGCCACTTTAATAAATGCATGATAAATCTAATAATAACTTTTTTGGCATGAGATGTTTGACGGGTTGATCAGTTATTGCTTGGCAAATGCGGGCGAGTC
This sequence comes from Gammaproteobacteria bacterium, assembly GCA_023266055.1. Lineage (GTDB taxonomy): Bacteria > Pseudomonadota > Gammaproteobacteria > Ga007554. The sequence goes on along the minus strand of JAHFRW010000028.1, from coordinate 11,188 downwards.
ACGTATTTTGGTGTAGTAAATGTTGGAGCGGTAGACTGGCGAAACGCAAGTATTAGGTGTGCCAGATTTCTTTGCGCCGTTATCGGTGGCGTAAAAATATGTCGGGGGGAGGGTGAGTATGAATAACGGCATTACGGTGAAAGTATTTCTGAAAAAAAACCAGTTTTGGATGTATGGTATCGGTGTGATGATGTTGATGGCCGGCTGCTCAACGACACCCAAGGCGACACAGCCTACCGATGGTTTACCACCACTGACGGCCGAAGCTGAAGCAGCGGAAGCCAAACCGCCCGCACCGCAGCCTGTGGCCAGCACCATTCCCGCAGATGCCTTGAGCGCCGACCGAATGGTACTGGCGGCCACTTTTGGGCATGACAAGGTGGTGCGCTACATGCTTGATCACAAAGTGGATCCCAATGCCAGGGATTTGTTTGGTAATGCAGGATTAATTGCTGCCGCCAGCGCTGGCCAGACAGACATCGTGGACATGCTGTTAAGTGCTGGCGCCAACCCCAAGGCACAGACCAATGATGGGCACACGGCCTTGATAGGTGCCGTGGAGAAAGGTGATCTGCGTATCGTGCAGGCCTTGCTCAAGGCGGGTGCCGACGTTAATGCCAAAAACAGCAAAGGTGAAACGGCGTTATTCCCTGCGGTACAAACGGGTAATCTGCGTCTGGTGGACACCCTGCTTTTGGCGGGAGCCGAAACCAACATTACAAATGCCCGGCCGATGACCAGTAATGACAGTGGCTATACACCATTGATGTATGCCACACGTCATGGCTTGATTGTCACCGAAGGCCCATGGGTTGAGATAGTGCGCGCCTTGCTGGCCAAGGGCGCAGATTCAAACCTGCGCAGTCATCATGGCGCCACGGCGTTGAGCATTGCAGAGCGCAATGGCTACGCCGACATTATTGACGCCTTGCGCGGTGCGGGCGCACGCAAGGAAACGGTATACACCAGCCTGACCGTAGATGATGCGCTGATCAAGGCTTCCAAAAACGGTGACCTTTCCAAGGTGCGTCAATTGTTCACCGAAGGTGCGCAGGCGAATGTTAAAAATCGCATGGGGGTTACACCCTTGCTGGCCGCTGCCATGGGTGGACACACGGCGATTGTGCAGGTGCTGGTTGAGCATGACGTTAGAGTGAATAATGTACCTGCCGGATTGCGTGAGTGGGCGCTGTCTGCTGCACGCATTGCCCTGGATGAAGAAGAAATTACGCAGGCCGCTGCACGCGGCGATACCGCACTGATTATTGCCGTACGGCAGGGGCACACGGATACAGTGCGTTATCTGCTTGATCACGGTGCCGATGTTAACCGTGCCAATCGTCAGAATGAATCAGCCTTGTTTGTGGCTGCTGAGCTCGGCCGGGCAGATATCATGCATGCGTTATTGAGCAAGGGTGCTGATCCAAATGCAACCGAAAAAGAGAATCGTACCAGTTCGTTTACAGTTGCATTAAGCACCATTGGCAGAAATACAGTATTGATCAAAGCTGCGCAGCATGGTCAGGCGGAAGTGACACAAATTCTGCTGGATGCGGGTGCGCAGCCGAATATTTCCGGTTTTCTGGGGAAAACCGCACTTTTCTGGGCTGCAGAACGCGGTCATCTGGGTGTTGCGCAGGCATTGCTTGAAAAAAATGCCGACGCGAATCTGAAGGATGTATCAGGACTCACGCCACTGATGGTTGCAGCAGGCAGTGGTAATGTTAAACTGGTGGAAGCCTTGATCAAAAGCAAAGCGGAAATTAATGCGCGTGAAGGTTCGGAAACCAATGCGCCAGGTAGCATGTTTGGTGTATCGGGCGCCACGGCGCTGATCCATGCCGCGCGTGCGGGACATGTTAATGTGGTCAAGATACTCCTGGACGCCGGAGGAGATGTCACGGCCACCGACAGTAACGGTGTGAATGCACTTAAGGGTGCGGAAAGCAATGGACATGCCAGCGTGATTGCAGTATTGAAAGCAGCGGGCGCTTAGGGAGGCGTCCAATTTCATGGGTCGTTTCGTGCGTAGCGATGGTCAGGATCACCACCCCGGGTAAGACACTTGTTTTTAATGCATTAACGAAGTGTCAAGAGTGGCGGATAGATGACAGAAAAAGTTATAATGGCGGGCGTCGTTATCGCGACCTACCTGCTGATGTTGTTTGCTTTTTATCAGCCCCGGCGGCGTACTTTTCATATCTATACCATGGTCTTTATTATGGTGTTTGACTTGATGGTGCCAGTGTATCTTTTCCTGCGGCGTGATTGGTATGTCCGTCTCTTTGAACATGGTGATATCTCGTCTTTTCTGGTATGGATGCATTTTATATTACCGCTGGCGCTGTATATTTTATATGTATTTCAGATATTGGCCGCGCGAAAATTATTGCAGGGTGATGAGGACGGTAGTGGGCGTATGGATCACCGTGGTCAAGCCAAAGCGATTCTGGTGGTGAGAGCGTTGACCATTTTTACCGGTGCGCTACTGATTGAACCGGATCCCTCATGATTTGTCACTTAACCATTTGTTGAACGCCTGAAGGAGATTAAGGCAATGAAGAAGACCCTGCCCATCGCCGCCATGATGATTATCCTGGCCGGGGGTTGCGATGTAAAAAACAATAACCACAATGAAAATGCAAAACAGGAACCATCAACCATGACAGATTCAAAAATTACACAACTGGTGAAAAACGATACCAAGGTAGGTGAAGGGTCAGAAGCCGTCAATGACAGACTGGTGGTCGTGCATTACACCGGTTGGCTTTATGATCCGAAAGCAGATAATAACCGTGGCGCGAAATTTGACAGCTCCGTTGATCGTAATCAGCCGTTTGATTTTATGCTGGGCGCGGGCCAGGTCATCAAGGGATGGGATCAGGGCGTAGCAGGCATGAAAGTGGGTGGCCAGCGTACGCTGATTATTCCTCCTGAAATGGGTTATGGTTCACGTGGCGCAGGGGGTGTCATTCCACCCAATGCAACATTGATGTTTGATGTGGAGTTACTTGACGTAAAATAACGCCGGTTTAACGCATGACCTGAAAGCGCTATAGTCAACTGCAGGGTACGTTGTACGTACTCTACCCGATAAATAATGAGTGCGCATGGCGCACCCTACAATGGCTACCGCCTGGCATGTCGTCAAACACCCACCTTCTCTATCAGGATCTCACGCCAGACCGGCTGCTTAACGCTATCGAAAGTATTGGCTATCGGTGCGATGGCCGGGTGCTGGCGCTTAACAGTTATGAAAACCGTGTTTATCAGGTAGGTATTGATGACGGTGCACCGATCATCGCCAAGTTTTATCGCCCGAATCGTTGGTTGAACGAGGCGATTCTGGAAGAGCATGCATTTGTCATGGCACTGGCCGAACATGAATTGCCGGTAGTGGCGCCATTGCAGGATGATAGGGGTCGTACCCTGCATGAATTTGAAGGCTTTCGTTTTTCCCTGTTTCCGCGTCATGTTGGGCGCACGCCAGAACTTGATGATCCTGACACCCTCGAGTGGATGGGTCGTTTCATCGCCCGTATTCATGCCATAGGCGCACTCAAACCTTTTGTTCATCGTCCTGTTGTTGACATTGAGAGTTTCGGCGTTGAACCTTATGCTTTTATATGGGAGCAGGGTTTTATGCCTGCCGAATTACAGCAGGCTTATGGCAGTGTGATGGAAGATGTATTGTTGCGGGTGCATGAGTGTTTTGCACAGGCGTCAGAGGTTACGCACATACGGCTGCACGGTGACTGTCATCTGGGTAATATACTATGGTCACCATTAGGTTCTCCTCAGACAGGCCCGCATTTTGTTGATTTTGACGATTGCCGTAGTGGGCCAGCGATACAGGATATCTGGATGCTATTGTCGGGTGATCGAGTGGCCATGAATACCCAGCTTATGTATATTATGGAAGGTTATAACGAATTTTATGATTTTAATCCGCTGGAATTACATCTGGTGGAGGCATTGCGTACGTTGCGTATCATTCACTATGCTGGATGGTTGGCGCGTCGCTGGGAAGATCCCGCATTCAAAATGAGCTTTCCGTGGTTTAATACCCAACGCTATTGGCAGGATCACATTCTCGCGCTGCGTGAACAGATGTCGCTTCTGGAAGAGCCGCCCCTGGTGCTGCCAGGCTGTTGAAGTTTTTAAGGATTTTATCCCGCGGTAAAAACCACCTCGGCTGCACCAGGTTGCCACGGTGGGTATTTTTTCATGATCGAAATAAATAATGCGGAATCGAGTATGGATTCAAGCCAGTGTTGCAGTTGAATATACGGTGAGCGCTCAAACCAGTTCATGTCAACAGATGCAAACTGGCGCACAAAGGGAGTAATCGCAACATCTGCAAGGGTGATTCGTTCAGCCAATAAAAACGGGCGGCTTTGCAGTTGATCTTCGAGGCGCTGCAAAAATAATTCACCCTGTGCCCTGTGATATTCCATGGGATATTCAGTATGTCTGGTTGAATATTTGTAGCGATCGAGGTGTGGTTTAAACTCATGATCGTTTTCGTGTATCAAGCGCATGGCATCATCATGTAATGCGGGTTCATTTGCATAGAGCCAATGTTGCGGATCATTGATTGCCAGCGCCCAGTACATAATATCCAGGCTTTCTTCGATTACGTTACCGTTGGCCAACACCAGTACGGGTACGGTTCCTTTCGGCGAATGCTGTAACAGCACCCCAGGTTTGTTACGCAGTGCCACTTCACGTAATACCACAGAAATACCACTATAGATAATAGCCATTCTTGCCCGCATTGCATACGGGCATCGGTTAAATGAATAAAGCGTTGGCAGGGCAGGGGGGGTGTCAGGTGGCATGGTGGGAATGGTTGTCAATCCGAGCGTAGTGACGATTGTATGGGTGCAGGAGGACCGAACCCAGGGATGAGTGAGGCAGGCCGCGTTGGGCACGGGCGGTCGATGGCAGCGTGTGGCGCGGTTGCCGAGAAATACTGTGGCTGCTCATCCGCTCAGGTGATGGAGGCAAGAATTTTAAAAAAGGCGTTCGGCCAGAAATGCCTGGGTTTTCTGCCATGCTTCTTCAGCCAGCACCTGATTGTAGACACGGTTGACGGGATTGGTAAAACCATGCGCGGCATTATATGTGATCACACTGAACGGCGCCCCCGCTTCCCGCATGGCGTCCTGATATCCGGTGACATGCAATGGACTGACCCACGGGTCATTTTTGGCGAAAATGCCTAACACCGGGCCTTTCAGGGTGCGCAAGGCTTTGACGTCAGTGCTCATGGGGCCATAATAAACGACCGTGGCGGCTACCGCTTCAGGGTCTTGCAGCGCGGCCCAGAGTGCCTGTCCACCCCCATAGTCCCAACCGAAAGTGGCTAATGTGCGTCCAGGGGTTTTTAGGTAGGCTAACCCGGCTTTAAGATTGGCGTTGGCTGATTCCTGGTCAATGGACGTCATGATGTGCGTCGCGCCTGTCGAATTGTTGGAGTAACGGCCATCGTACAAATCCACAACCAACGCGCGGTAACCAATGGCGGCAAAACGCTCCGCCCAGCTTTTGGCATAGTCACCCAGGCCACGCCGGTCATGGATAATCAGCACGCCACGTTTGGCGTCTGCGGCGCCCGCCACATAGGCATTAAACGTGGTACCCAGCGCAGTATGCAGTTCCAGCACGCGGCTGGCATGGACGGGGGTGGCAGGCGCCTGCGCCAGGGGTGTACTGGCAGGGGAAGGGGATTGTGACTCTTCACTGGCAGAGGCTGCATCAGCGGCTTGAAGTGTTGTCACCGTGGCGCCGCAGGTCGTCAGCAGAAACACCATTAACAGTCGTACACGGTATTGCAGCATGTGGGTGTCCTTTTTCGAGTATGGCTCTGGAATAGGTTCACAATACCATGTGTGACAGGCCGAGACAATTGCCACTTTCCTGGGACGGCACTACCCCGCTACCCCGCAGATAACGTATACTTTTAGCCATGCGCATCCATTTATTACCCCCCCAGCTTGCCAACCAGATTGCGGCAGGCGAAGTTGTTGAACGGCCGTCCTCCGTCGTCAAGGAATTGCTTGAGAATAGTCTCGACGCAGGTGCAACCCATATTGAAATAGACATTGAGCAGGGTGGCACTCGCCTGATACGGGTGCGTGACAACGGTCATGGCATGGTGCGTGACGACCTCGCACTGGCGCTCAGCCGTCATGCCACGAGCAAAATTCAGAGTTTTGATGATTTGATGCAGGTTTCCACGCTTGGTTTTCGAGGGGAAGCGCTCCCCAGCATCGGTTCCGTGTCACGGCTGACACTCACCTCACGCACGGCTCAGGACAGCAGTGCCTGGCAGATACAGGGTAATGACCCGCAGGCTCCCCCGGTGCCCTCCGCGCATCCGCCAGGCACCACGGTGGAAATTCATGACCTGTTTTATAACACTCCGGCACGACGCAAATTTCTGCGCAGTGAAAAAACAGAATTCAACCATCTGGATGAAACAGTGCAACGCATTGCACTGAGCCGTTTCGATGTAGACATTATTCTGCGTCACAATCAGCGTGCCGTGCAGGCACTCCGCGCCGGGCATACTGAACGCGACAAGGAGCGGCGCGTTGCCGATATCATCGGCACGGCCTTTCTGGAAAACGCACTGCGTATCGACTTTGAAGCGACAGGGCTACGCCTGTGGGGCTGGGTCAGCCTGCCGACTTTTTCGCGGGGCCAGGCTGACCTGCAATATTTCTACATGAATGGCCGCATCATCCGTGACAAACTGGTGAGCCACGCGATTCGCCAGGCGTATCAGGACGTATTGTTTCATGGTCGGCATCCGGTATTTGCGCTGTATCTTGAAATGCCTGCTGACGAAGTGGATGTCAATGTACATCCCACCAAACATGAAGTGCGTTTTCGTGAAAGCCGTTTGATTCATGACTTTCTGTATCGTACCCTGCGCGACGCCCTGGCAACCACCCGCGCCGGACAAGCCGTGTCACCGAATCCCGCGTCACCCGCCGAGCCTGCATCTCATGATTCATCCGGCTCGAATGTTGATCGACCGAATTTCACATGGCAGCCCACGCTGCCCTTGCCTGCGGCCGCGCCAGTATCCATGCAGGTACAGGAACAAATGGCATCGTATGCCGCATTACATCCTGGAGTTATCAGCACCCCACCATCCGCATCCAGCGGCAATAACGAATCAACCGTGCCCCCCCTGGGTTACGCCATTGCACAGTTACACGGTATCTACATCCTTGCGGAAAACGCCCATGGTCTGATTTTGATAGACATGCATGCCGCGCACGAACGCATCACCTACGAACGCATGAAAACGGCACTGGCAAGCGAGGGTATACAATCCCAACCGCTATTGGTACCCATCAGCGTGGCGGTGAATGAGCGTGATGCCCAGCTTGCCGAGCAGCATCATGCATTGTTCAGTGAACTGGGTTTTGACATCAGCCGTCTTGGCCAGGAAACCCTGGCGGTGCGGCAGGTGCCCACATTGCTGCACGATGTAGACATTGCCACACTGGTGCGTGACGTGCTGGCGGATATTCACGCGCTGGGTAGCAGCTCGCGCATTCAGGAAAACATCAACACCGTCATGGCCACACTCGCATGCCACGGCTCGGTGCGCGCCAACCGTAAGCTCACACTACCGGAAATGAATCACCTGTTACGCGACATGGAAGATACAGAACGCAGCGGCCAGTGCAACCACGGCCGCCCCACCTGGGTGCAATTTACCCTGGCAGACCTGGATAAATTTTTCCTGCGGGGTAGATGATCACAATATGTCCGTGAGCGTGGGCTTATTGATGCGTAGACGTGGTGGATCCAGACTTGCCCAGGAATCAAAGGCGTAAATTGCCACTACACTAAATATCTGTTTAGCAGATTAAAGTGTGTCGCCGTGCTCGTGAACCATTTTGGGACATCCCCGTCCCCAAAATGACTGCGCTCGGCGACAAGTATGCCTTCGGCGCCCGGACAGGCCTGCGTCCGCCACGACACGCTACTACGCAACGCGTCATGGCGACCACCATGCCGCTACGCCTGTCGTTGTTTCCCCATGTTGTCTACACGGGTGCTATCGCACACATTCCGACAACACAGGAAAACCTCGGCTATCCGGGGGTTGCCCGCCACCGCTCGCTTGCGCGTCGCTCTCCCTGGCGGGCGCCAGCGCGCCATATATAAAGGCGCATTTTACGCTGATGGCCATAAAAATGTGGATTGATATATCTTGACAATATATATCAATACGGTATATTAAGACTCAAAGTAGGAGGCTTTCAGTGGACGTAAAAACTTTATGTTTAGGTGCGTTAAGCTTGGGTGATGCCACCGGCTATGACATCAAGAAGCTTTTTGAGGATGCCTTCAGTCATTTTTTTGTGGCGGGCTATGGGTCAATCTACCCCGCGCTGGAGAAATTAACCGAGCAGGGCATGGTGTTGTACCAGCGGCAACAACAGGAAAAGCGGCCTGACAAGAAGGTATACAGCCTTACGTCCTTCGGGCGAGAAGCACTGGTTCATGAGTTGATAAATACACCCCCGCGTGAAAAATCCCGTTCAGAATTTTTGGTGCTGATGTTCTTTGCACACCTGCTGCCGTCACAACGCCTTGCCGAAGTACTGAATGAGTTTCTTGAAGAAAATAAAAAGCATCTCCAGATGCTGGAAGAGCTTAGTAAGTGTGCGGATCAGTCGGCAGGGATCAAGTTTACTATCGCTTACGGTTTGGCGGCGACCCGGGCGGCGATTGAATGTATTGAGCAAAACCGCGAGGCGTTGTTGCGGGATGCTTATACCACGCAGCCGGTGGCTGATGCATATCAGCCCGTTAGTGTGGCTACGTTAGCCAAAAACTCAAAAAATGAGTAACTACGATTTTAAAAGCTACTTAAAGGAAAAACCAATGTATAGCCCAAGCGAAAGATTACAAAATATTATTGCTCAAGGATGGGTTGGAATGCTTTTTATGCTCATTCTCATGATGCTCGCCGATTTGGTTGAGCTTGGGATGAAAGGAGATTTTTCCCCGCTGGCTCAAGATCCGGGAATAGCCGGTTTATGGTTTATCGTTATCGTTTCAAGCATAAATGTGATGATGCAGATTTCAGTAAGAGCGTATGAGGATAAACTCTGTCGATGGAGCATTTTTGGCGTGACGGCTCTTTATACCTTTGTTTTTATTGTCCATCAAGCTACTCATTTAGTGGCGGGTGAAGGTTTTGATCTACATTTCATTCTTGATGTTACCCATCATACTATTGGAATTGTGACTTCAATAGCGGCATATAGGTGGGCAAAACTATCTGAGCGTAACGGCATGGTAGCCCCCGGCTAAAGGCATTGATGGCGATACTTTTGTTGGATATCCGCGTCGGTAAGGGGTTAAATCTAACCAGAAATATATGTTCTGAAATATTACACAAGACACCTATGAATGGTTTTCTTAAGGCGATCCGTATATGAGTAAAATTTTCACGTCAATATGGCTGATATTTTCTGTGTTCTCTGTCGTGAGTTGTGCCGTGTCACCCAAAAGAGACATCTCTGATCATTTTGATGGGACTCGATTTTTTCATGGGGAACAAGATTACAGTTTCGCGGATATGTTGAAGTGGATGTTGACCATGAATCCCGCAAAGTGGCCTAAGTGGATAGAAGATGAAAAATGGCCGCCGCCACCAGAGCAAGCAGGGAAAGGGGAGTTGCGAATTACTCATATCAACCATGCGACATTTTTGATTCAAATGGATGGCATCAATATTTTAACTGACCCGATTTGGTCGGAACGTTCCAGTATGGTGTCTTGGGCAGGCCCTAAAAGAGTGCGGGCGCCCGGGGTAAAAATGGCGGATTTACCTCGTATCGATATTATTTTGATAAGCCATGACCATTACGACCACTTGGACTTGGTAACTTTAAAGCAGTTAGTAAAGAACCATAGTCCAGAGATATTGGTGGGCTTGGGTATAAAAGAGTTACTGGTTTCGCAGGGATTTACCAAGGTAACAGAAATGGATTGGTGGCAAAGGTATGAGTCATCGCCAAATGATCTAAAAGTTATTTTTGTGCCATCGCGGCATAGTTCTGGCCGGGGGTTGTTTGACAAGAACAAAACATTATGGGGTGGATTTGTTATAGAGGCTCCTACCGGAAATGTATATTTTGCCGGGGATACGGCATACGGGAATTTTTTGTCTGACATACAGCAGAGATTCGGTCAGTTCCGTTTAGCACTCCTTCCCATTGGAGCCTATGAGCCAAGGTGGTTTATGAAGATGCAGCACATGAGCCCAGAGGATGCCGTTCAAGCGCATAAACTTTTAAATATCAGGCAAAGTATTGGCATGCATTTTGGAACTTTCGGTGGACATAACGATGAGGAAGTTGATGCCCACGAAAAGGATTTGAAAGTAGCGTTAAAAAAACATGACGTTTCAGAAGCAGAGTTTTTTGTGCTGGGTTTTGGTGAAGGAATTGAAGTTAAAAAATGAAATCTTCGAGTCATGAAGAACCCGTGATGCAACAATGGCGCCTCTCTTTTGTTGTTAAGCCGCGCGGCTATTCTTCATGAAACTAAAACTCCAGCTTGGAGTACAAGATTGGTTATGCATCACTGGCGTATGGTTTGGACTATCCATTTCATTCCCGGCCTTAGCAGCGCCTTTACCTATAGCACAGGCTGAAATTACTTACCTGCTTAACCATCTAGAACAATCAGGCTGCGAATTTTATCGTAATGGTATTTGGTACAATGCCAAAAATGCGCGTACGCATCTTGATAAAAAGAACAATTATCTTTTGGGAAAAGGGTTAATTAATAAGACAGAAGACTTCATTGAGCAAGCCGCTTCCGGGAGTAGTATGAGTGGTAGACCATATCATGTCGGGTGTACTGGCAACCCGCCTGTTCCAAGCGCTAAATGGCTTATGAGAGAGTTAATTCATTATCGCAAAGAACAAGCGGATAAAAGGTGATCACTATACATGGTTCGTAACTACTCACCCCCTATTTAAGTGAGATTCACCAGCAAGAAAGTGTGTCGCCGTGCTCGTGAACCATTTTGGGACATCCCAGTCCCCAAAATGACTGCGCTCGGCGACAAGTATGCCTTCGGCGCCCGGACAGGCCTGCGTCCGCCACGACACCCCACTTACGCGGGGCGCCATGGCTACCA
>JAHFRW010000027.1:23249-37992 GCA_023266055.1 Gammaproteobacteria bacterium | reverse complement strand
ATTTTCCCAAAAACTATCGTGAATAGTATTGGCATAGAAGAACAAACCCTTTCCTATATAATCCGGCATACACAATTGTTGCCACGCCATCTGCTCAAGCATTTGAACGCCATTTTCGCCTGGCAAAGAAGAAATAACAAAAGCCATGGCCCTAGCCCTGCAATAACAGCCGAAGCAATACGGCGGGGGATGTACGACATTGAAAACAATCTTTGCCAGGAAATTTTCAGCGCGTTTAGTTATCGTTACAAGGCTGCAAAATCCGTTTGTGATCGCTGCATACCAGAGCTACCCTTTTGCTTCTCTCATGGCGACTTACAGAAAGTTTTTAATAGCCACGGAAAAAAAGCCATGGGCAATGATGACTTTTATCAATTCAAGAAAATGCTGATCGAAATAGGCGCCATTGGCAAAGTGCTTCGCAAAACAGAAAAATATATCGAAGGTTTATTTGAATATACCTTGCCACATCACCTTGTATCTGGAACCACGGATGAATTATGTTTGCACCCTGCATTCATTAAAGTATTTTTTGCAAGGAGAGGCCCGTGCGATGATGGCGTGATGCGCTCGGTTTATCCATACGGAACCGAAATGGATGGCTCAGATATGGATGTCTTAGGCGGTGGCTGGGATTATGGAGATGGGTAACTATAGTTAATAGCCCCTAACGTGCAGAACCTGGCATCTTGGCTTTTCCCTATCACAATACGCCCTGCCCCATAACCCGAAAAGAACTAATGAAAGGTATAACTTGCCCCTTTATGTTTAGACTGGATGACTTCAAGGGTGTCATCTAAAATAACAGCCCAACCTTCATCCTCTCCAATCTCTTTCGACTGCCCGGCATCGAATACCATATCGTATTGCCTTTGCTGGTTTGTTGAAGGCCTCCGGAATATGAATGTCACCGGCGACGCTCTTGAAGATATGTTCTTAAGCACCGCAATTTTTCCAGTGCCGCCAAACAACGGTTTCCTCGTTGACAACATGAATGTTGCTTCCGGCTGGCTTGCGAATTCAACTTCCTTCCTTGCTCCTTCAATGATTTGATTCAGGCTTGCAATTTTTTCTTCATACTCCCGCTGTCGCGTACTTGAGTCTGCAAGGCTGGATTCCAGCTTATCCTTCAATCTGGCAATCTCATTATCTTTATTCTGGATAACACTATTGTTCTGCACATACACAACCACAAGGGTAATTGCAAGCACCGCCGAAATAACCCATGAAATGTTTGTGCGCGATGCCGTTGTAGCGTGAGGTGTTCGGCTCACGGTGTCTCCGCCACGTTCTTTCGGATCGTTGTGTTCGCCTTCCTCAGATGCAGAGTGTCCAGGGGATTCCACAGGCCTGTTTGGATCAAAATGTTCCTGACTCATATTTTCTCCCAAAAATATCGTAATTTCAAAAAGGCCGAGTAATCGTAAGTAAGTGAGCCTATTGGTGTCAAGGTACTTGCAGGTTTTCAAATGGCTCCAGCAGCACCCCTAATCCATCATTCCCCCTCCTCCCCAAACAATTCTTTCCTGAAACCAAACTCACGCATATCCTTAATCCGCATGGGATACAGGATACCGTCCAGATGGTCACACTCATGTTGCACCACACGAGCGTGAAAGCCGTGAACTTCGCGTTCGAAGTATGTGCCATGCTGATCCAAGCCTGAATAACGTAAATGGGTATAACGTGGTACCCGGCCACGCATACCGGGGACACTCAGACAGCCTTCCCAGCCGTCTTCCATAGTGTCTGTCAATGACTCAAGCACGGGGTTAATCAAAATGGTGGTGGGTACTGGCTCCATGTCCGGGTAACGCGGATTTTTGTCGATGCCGAAAATCACTACGCGTTTGCTGATGCCAATTTGCGGCGCAGCCAGACCTGCCCCGTTCAAGGCGGCCATGGTGTCGAACATGTCGTCAATCAGCATCTGCAATGCAGGGGCGTGAAAGTCAGCAACAGGTTCAGAGACGCGCCACAATAGTGGGTCACCCATGCGTAACACTTGTCGTATTGCCATAATGATTCTTACGGTTGCCCTCTCCCGCAGGTGGAAAAGGCTGTTCAAATTTCCAAAACAAGAAAGGCAGGGTCGCCCCTGCCTTTCTTGTTGACTAACTTATGGCATCACACTTATTTTACACGTGGATCAAGTGTGCCTTTGGTGTAACGCTTAACCATGTCTTCCAGGCTGATGGGCTTGATTTTGGAAGCCTTGCCCGCCGTGCCAAATGCTTCGTAACGGATTTTGCAGATTTCCTGCATGGCTTTGGTGGATGCCTTGAAGAATTTGCGTGGATCAAATTCCTTGGGGGTATCACCCATGGCTTTGCGCATGGCCCCCGTAGAGGCCAGACGCAGATCGGTGTCGATGTTGACCTTGCGCACGCCGTGCTTGATGCCTTCCTGAATTTCTGATAATGGCACGCCGTAGGTTTCGCCAATATCACCACCGTACTGATGAATGATCTTCAGCCATTCCTGAGGCACAGATGATGAGCCGTGCATAACCAGGTGTGTGTCAGGAATGCGCGCATGAATTTCCTTGATGCGGCCAATGGCAAGAATGTCGCCCGTAGGCGGACGGGTAAATTTGTACGCGCCGTGGCTGGTGCCGATGGCGATCGCCAGCGCATCAACCTTGGTAGCCTTAACAAACTGCGCGGCTTCTTCGGGGTCGGTGAGCAGCATGGAATGATCCAGTTTGCCTTCGGCACCACTACCATCTTCCTCACCCGCCATGCCGGTTTCGAGGGAACCCAGGCAACCCAGCTCGCCTTCTACCGAAACACCACAGGCATGCGCGATTTCGGCAACTCTGCGGGTGATATCGGCGTTGTATTCATACGACGCCGGGGTCTTGGCATCTTCTTTCAAAGAACCATCCATCATCACGGAAGTGAAACCACTCTGAATCGAACGCAAGCATACGGCAGCGGATGCGCCGTGATCCTGATGCACCACAATCGGGATATCTGGATAGGTTTCCACCGCTGCCAGCATCAAATGACGCAGAAACGCTTCGCCCGCATATGAACGAGCACCGGCTGACGCCTGCAGGATCACGGGGCTGTCGGTCTCAGCAGCAGCCTGCATGATGGCTTGCACTTGCTCCAGGTTGTTAACGTTAAACGCAGGTACACCATAACCATGCTCAGCGGCATGATCCAAAAGTTGGCGCAGGGATATTAAAGCCATGGTAATCTCCTCTTACAGTTTCTATAAATTACAATTAAAAAGTCTAAAATGGATGTTCGAAAAATTATGGTGTGCGATTAAGGTCAGCCTTGCGGCGTAACCATGTCACCCACCCGTACGATCTTCATGGCATTGGTACCGCCATGCATGCCCATCAAATCACCTTTGGTGATGATGACCAGATCACCGTCACGTACCGCGCCACGCCGCACCAGTTCATCCACCGCTTCCATATTGACCTGGGCGTGATCCGTGGTTGTGACATCGAAATTGATCGGGTACACGCCACGGTACAGGGTCACTTTTCTGCGTGTCGCCACTTGCGGGGTGAGCGCATAGATGGGAATTCCTGAACTGATGCGCGACATCCATAACGGTGTTGAACCGGATTCGGTCAGCGCCGCAATCGCTTTCACTCCCAGATGGTTGGCAGTGTACATGCAAGCCATGGCAATCGCCTCATCAATACGCCCAAACTGCGTATTCAGACGATGATCCGAGGTCATTGCCGAAGGTTGTTTCTCGGCTTCCAGACAGATGCGATCCATGGAGGCAACGGCCTTGGCAGGGTATTTGCCACTGGCCGTTTCCGCCGACAACATCACGGCATCCGTACCATCCAGCACCGCATTGGCAACGTCAAACACTTCAGCACGCGTTGGAATCGGGTTCTCAATCATTGACTCCATCATTTGCGTGGCAGTGATCACGACACGGTTCATGGAACGTGCCAGCTTGATAATGCGTTTTTGCACTGCCGGTAATTCGGCATCACCAATTTCAACGCCCAGATCACCACGCGCCACCATGACTGCATCCGACGCGGCAATGATTTCCTCGAGATTTTCAATGGCCTCAGCACGTTCGATTTTTGCAACAATGCCGCCGTGCCCACCTGCTTCACGAAAAAGTGTGCGTGCGTGATGAATATCTGCGGCACTCCGAGGAAAAGACACGGCCAGATAATCGGCCTGCATTTCTGCAGCAAGAATAATGTCGGCACGATCCTTGTCCGTAATCGCAGCGGCTGATAAACCACCGCCTTGACGATTAATACCCTTGTTGTTGGAAAGCGTGCCGCCCACCGTCACCTGACAGATAATCTGCTCGTCGGCCACCTGCTCCACCCACAACACAATGCGACCATCGTCCAGCAGCAGCACATCGCCCCGGTTAACATCGTTGGGCAGATTTTTGTATGTGATACCGACACGCTCTTCAGTACCATCAAGCGCGCCACAACGTGCGTCCAGCACAAACTTCGCGCCTTCCTGCAGAATGACCTTGCCTTCACGGAAACGGTCGATGCGAATCTTGGGGCCTTGCAGATCGGCCAGCACACCTACCTGACGACCGTAGGCAACGGCACGATTGCGCACGGCATCGGCACGTTTTTTGTGATCCTGTGCCGAGCCGTGCGAGCAATTCAACCGTACAACATCCACACCGGCTTCAATAATACCATCCAGCACCAGGGGATCATCGGTGGCAGGTCCCATGGTTGCAACTATTTTGGTTCGTCTTAGCATTTTTCCGTTTCAGCTTTTCATAAACGTCGGGTGAGGGAAGAAAGCCGCACCATTTTTCGAAATCATTTTTTGGCGCGTTCTTCCAAAATTGCCACGGCCGGGAGCTTTTTGCCTTCGAGGAATTCCAGAAAGGCACCTCCGCCCGTGGAAATATAAGAAATTCTGTCGGCAATATTATATTTGGCAATAGCCGCCAGTGTATCACCTCCACCCGCAATCGAAAATGCCGGGCTGTCAGCAATCGCCATGGCCAGCTTGTGCGTACCTTCACCAAACTGGTCAAATTCAAACACACCCACCGGGCCGTTCCACACGATGGTACCGGCTTTTTTCAGAATCTCGGCAAACGCGGCAGAGGTTTGCGGGCCAATATCAAAAATCATGTCACTGCTGCTCACTGCATCAACCTTTTTCAGGGTAGCCTTGGCCGTTTCCGAGAACTCGCTACCCACCACCACGTCGGTGGGCACGGGAATGGCGGCATTACGCGCCTTGGCCTGCGCGGTCAAGCGCCTGGCCTCAGGCACCAGGTCTTTTTCACTCAATGACTTACCCACACCATGTCCCGCCGCTTCAATAAAGGTATTGGCAATCCCGCCACCCACAATCAACTGATCAACCACCTTGGACAACGATTCCAGCACCGTGAGCTTGGTAGACACCTTGGAGCCCCCTACAATCGCCACCAGAGGACGCTTGGGATTAAGCAGCGCCTTGCCGAGCGCTTCCAGCTCTGCCGCCAGCAACGGGCCAGCACAGGCCACCGGCGCATATCTGGCTACGCCATGGGTGGAGGCTTCGGCGCGGTGCGCCGTACCAAAAGCGTCCATCACAAAAATATCGCACAAAGCAGCGTACTGCCTGGTAAGTTCGTCGCTGTTTTTCTTTTCGCCCTTGTTGAAGCGCACATTTTCGAAAACCACGACTTCGCCCGATGCAACATCAACACCGTTCAGGTAATCCTTTATCAGGCGCACGGGTTTGCCCAGCAGGGCTGACACCTGGTCCGCCACCGGCTGCAGGGAATTTTCTTCGCTGTAAATACCTTCTTCGGGACGGCCCAGATGTGACATTACCATGACCTTGGCACCGGCTTTCATGGCACGCTCAATGCTCGGCAGTGACGCGCGAATACGTGTGTCATCGGTAATTTTACCATTTTTCAACGGCACGTTAAGATCTTCACGGATCAGAACCCGCTTGCCAGCAAGATCAAGATCGGTCATTTTGATAAAAGACATGAGTTTTCCTCAGAGATCGGAAAGATTAAAGAGAATCAGGGGCCAGCGAAACCTGGCCCCTGATTCTCTGAACCTGGCATCTGCCAAAAATTACTTTGATGCCTTCATCAAGGCAACGGTGGTGTCCAGCATACGATTGGAGAAACCCCATTCGTTGTCATACCAGGCAAGCACTTTAACCAGTGTGCCATCAATCACTTTGGTAAGTGTAGCATCATAGGTTGAAGACGCCGGATCGTGATTGAAGTCCACAGACACCAGCGGCTGATCGTTGTAATTGAGAATACCTTTCAACTCGCCCTGGGACGCATCACGCAGGATCGCATTGACCTCATCCAGCGAGGTCTTGCGCGCAGCAGTAAACGTCAAATCAACCAGCGATACATTGATGGTTGGCACACGCACGGCAAATCCGTCCAGCCTGCCATTCAATTCAGGCATGACCAAGCCTACCGCCGCTGCCGCACCGGTCTTGGTGGGAATCTGCGATTGGGTGGCTGAACGCGCACGACGTAAATCACTGTGGTAAACATCGGTAAGCACCTGGTCATTCGTGTATGAATGAATGGTGGTCATCAAGCCGTTCACAATGCCGATTTTATCCTGTAATGGCTTAACCAGCGGCGCCAGACAGTTGGTGGTGCACGATGCATTGGAGATCACGGTATCAGACGCTTTCAGGCTCTTGTGATTCACGCCGTATACAATGGTTGCATCCACATCACTGCCACCGGGGGCGGAGATAATAACTTTTTTGGCGCCTGCGGCAAGATGTGCCAGCGCCTTGGCCTTGCTGGTGAAGATGCCGGTGCACTCATGCACTACATCAACACCCAGCTCGCCCCATGGCAGTTTGGACGGATCACGCTCCGCGAAAACGCGAATCTTGTCGCCGTTCACAATCATGAAATTGCCATCAACTTCCACACTGCCCGGAAACTTGCCATGCACGGTGTCATAACGCGTTAAATGCGCATTGGTTTCGGCGTTACCCAAGTCGTTCACGGCAACGATCTGGATTTCCTTATTACGTCCTGCTTCATACAGTGCGCGCAACACGTTACGCCCAATACGGCCATAACCGTTAATTGCAACCTTGATAGCCATACTCTTACCTCCCAAAGATTAACGAACAAAAATTTTTTTGAATGGCCTGAAGACAAGCCGCCTGTAGATACAGAACCGGCGTCGATCCAGGGATTCTTTATTGACCTGCACGATTCATTCACGAACCATGCAGGTTAAAAAATTTACAGCACGCCCTCAACGGTCTTGACCACGTTTTCAACAGTGAAGCCGAAGTGTTTAAACAGATCGGCGGCCGGTGCTGATTCGCCAAAGGTGTTCATGCCCACCACGACGCCGTCCAGCCCAACATACTTCATCCAGCCATCGGTTACACCTGCCTCGATGGCAACGCGCTTGATACCCTTAGGCAACACGCTGTCTTTGTAGGCCTGAGCTTGGCGGTCAAATACATTGGTGGAGGGCATGGAAACCACGCGCGCCGCCACACCTTTTGCGGCCAGCGCTTTTTGTGCATCTACGGCCAGGCCAATTTCTGAGCCGGTCGCAATGAGCACCACGGCAGGCTTGCCACCCGCCGCTTCTGACAACACATAACCGCCTTTGCTGATATTGGCGATTTGCGCTGCATCACGTTTCTGGAACGGCAGGTTTTGACGGCTGAAAATCAGAGTGCTGGGGCCGTTCTGGCGCTCAATGGCACGTGCCCAGCTGACAGCGGATTCCAGAGTATCGCATGGACGCCACACATCCATATTGGGAATCAAACGCAACGTTGCCGTTTGCTCAACGGCCTGATGGGTCGGGCCATCTTCGCCCAGGCCAATCGAGTCGTGAGTGAATACGAACAGGGTGCGGATTTTCATTAACGCGGCCATGCGCAAGGCATTGCGCGCATATTCAGAGAACATCAGGAAGGTTGCGCCGTAAGGAATCACGCCGCCGTGCAACGCCATGCCATTCATCATCGCCGACATGCCGAATTCACGCACGCCGTAATACACATAGTTACCGCCCTTGTCGCGGGAAACACCACGCGAACCTGACCACAACGTCAGGTTGGAACTGGCCAGATCAGCCGAGCCGCCCAGCAATTCCGGCAATGCCGGTGCCAAACCTTCGATGCTGTTTTGTGAGGCCTTGCGGGTGGCAATGGTTTCACCTTTTTCATTGACCTTGGCGAGGAAACTGGCAACGTGGTCATTCCAGTTGGCAGGTAACTCACCCTTCATGCGGCGCGTGAATTCTGCAGCTTCTTTGGGGTAGGCCTTGGCGTAGCTGGCGAACTTACCATCCCATGTTTTTTCCAGATCCGCGCCTTTGGCACGTGCATCCCAACCGGCATATATATCCTGCGGAACTTCAAACGGTGCATGGTTCCAGCCGATATTGGCACGCGTCGCGGCAATTTCGACATCACCCAGGGCGGCGCCATGGCAATCATGGCTGCCTGCTTTATTGGGTGAACCTTTGCCGATGATGGTCTTGCAGCAGATCATGGTCGGTTTGTCAGTCGTTACCTTGGCTTTTTCAACGGCGGCATTAACAGCAGCCACATCATGACCGTCAACATTGGGAATCACATGCCAGCCGTAGGCTTCGAAACGCTTCGGTGTGTCATCGGTAAACCAGCCTTCAACGTGGCCGTCAATCGAGATGCCGTTATCATCATAAAACGCAATCAGCTTGCCCAGACCGAGGGTACCGGCCAGTGAACAGGCCTCATGCGAGATACCTTCCATCAAGCAGCCATCACCCAAAAACACATAGGTGTGATGATTGACAATGTCATGCCCAGCCTTGTTGAATTCAGCGGCCAACACTTTTTCAGCGATCGCCATGCCCACCGCATTGGTGAGACCTTGCCCAAGCGGGCCGGTGGTGGTTTCAATGCCCGGTGCATAGCCATATTCAGGATGACCCGGGGTTTTGGAATGCAGCTGGCGGAAACGCTTCAGCTCGTCCATCGGCAAGTCGTAGCCAGTGAGGTGCAGCAGCGCATAAAGCAACATCGAGCCATGCCCGTTGGACAGCACGAAACGGTCACGATCCGCCCACTTGGGGTTGGCCGGATTATGCCGCAGGTGATGATTCCACAACACTTCCGCAATTTCTGCCATACCCATCGGCGCGCCGGGGTGGCCCGAGTTGGCTTTTTGTACGGCGTCCATCGCAAGGGCGCGAATGGCATTGGCTAAATCTTTACGGGAAGCGGGCATGCATGTTTCCTCTGAATGATATCTAAAGTGTATGGGGCAGGCAAAACAACACCAAAGCTTATTATTTTCTCTTACCTTGGGCAATTCAGCAATAGCTGAATGCCTCACACCCCTAAATCAACCCCCTTCCGGGATCAAAAACAACCGATTTTCATCACTTAAGCTATGGTTATACTTCATTTTTCCACTTGATCGAGCAACCCATGCTCGGAATCTGCTCACGTGGCCCCTGCGCGGTCAGGGCGATCTGCTTCATGGCTTCGAACAGGTCACGCCGGGCATCATCAGGTGCGGTTTCCTTACGGCTGGCGTCGAGACGACCCCGGTATTGCAGCGTCAGGTCAGCGTTGTAACCAAAGAAATCGGGCGTGCACACGGCACCGTAGGCTTGGGCAACCTGCTGCGTTTCATCCAGCAGATAGGGAAAGGGAAAGTCCAGATCACGCGCCAGTTTCTGCATATTTTCAAAGGAATCCTCGGGATAATCCGCAGTATCATTGGACATGATGGCTACGCTTTTAATGCCCGACAGCAACAGTTCCCGCGTATCACGCACAATGCGGTTGATCACTGCCTTGACATAGGGACAATGATTACAGATAAACATGACCAGCAGACCACGTTCACCGGCGCACTGTGCCAGTGTCCAACGCTTGCCATCCACACCTGGGAGGGAAAAATCCACGGCAGGCGCACCAAAATCACACACAGGGGTTTCAAGACTTACCATCACTCGCTCCTTCGCGTCCCTCAAAACGGACGCCACAATAAATAAAAAATTTGGAATAACCAAGGCTTCACGGTAAACTACCCGGATAGTTTGACCCACTCAACAGTTTTCAGCCTTGGCCATTTTAACGTGATTTCGAAAGGAACGCTTACGCATGTCGAATAATAATTACCTGTTTACCTCTGAATCTGTCTCCGAAGGCCACCCGGACAAAGTCGCCGATCAGGTCTCTGATGCCATTCTGGATGCGATTCTGGCCCAGGATACCCAGGCACGCGTCGCCTGCGAAACCCTGGTTAAAACAGGCATGGTCATTATCGCCGGTGAAATCACCACATCCGCTTGGGTAGACATGGAAAATGTGGTACGCCAGACCGTCAAGAACATCGGCTATGACAATCCGGCCATGGGTTTTGACTGGGAATCCTGTGCTGTACTCACCGCCATCGGCAAGCAATCCCAGGACATTGCGCAAGGAGTAGACGAATCCGCCGACCATGAACAGGGCGCTGGTGATCAAGGACTGATGTTTGGCTATGCCAGCAACGAAACCGACGTGTTGATGCCCGCCCCCATTACCTACGCGCACCGTCTGGTGCAACGCCAGGCACACATGCGCAAGAGCGGCACCCTGCCATGGCTGCGCCCGGACGCCAAGAGTCAGATCACGTTCCGTTACGAAAACAACAAGCCGGTGGCCATTGATGCCGTCGTGCTGTCCACCCAGCATTCCCCGGACATCAAACATGCTGATTTACAGGAAGCGGTGCTGGAAGAAATTATCAAACCCGTTCTGCCCGCTGAATGGCTGACCAAAAACACCCGCTACTTTATTAATCCCACCGGTCGTTTTGTCATCGGTGGCCCCGTGGGCGACTGCGGCCTGACCGGGCGCAAAATCATTGTTGACACCTACGGCGGCATGGCACGTCATGGTGGCGGCGCGTTTTCCGGCAAAGATCCCAGCAAGGTGGATCGTTCTGCCGCGTATGCAGGCCGCTATGTGGCAAAAAATATCGTTGCCGCCGGGCTGGCTGATCGCTGCGAGATCCAGGTCTCCTATGCCATTGGTGTCGCTGAACCCACCTCCATTACCATCGACACGTTTGGCACGGGCAAGATTTCCAATGAGGCCATTACCAAGCTGGTACGCGAACACTTTGATCTGCGCCCCAAGGGCCTGATTAAAATGCTAAACCTGCTACGCCCCATTTACACCCAGACCGCCGCCTATGGCCACTTTGGCCGTACCGAATCTGACCTGACCTGGGAGCGCACCGACAAAGCGGATATTTTGCGTAAAGCGGCGGGGGTATAGTTGTTATTGTTTAGGAGTCGTTGTTCCCTTTAATATTTGGAACAACGACCGTCTCGTTCGAGGAGCGTTGCGACAGGCCACCTGTTCACAGGGGGGCTTGCCAGGCTCGAAGGGGATAGCACTTATGCAACGGCGCTCTGTTACGGGTATCACTATACATTCACTATAGAGATACCCTTACCTTACAGGAGCTACGCTTATGCACGCTGTCGTTAACACCGCTTTTACCGATTACAAGGTCGCCGACCTGTCCCTGGCCGCATGGGGCCGCAAGGAAATCCAGATTGCCGAAACCGAAATGCCAGGCCTGATGGCGCTGCGCGAGGAATTCGGCGCGCAGCAACCGCTCAAGGGCGCACGCATCACCGGCAGTCTGCACATGACCATTCAGACCGCCGTGCTGATTGAAACCCTCACCGCACTCGGCGCACAGGTACGTTGGGCTTCGTGCAATATCTACTCCACCCAGGATCACGCGGCGGCTGCGATTGCGGCGGCCGGTATTCCAGTATTTGCCTGGAAAGGTGAAACACTGGAAGAATACTGGTGGTGTACCGAGCAGATTCTCAACTGGCCCGATGGCAAAGGCCCGAACATGCTGCTGGACGATGGTGGCGACGCCACACTGCTGGTACACAAGGGCGTAGAGTTTGAAGCCAAAGGTGCCGTACCTACTGCCGAAACCAATGCCAACGAAGAATGGAAAGTCATTCTGGGCGTGCTGAAACGCAGTCTGGCGGCCACCCCCAAACTCTGGACCAAAATCGCTGCCGACATTCGTGGTGTCACCGAAGAAACCACCACGGGCGTTCATCGCCTGTATCAAATGCAGGAACGTGGCGAACTGCTGTTCCCCGCCATGAACGTCAATGACTCTGTGACCAAATCCAAATTCGACAACCTCTACGGCTGCCGCGAATCATTGCTTGATGGCATCAAGCGTGCGACCGACGTGATGATCGCCGGTAAAATCTGCGTGGTACTGGGGTATGGCGATGTCGGCAAAGGCTGCGCGCAGGCATTTCGTGGCATGGGTGCCACCGTATGGGTCACGGAAATTGATCCGATCTGCGCACTGCAGGCCGCCATGGAAGGTTATCGCATTGTGACCATGGATGAAGCGGCGGCACAGGGTGACATTTTTGTTACCGCCACCGGCAACGTACATGTGATCAACCACGCCCACATGAAAGCCATGAAGAATCAGGCCATTGTCTGCAATATTGGTCACTTCGATTCCGAAATCGAAATGGCCGCACTGGAAAAATACACCTGGGATGAAATCAAGCCGCAAGTGGATCACGTCATCTTCCCTGACGGCAAAAAGATCATCATCCTCGCCAAGGGACGCTTGGTGAATCTGGGCTGCGCCACCGGTCACCCCAGCTTCGTCATGTCAGCGTCGTTCAGCAACCAGACCATTGCGCAGATCGAGCTTTTCAATCATGCCCAGAAATATGAAAAGAAAGTATACGTACTGCCCAAACATCTGGATGAGAAAGTCGCGCGTCTGCATCTGAAAAAAGTCGGCGCAAAGCTCACAGCCTTAACCAAGGAACAGGCTGACTACATCGGTGTACCCATGGAAGGACCCTACAAGCCCAACCATTACCGGTATTAACAACCTGAATGCAGGGCAGGATTCGGCATATTTTTTGCGCCGTAACCCGCCCTGCATCACATTCTCCAGTGGCGAGTTATGAAAGCGGCGAGCGATGAAAATGGACACCCAAAAGAAACACCCCCAAACATTCAGTTTCGAGTTTTTTCCGCCAAAAACAACCGAAGGCGCGATTAAGCTACGCCGTGTGCGTGACACGCTGGCACAACTTAAACCACTCTATTTTTCTGTCACGTTTGGCGCAGGTGGCAGCACCCGCGACCATACCTACGACACCGTCATTGAAATCCAGCGCGATACCGGTGTTGATGCAGCACCGCATTTATCCTGCATTGCCTCCACACGTGAAGAATTACGTACCCTGCTGCATGCATACAGGACGCAAGGCATCCACCGCATTGTTGCATTGCGTGGCGATGCCCCTTCGGGCACGTATGCACCCGGTGAATTCCGCTATGCTGACGAACTGGTAAATTTCATTCGCACTGAAACCGGTGACCATTTTCACATAGAAGTAGCGGCCTATCCGGAATTCCACCCGCAGGCACCCTCCGCCCGTGCCGATTTGCTCAATTTCAAGCGCAAAGTAGATGCGGGCGCAAACAGTGCGCTCACTCAGTACTTCTACAATGCCGATGCCTACTTTCGCTTTATCGAAAACTGCGAAAAACTGGGGCTGGATCTACCCATCGTCCCCGGCATCATGCCCATTACCAACCACACCCAACTGGCACGGTTTTCCGACATGTGCGGCGCCGAAATCCCGCGTTGGCTGCGCAAGCGTCTGGAAGACTTTGGCGATGATCTGGAGTCACTGCGTGCCTTTGGCCTGGACACCACCACCACGCTATGCCGTACGCTGCTTGAGGGTGGTGCCCCGGGGCTGCATTTTTACACCATGAATCAGGCAGGGCCCACCCTGGCGATCTGGAATAACCTTAAAATAAACATATAAATCATTGGTGAAGTGTGTCGCCGTGCTCGTGAATCATTTTGGGACATCCCCGCCCCCAAAATGACTGCGCTCGGCGACCGCTACGCCTTTCGTTGTTTCCCCATACTGTCTACACGTGGCTATTGCACACATTCCGACAAAGCAGGGAAACCACCTCGGCTATCCGGGGCTTGTCCACCACCGCTCGCTTCCGCGTCGCTCTCCCTGGTGGAGCCTTGGTTTAATGTCGGATTTCTTTACACATTAATTACACCCCCCTCTATCCAACATAGGGAGAGCACCTTTTACCCGTAAAATATGTATCCTCATTTTACTTAATTGATTATTATGTAAATTTAAAAAAATCCGCTAACGCGTGCCTGCTCATGAGGATCCAGTAACGGGAAAATCGGGATATTCTCAACGTGTCATAATGTCGGGAAACTTTACAAATCAGACTAAATCTAAACTATCTAAAAAATCAAGCCATTGATTAATAAATACTATTAAAGATCTGGCCCATAAATTGCTTACTGTATGATATAATAAATGATCATTGCAACGAGGCGCATGAACACATGAAACCCTTCTCGAAAAATAGACTATTGATTGCCGCATTGCTGGCGTTCACATCACCCTTGGCAGTAGCCGGCCACATTGATCCTCTTGGCATCAACCTGAGCACCTACTCAAATGATGGCGCGGGCAATTTCCAGCTCAAATACGAGCAATACTTCAGCGTAAACGGTTTTATGTGGAATACCGGCACAGGCGCCTGGAACCCCAGCTACACGATTCCAACCCTGAACATTACGGGCGCACCTGTAACGGGCCCGGCGGGACCGATTAATATCACCCCGACCAATTCCACCGACCCGTCAGCACCGTTTGCAGGGATTATTCCCTACACTATTCCGGGTTACGATC
>JAHFRW010000027.1:0-23149 GCA_023266055.1 Gammaproteobacteria bacterium | reverse complement strand
ATTAACAAATGGCATGAAACCTGCTATAAATTGAATGTCATATGACCAAAGCGGGTCACAACCACGTCACCCATCGGCTTTGCCGTAAAATTAAACACACCCGGCATATCACAGCTGGCTTTTTTGAGGGATAACATCATGAAATTAGTCACCGCCGTTATCAAGCCTTTCAAGCTTGACGATGTACGAGAGGCATTGTCTGAAGTAGGCGTACAGGGTATTACAGTAACCGAGGTCAAGGGCTTCGGTCGCCAAAAAGGTCATACCGAATTGTATCGCGGCGCTGAATATGTCGTCGATTTTCTGCCCAAGGTAAAAATCGAAATCGCCGTTGCGGATGACATTCTGGATCGTGTGATTGAGGCTATTGCGAAAGCCGCCAACACCGGGAAAATCGGTGATGGAAAAATATTTGTCTTTAATCTCGAACAGGCCATGCGTATTCGCACGGGCGAAACCGGCCCTGAAGCACTGTAATCCGTGCTTTCAGGTGCTGGACTGATCACAATGCGGCACAAGGATGATACGCCACCATTTTCCGATTATTTTGTGGGTTATGAAGTGAGGAGCGATTATCATGATGTTGAACAAGCATAACAAACTTATCAGCCTGTTATTTTTTCTGGGCACAACCTTGCTACCCACATTGGTATGGGCGGAAGATGCGGCGCCCGCCCCCACGGCCAATCCCGGCGACACCGCCTGGATGCTGACCTCTACGGCACTGGTGCTCATGATGACCATCCCGGGTCTGGCACTGTTTTATGCCGGCATGGTGCGCAGTAAAAACGTGTTGTCGGTAATGATGCAGTGTTTTGCGATTACCTCGCTGGTCACCATCATCTGGATGATCTACGGTTACAGCCTAGCATTTGATACTACCGGCATGGAAAAGGGCGTCATCAATATCCATTCCTTTATCGGCGGCCTGGACAAGGCATTTTTGTCCGGTGTAACCATTGACAGCCTCACTGCCGCTGTACCTGAAACGGTATTCATGACGTTTCAGATGACCTTTGCCATCATTACGCCGGCGCTGATTGTCGGTGCGTTCGCCGAACGGATGAAATTTTCCGCCCTGCTGTGGTTCACGGCTATCTGGGTGACGGTGGTATATACGCCGATTGCGCATATGGTATGGAGTGGCGACGGTGGTTTCTTCTGGGATATGGGCGTGCTGGATTTTGCAGGCGGTACCGTCGTCCACATCAACGCCGGTATTGCGGGTCTGGTGGCGGCTCTGGTATTGGGCAAGCGTAAAGGTTATCCCACCACGGCGATGCCACCGCATAATCTGACCATGACGCTGGTAGGCGCATCATTGCTCTGGGTTGGCTGGTTTGGTTTTAATGCCGGTAGCGCCATAGCGGCGAATGGCACCGCAGGCATGGCGATGGCTGTTACACAGATCGCCACCGCCGCCGCCGCACTGGCCTGGATGCTCGGTGAATGGCTGACACATGGCAAACCCAGTGTATTGGGCATTGCTTCAGGTGCGGTAGCCGGTCTGGTTGCCATTACACCAGCATCAGGATTTGTTGGCCCGATTGGCGCGCTGGTGATTGGGCTGGCTTCTGGTCTGCTGTGTTTCCTTGCGTCGACCAAGCTGAAACGTATGCTGGGCTATGACGATGCGCTGGATGCATTTGGTGTACACGCCGTGGGTGGTATTATCGGTGCCCTGCTCACGGGTATCTTTGCTGCCGCCAGCCTGGGTGGCACCCAGGTTGATCTGAACATTGCGGAACAGCTGTTCACGCAGTTCAAAGGGGTTGTTATTACCATCATCTATTGTGGTGTTGCCACCTTCATTATTCTCAAGGCGCTGGATGCCATTATCGGGTTACGGGTCACTGAAGAACAGGAAACTGAAGGGCTTGACCTGACTCAGCACAACGAGCGGGGATATAACCTGTAAGGTGAAGAGCATTTTTAAACTTGTTAATGGGCGCGAAAGCGCCCATTTTTTTGCCTATGTAAGCATATTGCGCGCTTTGCCCGAAAAAAATACCTCCCGATCGGTACTTCTATTGCTTCTGCACTTCCCTCTGTTTTCTCTGTTATGATTTGTAATGCGGTGTTAAACGCCGTCTTTCCTGCACCTGTTTCAAACTGGAGTTTTCATGTTCAATCCATACGCGATCATTCTCGGGCTTTTTATTGTCGCCGGCTTTATGACCACCCTGTGGGGCATGTCCATCATTGCCAGAGCACGCAAAACACAGCGCTGGCCCATGGTTGAAGGTATGATCGAAACATCTTCTCCCTCGTCAGAGGATAACGACCTGTTACCGCATATTCTATTCAGCTATGCCGTGGACACGCACACCTATCAGCATGCGCTGAAATTTCCGGGGGGTACGCAGCCATCACCGGAGCTGACGGCAAGCTATACCCGGAAATACCCGGTCGGCACCAAAGTATCCGTGTACTACAATCCCAAACAACCTGAGCAGGCCACACTTGAATCCGGATTGGCGCGTGGCGACTGGATGATACTGGCCACAGGCATCGCTGCCATGGCCTTTGGTATTTTCGCGCTATTTTTCAGCGGCTGACAAACACCATGAGCGACATCATTGGCATTGACCACATCTACATCACCGTGTCTGATATGGCACGATCAGAAATATTTTATGATTGCGCCATGAAGATCATGGGTTTTCGCAAAACGACATTCACCCTGGACGGTGAACCGCACATCCAGTATTTCAACCGGCATTTTGGCTATGTGCTGCGGCCCGCAAGGTTAACTCATGTGCATGACCCCTATTCCCCAGGACTACACCATTTGTGCTTCCGCGTCGATTCGGTCGCCGATGTCGTGCGGGTCTCTGACGATCTACGTGCATCAGGCATCAACACCACTCCACCACAACTGCACCCGGATTACGCGCCTGATTACTGGGCCACGTACTTTCATGACCCTGATGGCATTCGCCTTGAGGTCACCCACTACCGGCAGGAAAGACGTGAGCGTCATGATCAGTGGGATCACATCCAGCGTTGATTTTTGCCACGTCGGATAACGACCAAGCTCACCCGACGAAAACCGCATCGCGGTTTTTGGTCGGGTGGAGCGCCTTGTTAGCTGCTGCCTTTACCTCTGGTAACCAAGCTGGCACTGGTGTGTTTTCGCCCTTCATTTTTTCCGCTTCTTCTACAATTCCAATAACGCCAAAAACAGTTTTAACTACTATATCTTCGTCGAGGTTGTACAACTTTTCTAGCTTGTCATAACCACCAAATTTTTCGGGCGCTGAAAAAGGCGATGGATGCATCAGAGAGTCTCTATAGGGTTTGGCTTCATCTAATATAAACCTATAGATGCCTTCATTTAGCTCCTTCCCGAAAATAGCACCAGGATACTTTCTTACTTTGTCCCTAAGATTTACGTTTGAGGTGTCCTTCAGTAAATCGGTCTTTCTTTGAGACAACCCTGATTCATTCACTTTGTTATAAAATGACCACGCCAGTCCATTTAGGTAGCACTCTAGGAGACTGAATGAAGTTTGCATGATTTGTCGTTTTGCACTTTCAATTTTTCTTATAAGGCCAGATATTAGTTCTTTATCTCGTTTCAGTTTGTTGTGCTCTTGTTCTTGATACTTCTTCAATTCACTGCCTGATTCAAACAATTGCTCTAAAGCGATCACTATATCATTAGCAAAATCATGCTCAGGGAAACGATACTGCATACCCCACAATGAAATGCAAACCGTGCTGTGCTCAGGATAGCCAGTTTTTTGAAAATTATTGATTGGGGAGTACGTTTTGCAAAACTCCAAATATGGTATTTCCAATCTTCTATAAGCTTTAAGCTTGCCATATAGCCTTACAAGTTTATCGCTAGTCATCTTTTGAAAATTGGATTTGCAGAAACCATCGATTCGGCCTTGCAGGCTTTTTTGAATATCGAGCTTTCCGCTTTTGAGTTGCTTTCTAGGTAATTCGGAATAATTGACTAAATCAGGCTCTAAAAATTCCTGCCAGGAAGACATTTCGCCTAGCAATAGCTTTCCAACGGCGCAAGCTAAATTTGCGTCCCGAATAAGGCTGGCCTCTTTGTCCCTTCCTTTTGCACTCATGTCAAATCTTACTTGCAGCTAACGAGCCTGTAGAAAAACCACTTCCGGCGAAAAAATCTCAAAAATAGGGGATACTAAAACCCCTCCCACCACTGAGATCGTCGATCCTGGAGCATCTAGTGAAGCCGGTTTTTTGACTCTCACGTTATATATCCTCAGCAATGGGTTTTTCTACAGGCTCAACGTTTGAATTCAGCGGCTTGCCGAAGGCAAGTCCGCTGGAATGAAGGGTTAGGCTTCACTGGAAGCTTCCACCGCCAACGCGCTCTTTGAAACCCTCGCGGGCTTCACCGATGAAGACAAGGAGTTGGACTTCCGGGATGCCAACCACCGTAAGCTTCTGGCGCTCTGCTTCGACTTTAAGATTGGGTGCCGTGAGTTCTGTCGGGACATAGAGCATCTTTGGCAGCTTCTTCTTATGTGCGCTCGCTTGCTTCAGCAATCTTTTTACTTCCATCGCCTGTCCAGCCGGAACGAGGCCCGAGCTGAGGATGAAGCAACTTGCCGCATCCATGATCGCGATAAGTTCGAAGTCTCCGTCTGCGGCAGTTTCTATTGGTGCGTCGTTCAACTTGAACGCGATCCAGGTCGCGTTGATTTCGAATTGGCTTGGATGAAGCACGGATTGACCCCTGTGAAGCCTAACACGAAATAGCCTATAATCAAACCCTATGACAACCCTGCCTCCCCCCTCCGTTTCGTTTACGGAAGCATTGAAGTTCTGGCTGAAACTGGGGTTTATCAGCTTTGGCGGCCCCGCCGGACAAATTGCCATTATGCATCAGGAGCTGGTAGAAAAACGGCGCTGGATTTCAGAGCAGCGTTTTTTGCATGCGCTGAATTACTGCATGGTATTACCCGGGCCTGAAGCGCAACAGCTCGCGACCTATATTGGCTGGTTGATGCATGGCAGCAAGGGCGGCGTTGCGGCAGGGGTGTTATTTGTCCTGCCATCGCTTTTTATTCTGATTGTGCTGTCGTGGCTTTATATGGCGTATGGCAGCACACCGGCCGTGGCAGGCATATTGTATGGTATCAAACCGGCGGTAACCGCCATTGTGGCCTTCGCCGCTTACCGCATTGGTTCACGGGTACTCAAAAACCGTGCGCTGTGGACAATGGCGACCGCCGCCTTCGTGGCTATTTTCGCCTTTGACACCCCTTTTCCTGCCATTGTGCTGGCGGCTGGCTTAATCGGGTATACAGGAAGCCGCATGGCTCCGCATCTATTCAGCCCTGCAAATTCGAAACATGGCGGCACAGATAAACATTTTGGCGCGGCACTGATTGACGATAACACCCCCACACCACTCCATGCCCGTTTCGTATGGAACCGGTTTTACCGCCTGGCCGCGGTGGGGTTGGCACTGTGGATGACCGCCATGGGCGTGCTGATAACCGTGCTGGGCTGGCAAGGTACGCTCACCCAGATGGGCTGGTTCTTTACCAAAGCGGCGCTGTTAACCTTTGGCGGTGCATATGCGGTGCTCCCCTATGTTTATCAGGGTGCCGTGGAACACTACCAATGGCTGACCGGCACGCAAATGATTGATGGCCTTGCACTGGGCGAGACCACGCCCGGCCCGTTGATTATGGTGGTGGCATTTGTAGGCTTTGTGGGCGCATGGACACATGCCCTCTTCGGTCCGGGAGCGCTGCTACTGGCGGGGGCGATGGGTGCCTGCGTTGCAACATTTTTCACTTTTCTGCCATCATTTCTGTTCATTTTGATGGGGGGGCCACTGGTTGAATCCACGCACGGCGAATTAAGATTTACCGCGCCCCTGACGGGCATTACCGCTGCCGTGGTCGGCGTTATTCTTAATCTGGCGGTATTCTTCGCCTACCATGTCCTGTGGCCTGACGGCTTCGATAGCCATTTCGAATGGTTTTCAATGCTGATCGGACTGGCGGCAGGCGTGGCGCTGTTCCTCTACAAGGCAGGCGTTATTCCCGTGATTGGTGCGGGCGCCGTGGTCGGGCTGGCCTATACCTTCATCGGATTATGAATAATACTCTCTGCTGGATTCCTGCCAACGACCTCACCTGCCCGTTTCCGCCGGTGGAAAACGCGCTGGAAAATCCCAATGGATTACTCGCCGCCGGCGGTGACCTCAGCCCTGCTCGGCTGATCAGCGCCTACCGCAACGGTATTTTTCCCTGGTATAGCGAAGGCGAGCCCATTTTATGGTGGTCACCCAACCCACGCACCGTGATCTTCCCGGCACACCTCAAGATATCACGCAGCCTGCGCAGAACCCTCAGGAGAGGTGAATTCCACGTCACCCTTGATACGCGGTTCAAACAGGTCATCACCGCCTGTGCGATGCCTCGCACGCCTGACCTGGGCACCTGGATTACCCCCGAAATCAACCATGCCTACTGCCGTCTGCACACCCTGGGCGTAGCGCACTCGGTAGAAGTCTGGAAAGGACAGGTACTGGTAGGAGGGCTGTATGGCATTGCCATTGGCCGGGTATTCTTTGGTGAATCCATGTTCAGCCATGTCACGGACGCCTCCAAGGTCGCACTGGTATACCTGGTGCGCCAGCTTGAGCGTTGGGGGTATACTGTCATTGATGGCCAGGTCAGCTCGCCGCATTTATACACACTCGGTGCCGAGGACATCCCACGTGCTGCCTTTATTACACTGCTGCAAAAAAACTGCGTCGTAAGTGAAGGAAACAGAACGGTGCTGGAAACAACCGTTAATGAAACAGAACAACGCCTGACAGGGTTACCGGGAACAACGGGCATGCCTGGCCGCTGGCAACTGGACACAGGCCTGACGCCATGACCAGCATCAGCACCCTTACTTTTTACGCAACCATGCCACACCCGTGCAGCTATCTGGAAAAACAGATTGCCGCCACACTGCTCGCAGACCCGCAAACCGTCATTAATACCACACTCTATAGTGACCTGATCAACTATGGTTTTCGGCGCAGCGGTGAACGCGTCTATCGGCCACGCTGCGAAAAATGCCAGGCCTGCATTCCGGTACGTGTCCCGGTCACCGCCTTTCAGCCCAATCGTATTCAGAGGCGTATCTGGCGGCGCAATCAGGATATTGACGTACAGCGGGTAGCGCCACGGCACAGCAGCGAGCATTTTGACCTGTATCAGAATTATCTCGCTCAACGCCATGCCGGTGGCGGAATGGATTCTCCGGATCCGGATAACTACCTTGAATTTCTTGCCAGCCCTCACATCGACACGGATTTTTATGAGTTTCGACTGCATGGCCAACTGCTTGCCGTGGCGGTGGCGGATCATCTGCAACAAGGATTATCTGCGGTATATACCTTTTTTGATCCCCAGCATACACAACGTAGCCTGGGCGTATACGCCGTACTATGGCAAATTGAACACACCCGGCAGCTTGGCCTGCCATGGTTATATCTGGGATACTGGATTAAGGAGTCACCGAAAATGAACTACAAGGAACAATATCAGCCACTGGAAATATACCAACGGGGACGGTGGACACAGACCACACCTGAAAACAGCGGCTAAACCACCGCAGGAATCATTTAATACACCAGATAACCCAGCACCGTAAACTGTGCTGTTGCACCCACACCACTATGACCTACCAATACAATGCGACCATCGGCATGCGCCGCCAGCGTAGCGGAGGCCTGCTGCACCGTCAACGGCAGCGCCAGCGGCACACCACCGTTAAAGCTGCTATCCACACTACCATTGGTATTGTAACGTGTCACCGTCACCTGTGTCGCGGCAACCAGCACTTTGCTGGCCACCACCATTTTGCCATCGCCCTGCAGAACCATGGCATAACTCGTCTCACTGCTTACCGTTGCTGGCGTGCTCACAATACCACTGACACCAAACGTCGTATCTGTACTGCCATCCGTGTTATAGCGCGCCAGAATAAACGCTGCGCCATCATTCGCTGAACCCGCCACCCATATCTTGCCGTCAGGCCGCACCGCCACCGCCAGCGCACGCTCATCACCCGTACCCAGGTCTACAAAATGATTGCCATTATCACTAAACGTCGTATCAAAACTGCCATTCGTGTTATAGCGTGCCAGAGCAAAATCCTTATTCTCGGCATTTGAACTCACGCCTACGGCAACAATCCTGCCATCCGCCTGCACAGTCGCCGCCAATGCTTGAGAGTTGCCTGACCCTACAATCACCGTTGTGATGCCATCACCACTAAATGATGTATCCAGACCACCACCAGCATTATAACGGGCCACCGCAAATTCCATGTAATTCGCACCATTGATATGCCCGGCAGACACCACCTTACCATCCACCTGTATCGCGGCAGCCGGCGTTTCACATGTAACAGGAGACGTTGCCAGCGGCGCTGCCCGGTTAATGGCAGGTGCCGGACCACCCGTCTGGGGATTTGCAGGCGCCGGCGGTGCCGTGGTAAAACGCCAGGAATAATCGGCAGGCAACAGCGTACCGTCCAGCGCACGCACACCCGCCTTGATGGTCATGGTATACACCGTATCAGGCGCCAGGTTTGCCGTCGGCTGAAAAATAATAAAGCCACTGGGGTAAGATTGCGTAGTGCGGTGAAAAATAAAGCCGCTCACCGGGTTGCCATTTGCCGTACGCAAGAAAAACGACGCGGAGGTAAACGAACACAGATCCATGGCCTGTGAGAAAGCCACGGCAATAGTGCCGTCCACTGCCGCCTTGGGAATGACCGTGTTGGGATCCCCGGTCTGCTGAACAGGAATCTGAAACACGATCCGCAAACCGTCCTGGAGATTATCGCGGTGCTCCTCTCCCTGCCAGTTGCAGCCACTCACCCACAGGCTGAACGCAACAACCAGCGTCACCACCATTGATCGGAAATTGATACGGGTCATGGTGTCATTATTATTCAGGGCGCAAAACCCACCAGCAGAAAAGTTGAATTATTACCGGTACCACTGCTACCTGCCATCACAATCTTACCGCTCAATAACGACACGGCGTAGGCTACATCAGCCAGCGCACTGACGTTGGTAATCACCTTGCCATCCGCATCAAATGAAACATCAAGACTACCATCAACACTATAACGCGCCGTGGCCAGATCATTCCCCTGACCGGTCACAAACGCCGCCCCCGCTACCACAATGCTGCCATCCGCTTGAATCGCCAGTGCCAGCGCAGCATCGTTACCCCCCGCCATATCCGTAATCACGGTGCCGGGAAGAGCGCTGGCTGGCCCAAAGGTCGTGTCCAAAGTGCCGTTCGTATTATAACGCACCAGTCCGAAATCATTATTGGTGCCATTAAACACCACACCAGCAGCAATAATTTTACCACCGGTCTGAATCCCGATGGCAAACGCCCCTTCGTCCGCCGCACCAACTGCCGTTGTCACCTTGCCGCTACTGCCAAACGTAGCATCAAGCGCGCCATTCGCATCATAACGTGCCAGTGCAAAGTCATTATTAATGCTTGTCACCGCACCCTGATCCGCAATACCCGCGACAACAATCTTGCCATCCCCTTGAATGGCGACCGCATAGGCCACATCAGCCTTGCCAGAAAAGTCCGTGGTTTGCTTGCCATTGGCGCCAAACGTAGTATCAAGCGCACCCGCCATAGTATAACGCACCAGAGCAAAATCCGTCGATGGCGTCGTGCCCGTCTGTCCCACGACTACAATCTTGTTGTCCGTCTGTATCGCCACTGCAAACGCTTCATCATTGGCATTGGCACCAAAATTGGTTACAGCATACCCGACAGTATTGAATGTCGTGTCAAGAGTACCGTCTGGATTATAGCGCGCCACTACAAAATCCGCATCAGTACCATTATGTGAACTACCCGCCACCACAATCTTCTGGCCAGCCGCCTGAATTGCCACCGCACGCGCCTCATCGGCACGCGGTGATATCGCGGTAATCACCTTGCCATTGGTACCAAACGTAGTATCCAGGCTGCCATCTGTATGGTAGCGAACCATGGCAAAATCATAATTTCCACCACCGCTGTCCACATACCCCACCGCCACCATCCTGCCATCTGCCTGAACCGCCACACCCCGGGCACCACTGCCCAATGTCGGGGAAACCTGTGTCGTCACCACACCCCCATTCCCGAAACTGGCATCCAGCGGGCCAGTGGTAAAACGCCAGGAATAACTCGCCGTCAGGGCAACACCATCAACATCCCGCACCCCTGCGGCGACGGTGGCGGTATACAACGTAGCGGGAAGCATCGGCGCAGAAGGTGTGAATGTTACATAACCATTGGCGTAGACAATATCGCCACTGACGTTACCACTGCCAGAAGTGACGGTAAATGTAGCGGACGTAAAAGCACTGGGTTGCATCACCTTCGAAAACGCTACCGAAATCGGTTTCGTCAGCAACACGCCGGTCGCGTTATTGGCGGGACTGGTAAGTATCACCACGGGCGCCACCAGTGTCACAGGGCTGCTGTCGCCACCTCCGCCTGCACAGCCCCCCAACACGCCTGCCAGCAGCATGGCACCTATTGTTATCATGATTCTCAGGTTAATCCGCACCATCACCCCCACAAAACACCACACACCGCTCACCCGCAGCACGACTACAACCCACCCGCGCCGAAAAACAGGCTAACTGCCTGACGTCCAATACATGGTATGTGTAAATAATAACACGCCCTCTATTTTGTAGCCATGTAACACCGTCCGACGACTTTTTTGCCAATTCCGCCAAACTCGGGCATAATAATTGGTTACACTAGGTCGAAACCCAGAGCAAACCCACTTTAATTACCTGCAAGGCATTGTTTGAATGGCAAAAGAAGATCATATTGAAATGGAAGGCGCGGTACTGGACACGTTGCCCAATACCATGTTTCGTGTACAACTGGATAACGGCCATGTGGTAACAGCCCACATTTCCGGAAAAATGCGCAAGAATTATATTCGTATTCTAACCGGGGATAGGGTAACCGTAGAAATGACCCCCTATGACCTGAGCAAGGGCCGCATTATTTTCCGCGCACGCTAACGCTTTTCACGCATATGCCCGCGACCCGCAGGGAAAACCTCCAGGCAGGTTATCACTTCAAACAAAGTGACAACCACGCAAGCCGTGAATGCCTGCCACGCCATGGAGAAGTGCCCGGAAAACCCTGCAACAACTCAGCTTTCCTGTAACTCCTCAACACCTTCCAGCTCAAACGCCAGCTTTTCACCTCGCACAGAAATGCGGAGATGTCCACCGCGCGCCAGCTTGCCGAACAGTAATTCCTCAGCCAATGGCCGCTTGATGTTTTCCTGAATCACGCGCGCCATGGGGCGGGCGCCCATTTTCTCGTCGTAACCATGCCGCGCCAACCACTGACGCGCCTCGTTATCAACCTCCAGCGTAACGCGCTTTTCTTCAAGCTGCGCCTCAAGCTCAATAATAAACTTGTCAACCACAAACGCGATGGTCTCACTGCCCAGCGACTTGAACTGCACAATGGCGTCCAAGCGATTACGAAACTCAGGGCTGAAAAGACGCTTGATCGCTTCGCTGGAATCACTGACATGATCCTGAGTCACAAATCCCATTGAACTGCGCCCCATCTGCTCAGCACCCGCATTGGTCGTCATCACCAGAATCACATTACGGAAATCGGCTTTGCGTCCATTGTTATCCGTCAGGGTACCGTGATCCATTACCTGCAACAGGATATTGAACACATCGGGATGGGCTTTTTCAATTTCATCCAGCAATAATACCGAGTGCGGGTGCTTGGTAATGGCTTCCGTCAGCAACCCTCCCTGATCAAAGCCCACGTAACCGGGAGGCGCTCCAATCAGACGCGACACGGTATGGCGCTCCATATATTCCGACATGTCATAACGAATCAACTCTATACCCATGACATGCGCAAGCTGGCGCGTCACTTCCGTTTTACCCACACCGGTAGGGCCTGCCAGCAAAAAGGAACCAATGGGTTTTTGCACGTTACCCAGGCCGGCACGTGACATTTTAATGGCCGACGCCAAGGTTTCGATCGCCTGATCCTGACCAAACACCAGCATTTTCAGATTACGCTCAAGACGCCGCAGCACATCCTTGTCAGAACTGGAAACACTTTTTGGCGGAATGCGCGCAATCTTGGCAACAATATCTTCAACTTCCTTAACATTGATGGTTTTTTTGCGTTTGTTGGCCGGTAACAAATGCTGATTTGCGCCCACTTCGTCGATAACATCAATGGCCTTGTCAGGCAAGTAACGGTCATTAATATAACGTGCTGATAACTCAGCCGCTGCACGTAATGCCTGCCTGGAATATTTGACGTGGTGATGCTCCTCAAAACGCGACTTCAACCCTTCAAGAATCTGTATCGTTTCTTCTACACTGGGCTCCACAACATCAATCTTCTGGAAACGCCGCGCCAAGGCGCGATCCTTTTCAAAAATACCGCGATATTCCTGATAGGTTGTAGAACCAATGCATTTCAACGCACCCGACGCCAACACAGGCTTGATCAGATTCGACGCATCCATGACACCACCCGATGCCGCACCTGCACCTATGATAGTATGAATCTCATCAATAAATAAAATTGCACCGGGTTCTTTCTGTAATTGATTAATGACGCCTTTGAGACGTTTCTCAAAATCACCGCGATACTTGGTGCCCGCCAGAAGCGCACCCAGATCCAGCGAGTACACGGTGCCGTTCGCCAGCACTTCGGGCACCTCGCCATCAACGATCATCTTCGCCAATCCTTCAGCCAATGCGGTTTTGCCCACCCCCGCTTCACCCACATACAACGGGTTGTTTTTACGACGGCGGCACAGGATCTGAATGGTGCGCTGGATTTCATGCTTACGACCAATCAACGGGTCAATTTTACCCTGCAACGCCAATTGATTAAGATTGACAGCGAAACTTTCCAGAGGTGTTTTGGCCGGCGCATCACCGCCTGCCTCTTCATCACCTGGTACAGATGATGTACCTTCGCCATCACCATGCACTTTAGAGATGCCGTGGGAGATGTAGTTCACCACATCAAGACGCGTGATATTGTGTTTAGCCAGTAAGTAAACGGCCTGTGAATCCTGTTCACCAAAGATGGCCACCAGCACATTGGCCGCCAGAACTTCTTTTTTGCCGGACGATTGCACATGAAAGACGGCGCGTTGCAATACACGCTGAAAACCCAGCGTAGGTTGTGTATCGCGCTTGTCCTGCGCATCCAGCAGCGGGGTATTTTCATCAACGAAGAGGACAAGATCCTTTTTCAACGACTCAATATCCGCACCACATGCACGCAACACCGCTACCGCGCCAGGATTATCCAGCAAAGCAAGCAGTAAATGCTCGACGGTCATGAATTCGTGCATTTTGTCGCGCGCCTCGCGGAAGGCGAGGTTAAGCGTAAATTCGAGGTCTTTACTTAACATGGGTTCAACCTCTCAATAAACAGACCATAAATACAGACCATAAATAATGACGACCATCTCTTCGCAGCAAATTGCCTTATCTGATCACTTCAATTACGACATTAACAACGTATTAGAGGTTCCCTGAAACCTATGCTTCTTCCATGGTACATTTTAATGGATGCTGATTTTCCTGGGCACACTGGGTTACCTGAGCCACTTTTGTTTCTGCAATATCACGGGTATATACACCACACACACCCACACCGCGGGTATGTACATGCAACATTATCTGGGTGGCCTTGTCATGGCTCATGCCAAAAAATACCTCCAGAACATAAACAACAAATTCCATGGGTGTGTAGTCGTCATTCAGCACCAGTACTTTGTAGAGTGGTGGGCGCTTGAGCTTGGGCTTGGCCTCTTCGAGTGCCAACCCGTCGTCACGATTATTCTGCGAGTTTTCTTTCATGGTGATCTGATTGTAACTAAAATTCACCAAAAAACCTAACAAGCCGCATCAACTCTCGTAACTTAATGGGGACGCCTTGATAAAATCTCAATCTCCACACCGTCAAACAGTGACATTAAATACAATTACTTAATATATTTCAATGTCTTGAATATACAAAACAGGCCCGCCCAACAACGACCCACTACTTCCTGGCCTCACTAGGGTTATCGGCCAAAAAGCTACTTTATTAGAGTCATTTTTTTGCGATGAAACTGTCAGATTTTACATGGGAAAGTCGATCATAATTCGGGCCTTGCTCATACTTTATCAGACCGACAAATACAATGGGATTACAACAGATAAAAGGGGGCGATGTTTATGAACCCTTTTCGGGCGCCCTGCAACCATTACCCAAATAATAAATCAGGGATGGATTCATGCAGCCCCTGGAAGAAGCTCAACCTTCCGATCGGCTATCACTGGCAAATTCAAACGCATCAAAATAAAAATATTCCTGCGGCAAACCCTGTTTCAGACACGTCTGGCGTGCGGCATCAATCATAGCGGGCGCACCGCTAGCATACACCACGAAATCACGCAGATCCGCGAAATCAGCCACGACGGCATCCTGCACATAGCCCTGCCTACCCTGCCAGCAATCTTCAGCGGCAGGACGTGATAACACAGGCACATATTTCAGATTTTGTGCCTTATTTACCCAGCCTTGCACCAGACTTTCAAGATATAAACCGGCACGTGTCGTTGCGCCCCAGTAAAAAGACATGGGGCAACGAATACCCCGCTCCAATTCTGCTTCAATCATCGCCTTGATGGGCGCAAAACCCGTACCTGCCGCAAGAAAAATAATCGGTCGCTCCAGATCCTTGCGCAGGGTAAAACCACCCAATGGGCCTTCAATACGCAAAATATCCTTTTCTTTCATTTTTCCAAAAACATGGCCGGTAAATTCCCCGCTTTGCGTTGCCGCAATGTGCAGTTCGATCAAGTCCTGCTGCGCTGATAGCGGTGGCGCACTGGCCATTGAAAAACTGCGCCTGCGGCCATCGCGCAAGACGATATCAAGATATTGCCCTGCCATATATTGCAGACGCTCGGTATTCGGTAACTTGAGATAAAGACGTATGACATCCGGTGCCAACCATTCCATCTTTTCTACCCGGCACGGCAATCTCTTCACCGCGATATTTTGTCCGCCATTCCCCAGGCTACGTGGCTCGATAGTCATATCTGTCAACGGCGTGGCTTTGCAAAACAAGGCCATGCCAGCGATTTTGTCCTGCTCGCTCAAGGTGTATGCTGAATGCGCACCGTAATCCACCCGACCCGTCACTACCCGGCCCTTGCACGCCCCGCACACACCGTTGCGGCAACCGTAGGGCAGCATAATGCCTTGCCGCACGGCTGCATCAATAATGCTTTCTCCTGTTGCAACAATAAACTCGTGCCCACTGGACTCAATATGAACTTTGAAATTCATGGCCTAACCTTGCTATGCTGTCACATGCGTTACAATCCCAATTTTACACGAGAATGCTTATGAACCACGCTTTTATCATCGGTTATGGCGACATTGGCCACCGCACCGCAAAATTGTGGCTTGCACAACATGGCAGGGTAAGTGCCCTGGTACGCTCATTAGAGCGCGCTCAGCCACTGTCCAATCCGGATACCACCTTGATTAAGGGCGATCTTGATGACGCTGCCAGTCTTGCACATTTACCACTAAAAAATACCCTGCTTTTTTACTTTGCCCCTCCGCCTGACACCGGTCACACTGATACCCGCCTGCGTACCCTGCTCGCGACAATCACGCCTGAAAATCGGCCAGAAAAAATCGTTTACATCAGCACCAGTGGCGTCTACGGTGACTGCCAAGGTAATTGGGTCACCGAAAACACGCCCACACATCCTCGCAGTGAGCGCGGCGCACGGCGGCTGGATGCAGAAACCGCACTACAGGATTGGCAGCATAATACAGGGGTATCAGTGGTGATCTTGCGTGTACCCGGCATTTACGGCCCTGGCCGCTTACCTCTCAAGCGTATCAAACAGGGTACCCCTGTTGTACGTGAGGAAGAGGCGCCCTACAGCAATCGTATTCACGCTGATGACCTGGCACGCATCTGTATCGCCGCCGGACGTGCAAGTGCCGCCAGAGGCACGACTCCAAGGATGGAGGAGGTAGAACGGCGTCTGGAACAGCCGAGGATGCCAACAGCGGCCGCCGCACAGTGTTATCACCACGGCGAAACCGTGCACGTGTATAACGTCAGTGATGGCAACCCCAGCTCCATGACCGACTACTTTAATAAAACGGCTGATCTGCTTGGGCTACCGCGTCCACCCGCTGTAAGTATGGCCGAAGCACGGGCGCGTCTTACCCCCGGCATGCTCTCTTTTATTGAGGAATCGCGGAGAATTGATAACCGCAAGATGCTTGAGGAGTTGGGTGTAGAGCTGCTTTACCCGACACTCGATACCGGGTTGCCTACCTGTCATTAACCACCATGTGGACGGTTAACCGAACTTGCTCCACATGCTGTCTTTCGGAAACGGCAAGCGCTTCAATCCCAAGCCCCTGCGCAGCAAATCTTCCTGACTCGCCTGTGCCAGCGCATGACCTTGTTGAGCCGCTTTGCGGAACCATGTCATAGCTTTTTCATAATTCCGGCTCACACCGACGCCTTTGGCATACATCTGCCCCAGATTGTATTGTGCCTCGGCAAACTCGACTTTAGCTGCGCGGTGCCATAACTCAAACGCTACAAAATAATCGCGCTGCACACCACGTCCTTCCATATACAAGACCCCCAGGCTCGTCTGCGCCGCAGCATGGCCCTGCGTGGCGGCCTGCTCAAACCAGTGTGCCGCCGCCGCATCATCACGTTCCACACCCAGACCGTTCAAATACATGACACCAAGATTGTTTTGCGCCATCATTGAACCATTACGTGCAGCAGGCAGCCATAGCTCATGGGCTCGCCCATAATCCTGGGATTGATAGGCTAGCCAGCCAGCATTCAAATCGGTCGCAGACACGCTGCCCGTCCAAGCCATGCCCAGCACTAGCGCCAACCGCATTAGTATCTGTCGTCTCATGAAATATCGCTCATAATCCTTACACATGACTGCCCGATGTAAGGTTATCGACTGATATTTAGAGAAAATTAACTTAGCAAAAATCAAGCCAACTCACTGTAAATATGGGGTTATTTATAAAATATTTATCTCTATGATTCTCCAATGTTAAATTAATATCTCCTTGGCTAGACTTGGCCACAAAATTTTGCTTAAATGCTTCTTTCGGGTATTCAATAATTGGGTTAAATAAATAAGGGAAGGGAAATTCAATGAAAAAATCGCTTTTCGTAGTTACCGCTGCTTCGGCAGCATTGGTATTGGCCGGTTCTGCCATGGCTGGCAGTGAAGATTCTAAAAATCAAAAAGATCACGGTCACGAACTCCACTGGAGTTACGGTGGTGCCGGTGGTCCTGAGCAGTGGGGCAATTTAAAGAGTGAATTCTCTGCCTGCAAAGGTACTCAGCAATCACCTATTAACATTCAAACCAAGGAAGCGCTTGGCGCCACGCTGACCAAGATCAAATTTAACTGGAAAGACTCCGCTCTCAACATCAAAAATAACGGCCATACCATTCAGGCCAATTATGATGGCGGCAGTTCCATTGAGGTTAACGGTGGGAAATTCAACCTGTTGCAATACCACTTCCACACACCTTCCGAACACGCATTGAATGGCAAACTCTATGACATGGAAGTACACTTCGTACACAAAGCAGCTGACGGCGCTTTGGCTGTTGTCGGCGTATTCTTTAAAGAAGGAGCTGAAAACAAGGCTCTGTCGACGGTCTGGAACCATATGCCAACAACAGAAGGTGAAAAGAAAGTTTCTGGCGTCACGATCAGCGCCCAGAACCTGCTGCCCGCCAATACCAATAAGTACTATCACTACATGGGTTCATTAACCACCCCACCCTGCAATGAAGTAGTTAACTGGTATGTTCTGGAAAATCCGATCGAAGCCTCCAAAGCTCAGGTTAAAGCACTGGCCGATCTCT
The DNA here is from genome assembly GCA_023266055.1 of Gammaproteobacteria bacterium. Taxonomy (GTDB): domain Bacteria; phylum Pseudomonadota; class Gammaproteobacteria; family Ga007554. The sequence goes on along the minus strand of JAHFRW010000027.1, from coordinate 5,148 downwards.
TCACAGTTAACAATCGCCCAGTTCAACCTTTAAACCGTCGCTTTGTGCTAGCCTCGGAAGAATAAAATCATCATGGCATGTTGCCGCGCCCATGATTCATTTTAGGGAGGGTATCCCAAATGGATTACGGGCACGGCAACAACCCTGTCCGCATAGTGTAAAGACCGAGATAGATCACAACACACTACATCAGACCTTACTGGGCTTACTGCCAGGAGCCTTCTTATGAACGTTCAGGGAGCCCTATCTTATTGAAATGGGCGCACTCTCAACCCACTCTTCTTGCAGTGTATTTACTCCCAGCTCTATGGTATTACCATCAGGATCCTGGACATAAAACGCGCACACCCTTTCGTCACCAATTTCACCCAGCATAGGCACTCCTGCTTCCTTGCAGCGCCGATAAAGGCCGGCTAATGCGGCTTCGTCTGTCACCGCAAAGCATAAATGAAACATGCCTACGTGTTCCGGTGACGATGGCTTCCCCGCCGCACCCAGCTCAAACAATGCCAGATCATGCTGCTGCCCACTACTGGCGCGGTAAAACCACATTCTCGGGCGCTCTCCAATTTTTTCCATGCCGAGAATTCCACGGTAAAAATGATCAGCAGCATCCAGTTCGCGCACTTTCAAGGCAACATGACTAATTCTGCATACGCTCACAGCACCCCACCACCCAGACGTGACTCCTGATTCAGAAACAGTGATGTACACGGAACAGTAAATTTTTTGTTCATCAACGGGCTTCTCACCTCTTTCAAAATAACCGGCATACGTACAACATAGTACGTGTTAGTACTATGTTTTTAACACGTAAATAGTGCTAACACAAATTATTTTTACGGGATTTTCAGAATAAGACGTGCAACTTTTTTAATGACCGGCATGCACGCGCCATATCTGTATTACTGAGGAGGTCAAAGCGCTGCTGCATATAGGCAATGTGAGCAGGGAAGGTTTTTTCAAATACCGCGACGCCCGCCGGGGTAAGCACCGCAATAAAACTGCGCCTATCCACCGTAGAAACCTCACGTCGCACCAGATCCTTCTGTTCGAGACGGTCAATAATGCCGGTAAGGGTACCCTTGGTAATGAGCGTCAATTCCACCAGCCTGTGCAGCGGCATGCCCGGAGTATTACCCAAGCTGCTGATAACATCAAACTGCGCAGGCGTCAGGCCCATGCTGCGCACATGCGTAGAGGCACAACTTTCAAATAATTGATAGGCGCGCACCAAATCACGCACCAGCGGCAAAAACGCCGCTTGCGCTGCATCACGCGTTGATAAATAACACGCCTTCTCTGTTATTGCTTTTTTGTGAGGCAATTTCATTGTGCATGCATCGTTTATAAACGAGTAACAGCCACCCTCTGTTTTTCTTAAGCATATAACGAGGAATCATGATTCTTAAACTTAATCCACCGCAACAAGTTTCAGTGCCAACGCAGGCAAATGTCAACTACATTTTTACGAAATCCCCAGCGTCTCCCACATTTCATCAACGCGCTGTTTGACCTCGTGACTCATGGCAATGGGTACGCCCCATTCACGACTGGTCTCACCCTTCCATTTATTGGTGGCATCAAAGCCTATTTTGGAACCCAGACCCGATACCGGCGAAGCAAAATCCAGATAGTCAATGGGGGTGTTTTCAATAATCACTGTGTCACGTGCCGGATCCATACGGGTAGTCATGGCCCAGATGACATCCTGCCAATCACGGACATTGATATCGTCATCGGTCACGATGACAAACTTGGTATACATGAACTGACGAAGAAAAGACCAGACTCCCAGCATCACCCGCTTGGCATGACCGGGATACTGTTTTTTCATGCTGACCACGGCGAGCCGGTATGAGCAGCCTTCCGGCGGCAAATAAAAATCGGTAATTTCGGGAAATTGTTTTTGCAAAATAGGCACGAAGACTTCATTGAGCGCCACGCCCAGCACCGCCGGTTCGTCAGGTGGACGGCCGGTGTAGGTGCTGTGATAAATAGGATTACTACGGTGTGTAATACGCTCAATCGTAAATACCGGGAAGGTTTCCACTTCGTTGTAATAACCGGTGTGATCACCAAAGGGCCCTTCGGGCGCCACTTCGCCCGCGTCAATATAACCTTCCAGTACAAATTCGGCACTGGCAGGCACCTGCAAGTCATTCGTCTGACATTTCACCACTTCAGTCTTGTTGCCACGCAATAATCCCGCAAATCCGTATTCGGATAAAGTGTCCGGCACGGGCGTCACTGCACCTAGAATCGTGGCGGGGTCCGCACCCAGTGCTACCGCCACCGGAAAACGCTGGCCGGGATGAGCAATTTGCCAGTCGCGGAAATCCAGTGCGCCACCACGATGCGCCAGCCAGCGCATGATCACCTTGTTGCGGCCAATCACTTGTTGGCGATAAATCCCCAGATTCTGCCGTTCTTTATGAGGGCCTTTGGTCACCACCAGCGCCCAGGTAATCAGCGGCCCTGCATCACCCGGCCAGCAGGTTTGAATCGGGATACGGGATAGGTCAACATCCGCCGCATTGATCACATGCGCCTGACACGGCGCATGGCTTAATACCTTGGGCGTCATGTTCAGCACTTGCTTGAATATGGGCAGCTTGTCCCACAGGTCACGCAGGCCCCCGGGGGGCTCCGGCTCTTTCAGGAAGGCCAGCAATGTACCCACGTCACGTAACGCTTCGACGGAATCCTCACCCATGCCCAACGCCACACGACGCGGCGTACCAAACAAGTTGCACAATACAGGAATGCTGTAGCCTTTGGGGTTCTCAAATAACAAAGCGGGGCCACCCGCACGCAAGGTACGGTCACAGATCTCGGTCATTTCAAGATAAGGATCTACCTCAACGGAGATGCGCTTCAGTTCACCCGTTTCTTCAAGCTTGGCGATAAAATCACGCAGGTCATGATATTTCATAGAAGGTTGGATACACGCCAAAAATAACAGGCATCAAGTTTACAAGAGAACCGGGGCAGTTAATCACCCTGTATCGTATTTATCTTTCTCTGCGAGCCTTCACAAGCGTCGACCCACCCACACCACACGCCCAAGAATATACAATGATTCGGCAGCGTCATTGGGAATAAGCTGCTCTTTATAAGCGGGGTTATCACAACGAATCGACAACATGCCATCCAGCAGACGCTGAATACGTTTTGCGAGCACACCCCCCTCTTCCATCACCAGCGCGTAAATCGCCTCGTCTCCTACCCGGCGCTGACTCATATCCAGCAACAGCAAATCGCCCTGGCTAATGGTCGGCTCCATGGAATCACCACGCGCACTGACCAACACCAGCGCACCGGGATCGATGCCCAGTTCCCGCGTCAACCATTCGGTTTTGAACGCAAGATGATCAACCACCTGCTCACTACGCAAACCCTCATCCCTACCGGTGGTCACATTATATTTCGGCACCCGAATGTAACCCTCGGGGTCATGGTGTGCACCATAGGTAGAGGGAGATTCTCTTGCCGTCCAATGCCCGGCACTCGGCGCCCTGGCATGCCCTGTCGCCAGCCACTCGACACTGACACAGGCAGTGCGCGCCATAGCGATCAATGCCGGGCGTGTTGGCTCACTTTGTCCTGCAAGATATTGACGCAACACCGTTTCCGACAAACCCGCCTCGCGGGCAAAGGCGCGCGCACTGCCACCTCCAATAGCCTGTTTCAAGCGCTCGGGGAAACGGCCTACCTCTTCGATAATAAAGGGTATTTTTGACTCGGACGGTGCGTGTGCGTCATTTTCACTCATGATATATTACTGATTTCTCTCCTGGATGGCGAACAGATACGCGTTATTACACTCAATTAGCGCGCAAAAAAACTTGACATGAGCGTTATAACGCGCTATATATAGCTCAATACCGTCCGAGCACCTTAGCGAAACTCATAATGAACACACAAATCAGACACTTTGACCTGAACCTGAGAAATGCAGCAAAACCCATCAAGGCACCGAAAAGTGTCTTGTCAAACATTGACATCCAAAATCTCGAAATTGCGGCCTGCAACGGGCATTGGCCACTCTCATTATGTCTTGCACATAAAACAGACCTTGCCTCACGGAACGTACTTCAATCCGCATACGTCCCAAACCCACAAATCAGGAGATCCACTCTATCGCATACATCCTAAAACGTAATGGTCAATCTTAACACACCGTAAATTCCAGGGAAACAAAAGGGAGGGGTGGGCCTGTCAGCCAGCGTACCACAACAAAATGGCAGGCCCCATTTTAAGTAGCGCGCAACACTCAACCTACCCCTGCCATAAAAAAAGAATCGGACATCGTGGGCAAAAAAACATTTTTCTTATTTTATTCAACCCATCACTTACCACCCTGCTCCCCTGACCTTCTCATGTGCCGGAGCAACATTGCCCGGACTACGCCTGCACGTCCTTCATTACTGTGATCGCGATTGGCATATTACACGCCGGAACGAGTTCCGCTCCCTGCCACACGCACACATCCACAGACGCGCTCAATCGCGCACGAAAATTTATCTACACGGTCAATACCAATGCCCACAGCATCTCGGCGCATCAGATCCATCCTGATCATGGTGCCCTGACACTGGTCAATACGGTGACCACAGGCATTCATCCCTGTGCCGTTGCGATCGAACACTCCCACAGGTTTCTCTATGTGGCAAACGCCGGCTCCCACACTCTCTCAACATACCACATCAATGACAGCACAGGCGCCTTGACGCTCATCAATATGATCAGGGCAGGATTGGGGCCATTTTTTTTGGCTATCGACCCCACCAACAGGTTCATCTACGTAATCAATGCCGACTCGCACAGCATTATTATGTACCACATCAACCCTGCTACCGGCATGTTAAGTTTCGCCAGTATAGCGGGTACCGAACGGGGGCCTGCCTGCATCGCCATCGCCCCCAGCGGCCGTTTCGCTTATGTGGTGAATGCCAGCGCCAACACCCTCTCAATCTATCGCGTCAACACCGATACCGGAGAGCTATTCCCTTCGCGAACCATCACCACAGGCGGCACACTCCCTGTAGCAATTACCATCACCTCGTGCGGACGATTCGCCTACGCGACAAATTCCGGCTCTGCCAGCGTCGCCGCCTATCGGGTGGATTGCGACACCGGCATGTT
>JAHFRW010000075.1 GCA_023266055.1 Gammaproteobacteria bacterium | reverse complement strand
GTTATCTTACAATAAGTTTCAAGAGAGCATGTACGTGATTGCCCACCCCTTGCGGGTGGGCTTTTTTTTGAGCTTTCACTGTGCAACTCGTTTTTCGTCAAACACACGCCCACCCAAACATAGGCTTGTCAGCTACCATCACCTGATAGACGCCAGCGCAAGCATCAACCCATATCATCAAATTTTTGCATCATGACAGAGGGAATTATCCATTGAATGTTGGTTCTCAGGGATTGATCTGGCATACCAATAACCGCCAACGCCAACGCATGCTCCGGTGTCGGATCAAATCGGACAAATTGCCAACGCTCAGACTCATCAGAACTCGGTGTTGTTAAGCGAACCTGTGGCCCTGCCCCCTCAAGATCAAACCAGAATTCGTTCAAAGACAGTGTCACTCCCACGCCCAAAGCCTTGATATAGGCCTCTTTCAGTATCCAGAGAATATAAAAATACCTGCTTTGCTCATCCGGTATCCGTGCATTCAACGCATGCATTTCAGCAGGCGCCAATACCGTCGGCGCGAGCATGTGGTAATTTATATTACGCTGAACGTACTCAACATCAACACCTATCTCATGGCCAATGCTAACCGCACACGTCACCAACCCGTGGGCATGAAAGATATTAAACCTGAGATCAAGCACACACTCAGGTACGCTATACATGGCTTACCATAGGCATTGCATGCAAAAGTCCAGCACGGCCAGGCAACCCGGCATAATATGAAAGTACCGTACGAAGCAGTGCTCTGGACACCAAAAACTGATCCCGCGCAGCAGGAGACACTGGCTGCAATGCTTTACCAATTAATTCCATGTCATGAATTAAGGGTAATCAGCCAAAAACGATGCTTTCTGCCAAGTGTTTATAAATTGATTATTTTCTTGTTAAACAATAGACATGTCTGCGCAAAAAAATGCATGCGCATCGATCAGCGAAGACTAAAGATCAACATGTGACCATTGATGCCATCCCATGGATCACATCTGATTGATGATCAGGCTGTACGGTACAGATAACGTTATTATGTGGAAATACTGATCGTTGGATTTGACAATATTACCTTGATATTGTTGTCATTCAAGTCTGTAAAAATAAAATGGCTCACTACTCTTCAGATGATTGCCTGCACAGACGATATAAAAAAACTCATCGCAGTTTGTCATTGGCATACAATGTTTTACTATAAGCGTGGTCGAGTGCGCCACTCGCAACCGGACGAGTGGCGCATACTCAATTTCCGGAATCAGAAAGGACCCCACTCGTGAACATAGCAGTCATCAATACCGGCGGTACGATTAGTTGTGTTGGAACACCCCTCGGACCCATGTCTGCAACAGCTTTTGCATCTGCATGCACCACATACATCAACCCAATACTTCTACAACAATTCCCAAATTTAAATATTACCTATGTAAAGGATTTGATATTCAAGGAATCCACTTCCGGGACATTAGACAGCACCAATCTTCAACCGACAGACTGGTGCCTGATAGCAGCGTATATATTGAAAAACTACACATCCTATGATGGATGGGTGATTCTTCATGGCACGGATAGCATGGACTTTACCGGAACGGCTTTGCCGTTTCTTCTGTCATCATTCAATGCCCAAGGTATTCCAACCGCTGCACTGAGCAAACCCATTATTATTACGGGATCCCAGATGCCGATGTTTTACCAGGCGCCACCGGGCGGAACGATGCCTGCGCCTACGCCTTCCGGATTACTTTACAATACCGATGCATTCCAGAACTTTTGCGGAGCCATTGCATCCGCTCAAACGGGAATCGCTGAAGTATGTGTTTATTTCCAAAACCAGCTGTACCGCGGAAACCGCGTCTTGAAAACCAACGCTAGTGAATTCAATGCGTTTTCCTCTCCCAATTATCCTGCCCTGGGAGAGTATGGTGTAGAACTTGATATCAATATCAAAAATGTTTTGCCACCGCCAGTAAGTTACAGCGTCAGTCTTGATAACCCCACTGTACTTCAGAATGCCATTGAGCAACTGACATATATCACCACGAATATTAACGCTTTTCCTGTGATGCAGCTTAATGCTTTCCCGGCCTGGTATACCTTTGCCGGCTATCCAACATCGACCAGCCCGTGTTCAGGAATCATTGCCAATCTGATTAATGCCTGTGTTGCACAAGGCATCAAGGGACTTATCCTGGAGTCTTACGGGGAAGGCAACTTTCCTTCGGGAAATCCAGATACTCCACAAGATGGAGCAACCTATCAAGCGCTGATGGCTGCAAACAATAGCGGTGTTATCATCGTTGACTGTACGCAGGTTATTACCGGGGTGGTCAATAACAGCGCGTACGCAGCGGGCGCATGGTTACCCTCGGTAGGCGCGCTTAATCCTGCCGATATGACACCGATGGCAACTTTTGCAAAACTTATGGTTTTACTGACGTCTGCCACTTATAACCAATGGACAGCACAGGATGTGAAATATCTTTTACAATTGAATCTTCTTGGTGAAATGATGGATGTCAACAGAATGGACAGTCGCGGCAATACATCACTGTTGTCAGGTCAGTCTCTTTCTACGCTGGACGGGAGTGCAACCTTGCTCAACGATCCCGTACTTGGCCCGATATTGACGGACAGCAACGGTACGTGTTTATGGGCGGCTTTATCAAACCCCCAGGCCGAACACATGCCAGGACAACTGATCATGCAGAACGATGGCAATCTGGTGTACTACAGCCGCTACAATTCCGCGATGTGGGCCACCAACACTCACGTTGGCAGTGGCGCGCCGTCCATGCTGATATTAAACGGCTCAACCAGCGATAACAGTTTATCTTTACAGGTTTACAACTATGCGACGAATACGGTCAGCACGACGTTATATTCGAATTAACCAAAGACAAAAAGCGCATCAACGAAAACCATTATACAAACCACAACCAGGAGAGAGAAAATGGGTATACCAAAGAAACAATTCAAATTCAGCGGCATGATCGCACCACATGATCAACTCCATCAGCCTATATGCACCGCAAAAGGAGCACCCGCACCCACATCCGCTGAACATTATATTGCACCCACCATCGTACAGGTAACCATCACTCACCCCACACCTCCCGCCTATAGCAGTGTGTTATATATTCCCCAATATAGCCCAACAGTTCATGGAGAAATCGCGATCTATGACCCTGCTGGAAATTGCAACGGTAACTTCATGTCCGCTAATTTTCAGGCGAACAATAATTGCTATGCGTATGGTTGCAATATTACACCCAATACCTTTCCACAACCGGGTCGTGCCCATGGATGGGATTTGTGGGCCTTTGGCCCTATTAACGGGGAAAATGTAAAAGGGGGTGCGGAGGCAGACGGTCTTGTTTACGTTGGCACGACGATGAGTGAGGTATTGAAGTTCAAGGCATCACGACAAGGCACGACACCTCCAGGGCTTCTGGGTGATGGCGCACTGGGCGGCCACTTTGTGGCACTCATGATTTCGCCCCAAGGCACTGACTCAAACTGGCCCGGTGATTATCATTGGGCGCGCTGCGATAATTCTTCCGGTGCCTGTAATTCCTGGTCACAAAAGGATGGCAATGATCAGGTCACCAATTTCGATTTTGCCGGCCAACCCATCTCTGATCCATCCACAGCAAACTGGACGGTTAATCAGGGGCCCGTACCTGCACCTTCAACAGACTTATCACCGGTTGCCCCGCCCGCTCAGGTTCAGAGTGATTGTGTTGTTAACTACAATTTCTACTGCTTCATGTTTGTACCCAACACAGGCGTAGAGATTCTTTAAGCGTGGGCGCTGAAGGGGTAATGTATCTGTTACCTCTTCAGCAATCATTATAGAGATTACACTGCGGTGATATCCGTTGACCTGTAAAGGCTATATTCGCAGCAATACAACACCGGGTTGACGCTCAACGATAACTGAACCCGCTTTAATCTGATAGGTCAGGTAACACAGTTGGCGCGGATTGGATAATATCCTTGGATTAAAAATGGCGTAGATATCTCCTTCACAACGCGCGGAGCGCGATCGCAGGCCCGGATGACCATCGTGATGAATTCGCGCACCTACCTGATGAGTAAGGTAGTACCCCCCCGGTGCAGGATCAATCAATGCCGGGAATGCATCGAGCCGAGGGATAAAATCAAGCAGTGCCGCATCGCCTCTGACAAGGTAAACCTTTCTCTCGGTGATAATACCTTCCATGTTGTGCCAGTCAGCATCTTCCAGAAAGTTTTTTCGCCAGTGATATACTGTTTCATGAACACTGGTTTCCAGCGAATCCGCGCCATACCAAACGCCGAACGATCCATCCGAGTAGCGCGTTTCATGCCAGCGTTTAAACGGGTAACCAATCGCATCATTATAAACTGCCTCTTCAAAAGGGCGATCAATCACCGGCTGATTCGAGACATGCGTGTGCGGTTTGGTGCTTATCTCCAGATCGACTGCCGCCTGCCATCCTTCGGGAGAATCCGTTAAGTCATCGTAAAGGTTTTGTGATTTTCTGGGCGAGACGATGTTGCGGTGTAGGTCACCATGAAGATCAATAACCTTGAGCCCCTCAAATAACCCGTCCACTATTGGCCTCGGGCTCTGTCCAGATAGGCTCGCACCATTAACAAACCCGGGAATCCCCACTGTCTGATTGACTCGGCGGGAGACATACCCTCGAAGGCCCGGTTATGGCGCGTCATCCAGGCATACGCCAGCTCACGGTTATGGGGAAACAGTAAACGAAGTGATTTATGGATGCCCAGCAAGATACCTGCCCGCTCCAGTAAATCGCGGTTTGGTGCCAGTGGCTCGCCTTTGCGATAACGCGTTAATGCACCCCGATTGGACGTGGATAGCCCTAACAGGGCCAACTGGTCTTCGGTAGACAGTTGCCAATGGGTAAATAACGTCATCACCATTCTGGCCAACTCCGACCGGTCTGCCTTCCGCTCTTCAAACTGCTGGGTTGTTTCCACGACACGCCTCCTTACTAATACGCAAGCGACGGGTTAATTATAACACAATTTGTTATAATTGCAACAATCATGGCCGGCAGAGCTGTCCGTATCATGCCTCAAAGGTAACACTACCCTCGTCATCTGTGCATACATGACATTACAGCGGTAATAGCACAGCGGCTTTATAAATGAATAAACAGGGGGGGCAGATATGCGCGGTGACTCACGCACAGGCTGATCATCAAGAATCGCCATGCATGGGGTTTATTAAGATGGTGCTGACAGGGGGAATCGAACCTCCGACCTACTGATTACGAATCAGTTGCTCTACCAACTGAGCTATGTCAGCGCAAGGGGGGTGGCAAGTATAAACAAAATCAGGGGTGGCAAACAACCAGAAACCCACGGATTCCGGGAAATTAATCCAATATCAGGTTGTTGACGTGCAATTGCGGACACGAATGACTACATCGACCCCTTCGGCAAAGGTACCTGCAGGTAGCTCAGGAAGCGTGTGTAGCGCTACAGCATCAGCGTCAATATCCATCAAAACACCGGTATCCATATTATAAAAGTGATGATGCGGGCTCGTGGTGGGGTCATAAAACACTTTCGCTGGGTCAATAATAACTTCACGAATCAATCCCTTGGAGACAAACAATCCCAGAGTGTTGTAAATGGTGGCTTTTGATACACGATGCCGGTCATGATTCACCAGCACCAGAATCTGCTCGGCTGACAGATGCTGCGGCTGCGCAAAGAGCACCGTGGCAATCTCCATGCGCTGCCGGGTAGGGTTAATGCCATGCGTACGCAGCAGCGCCGTAATGTCTGTTTTTCCAAGCATGTGAGTGTGCATAGGCATGTTATCGGCCAGTATACGTCGAATGTTTAGAGCGCGTCCAATATCCGGTAAGGCTGAGGATCAATAACAGGGGTCCGCTCAAGCATCATATCCGTCAGTAACTGTACTGACGCGGGGGCCATCACCACTCCATTACGAAAATGCCCCGCATTAACAAATAATCCCCGTACACGCGGATGCTCCCCAATGTAGGGCACCCCCTGCCGCGCTGACATCAAGCCAGGGCGTAGTCCCGCCCAATGATGCTCAATTTCATAATTGGCCAGCGTCGGCGCCAGCGTCACCGCCGCCTGGCGAAGCTCCATAAGCGCCTGATGCGTTGTGGATTTATTGAAACCCATATACTCCACGGTGCTGCCCGCCAGAACACGCCCATCACGGCGCGGGATCACGTAGTGATCATTATGTACCATAATACGTGATATCTGTCCGGGGGGAGCGCGAAACAGAATCATCTGGCCACGCACAGGCATGATTTCACCCGAAAATCCGCCGTGCATGGATGGACGAGTGTCGCCAGCGGGTCGCTCCAACGCATCCTGCGTTCGCGACACTCGTCCATCCATGGACAGCGCAGGATGCCGGAAGCGACCTATATTTTTCAACAAACTGCCCGTCCAGGCACCGGCCGTCAGCACCACTTTCGGCGCCTTCATCGGCCCACTGACGGTATCAACACCTTCTATAGCGTCATTACGAACCATCAGCCCGGTAATTTCAGTATGCTCCCTGATAACCCCACCCGCCGCCAGAAAACTGTGGCGCAACGCCTTGAGCAATCGGGGATTACGAATCTGGGCCACGTCGGGCAGCCACAGCGCCTCATTGGCCGCCACACCCAGGCACGGCTCGTGCTGTAACATTTCGGCATGGTTAATACAATGCAGTTGCACTCCCGCCTGATGCGCCCACGCAATCGCCTGCTCCCGAACCTCACTTTTCAAAACCAGCAAACCGTTCCGGGTCCATTCGGCATCTATGCCGGTTTCATCAGCCAAAGTACTCGCCAGTAACGGGTAGTGCTTCTGGCTCCAGCTCACTAGCGCACCGACAGGCGCCGGGCATTCCCACGGATAGAGCGGGGACAGAATGCCGCCACCCGCCCACGAAGATTCCTGGCCCGTCGCGCCACGTTCCACCAGAGTGACACTGGCACCTGTCCTGCGTAACTCGCGAGCGGTGAGCAAACCCATTAACCCACCACCCGCAATTATGAAATCTGTGACGTACATCACTTAATTATCCCACAACCCTACCGATAAACCTATTGATGCGCCTGGGCAACGATTTGCCGCGCGTGATGCGCGGAGTCACCGAACACCCTGCCGAAGCGCACGGTAACCGTTTATCGGGAAAACCCAACGGCTCATCGGTTTTACAATGACAACCCATATTCACGGTGGTACAACTAAAGCCATGAACAGAAAACACTCAGGTTTTACATTGATTGAATTGATGGCCGTACTGGCCATTGCGGCGATTCTTGCCTCTGTGGCCGTGCCCAGCTTCCGGTCAATGATTCAGAATAACCGGCTGGCAACGCAGGCCAACGAGTTGACTGGCACCCTGAATTTTGCACGTAGTGAAGCCATCAAGCGTGGCAATAGCGTTACGGTGTGTGTCAGCAATAATCAGGCGGGCTGTACAGGCGGTACCACCTGGGAAAATGGCTGGATTGCGTTTGTAGATGTTAACCGTGATCAAAGTCTCTCTGCTGGCGACACTCTGTTACGCGTACGCAGCACACTGACAGGCAGCGGCACGCTCACTGGCGCTCAAACTGCCGTGCAATATCTGCCGAACGGTTTACTCAATTTCGGCACGGGTAATTACACACTTACCATACCGGGTTGCACCGGTAATGAAAAACGCGTCATTAATGTTGCGGTAACAGGTCGCCTCGGGGTTACTCGAGCCACCTGCCCTTAATTCTCTAACGAGGTTGAAGATGAGACTTATGGACACACAACCATCACAGCCATCCCTAACGGCATCTCACTGCTCACCGTGCGTGATGATGCATATCAATGGCCGCTCATGCACATCACGGCAACATCGCGGCGCGCGTCTGCACGATGGCTTCACCTTGCTGGAAGTATTGATCGCCATTGTTGTACTGTCAATCGGCCTACTTGGTCTGGCAGGTTTACAAGCCGCCGGGTTACGCAACAATAACGGCGCTTATATGCGCACTATCGCCACGCAGCAGG
>JAHFRW010000026.1:17629-38225 GCA_023266055.1 Gammaproteobacteria bacterium | reverse complement strand
TCTTTAGGTTGGTGTTTGTTTTTTCGCGAAATCAATTTACCAAACCCAAGAGGATTTTTTTATCTTTTTTGTAAATGAATCTTTAATTTTCAGTTGATTACAAATTTATGGATGGGCACTAATTAGGTGCATTATTCCCCATTACATTAGATAATAACAACATCATAACTTGTTTTCCTTCTTCTCCATAAAATATATTTCGGCCTGACAATATTTTGCATAGGGAAGCATTTCGCAAACTTTTCTTTCAAAAATATCCCTCCCCGAAATATACTCACCAATTCTAGATATACTCCCGCTATTTGATCTGACCTTATACCAGTTCATAGTCGTATTAAATGTTACCGAATCTACTTCAGACCAGCCTATAGATATAACAGCCTTCCAGGGTGAAAATGTCTTGATTCCTTTTTCACTTATTACCGCTTTGAATAGAAATGCTTCGATTACAGATACCAAGCTACTTCCCCCTAAAAAAATGATCAGCGCTGCGATAATATAAGGGTCGCCGGGCTCCTTCGGCCCAATAAGAATAGCAGGGGACAAAATTATCCAACAGAGAATCATAAATATCACCATTGCAATTTTGACGTGTCTTGAGTACTCCAAAAGATAACCACCTGTTTCTTCATCTATCAATATTTTTTCTTTTTTGAGAGATAATGAATGTAACAGGTAAGCATCGGTATAAAAATGGCGCCGGCAATAAATGCCGCAACTATAATCATTTCATTTCCACATATCTATCTAGGTGAAAATATAAATCCACTTCTTGAGTTCTCTGCTTCTAAGGTATTCAGGCTATTTATAATATTTAGTTCGGAATTTATCATGCACCTAACGAGCCTGTAGAAAAACCACTTCCGGCGAAAAAATCTCAACAATAGGGGATACTAAAATCCCTCCCACCACCGAGATCGTCGATCCTGGAGCATCTAGTGAAGCCGGTTTTTTGACTCTCACGTTATATATCCTCAGCAATGAGTTTTTCTACAGGCTCAACGCTGCAATCAACGAATTTCAGCGTACGTCAATAACGTCCATGCTGTTTGTTAATGTAGTTGGTCAACTCTACATACTGGTTGTTCATGCGTCGCACGATGCCATGCACGGCACGCACAATCGAGCGCATGACGCGGTAAACAATAACAGGATCGGTGGCTATCAGCGACTCGAAGGCATCGCGTTGCAGGGAAAAGAGTTCCGTGTCACCGATGGAGCTCAATGTTGCACTATGCTCCATACCATCAATAAAACCCAGTGCACCAGCCAGATCGCCTGATTTCAGAATATGCAGGGTTATCGACTCACCCGCGCCACTGTCCTTAATCACGGCTAGCATGCCGGTAATCACCACGTGCAGGCTATTATCGCTATGACCGTCGTGAATCAGAATCTCGCTATCCTTGAGGCTGCGCACCGAAATGATCTTGCTCAATAGCCGGCATTGCACATCCGTCAGTTCAGCCGCGAACGGCGAAGCCCGTAAAATGTCGTATTTCTCTTGCTCGTTCATGGCGTCTGCACCTGTGTTTGTATTGTGGTGTCATCTCGACAAATATTTACTGTCATCCTGAACCAAGTAAGGGATCCTGGTAGCTACCACAGAAGACCTCTCCCGGCAACTGCTCCTGGCGGTTCTTGCGCATCCTGCGCTCACCACACTTGGGCATCCTGCCCGGCACGTTGCCCTCCCTCCCACCGTGCATGGATGCACAAATGCCGCCAGAGGCACGACTGCATGGATGCAGGAGGTAGAGCAACGCAGGGAGCAGTGCCGAGGATGCCGTCAGCGGCCACCATCCATGGCGATCGCCTGCGGTCGAGATGACAGAACCTAGGCCATATTCTCCAGAATAACGCGCTTCACTGAATCCAGCGTCGCTTCCACCGTAATCAGCGGCGTGCTGCTCTGGCTGATGGCAATGTCCGGGTCTTTCAGGCCGTGCCCTGTCAAGGTGCATACAATCTTGCTGCCCTCGGGTATTTTGCCGGATTTAATATCACGCATCGCACCCGCCAATGAGGTTGCAGATGCGGGTTCACAAAAGACGCCTTCACTTTGCGCCAGCAGTTTTTGTGCGACAAGTATTTCCTGATCGGTACATTCATCAAACCAGCCATTGGACTCTTCACGCAAACGCAGGGCATGATCCCAACTCTGCGGGTAACCAATGCGAATGGCGGTGGCGATGGTTTCGGGATTATCCACCGGTTTGCCACGCACGAACGGCGCAGAACCCGCCGCCTGATAACCTACCATGCACGGAAGATTATTCACGATACCGTGCTCATGATATTCCTTATAACCCATCCAGTGCGCCGTGATATTACCGGCATTGCCGACTGGCAAACAATGAAAATCAGGCGCGCATTCCAGTTCTTCCACAATTTCAAATGCGGCGGTCTTCTGACCTTGCAGGCGGAAGGGATTAATGGAATTGACGATGGTGACGGGCGCCTGCACAGCCACATCTTTCACCAACTGCATGCCTACATCGAAGTTACCTTTGATCTGGATAACCACGGCGCCGTGAATCATCGCCTGCGCAAGTTTACCCAGAGCAATTTTGCCATCGGGAATCAGCACAAACGAGGTGATGCCTGCACGCGAGGCATAGGCTGCCGCAGAGGCCGAGGTGTTACCGGTAGACGCGCAGATAATTGCGCGGCTACCCTCTTCCACCGCCTTGGTCACGGCCATGGTCATGCCACGGTCCTTGAATGAACCGGTAGGGTTCAAGCCTTCAAATTTAACGTAGATATCCACGTCCTTGCCGAGCACACGCGGGATGTTGTTGAGACGAATCAGCGGAGTATTGCCTTCACCCAGGCTGATAATGCGCGTGTCGTCATGTACCGGCAGACGATCACGGTATTTATTGATAAGGCCAGTGTAACGAGGACGAAAGGGCATGGTATTTCCTGTTTGATTGGGTACGGCGGGTATCGTAATCCGTACTGTAATTTAAGTTAATTCCAACGAAAAGTGGTGACTAACAATCTGCATGCGTTTTTCCAGATAAAAGCGATGGGCCGCAAAGCGCTGTACACCGGAATCCAGATGCAACTGAGCACAGGCATTTTTCCTGGCATAACGTACCAGCCAGTCAAACAAGGCGCCACCATAACCTTGCGAGCGACTGTTTTCATCCGCTACCAGATCATCCACATACATATGTACACCTGCATATAAATTTTCCAGCATTCTGAATCCAGCCACCGCCTTGACGCTATCTCCGTCATAAAGCGCCGCAAGCCGGTATCCCTGAGTCATCTGGCGACGAATACGCGGCACAAAATCCGGTCTGGACAGGTGTGGGCGAAGCTGTGTCATCACCGCGTAACTCTCGGCTATTTCAGCATCGGATTCCAGAATGACAATTCGTGGTGTAGACATCGTCTTTACTTGCTATCCAGTCGCTCCAGTCGTATTCGCGTCACCGGCCCGGTCATGCTGCCCAGTGCTTCAATACGGCTGATCGCATCATTCATGTGCTGTTCACGCGTGCGGTGGGTCAGCATGACGATAGGCACATCGCTGACGCCTGCCACGGAAGGCTTTTGCAGCATGGCTTCGATGCTGATGCTCTGATCAGCCAGAATGCGCGTAACATCGGCCAGTACGCCGGGACGATCCTGCGCCTGCATACGCAGGTAATAAGCGGTTTCGACCTGTGCCATGGGTAAGATCGGCATATCAGACAAGGCGTCGGGCTGAAAGGCGAGATGCGGTACACGATTTTCGGGATCAGCGGTGAGGGTGCGCACAACATCCACCAGATCGGCCACCACTGCAGAAGCCGTCGGCTCTGCACCCGCGCCGGCACCGTAATACAAGGTGGCACCCACAGCATCGCCCTTCACCAATACAGCATTCATCACACCATCCACATTGGCAATGAGACGGCGATGGGGGATCAGCGTAGGATGCACGCGCAACTCAATGCCTTGTCCGGTGCGGCGTGCAATGCCCAAATGTTTAATGCGATAACCCAGCTCTTCGGCATAGCCGACATCCTGCCGTGTGATACGGCTGATGCCCTCGGTGTAGGCTTTGTCAAATTGCAAGGGAATGCCAAACGCAATCGACGCCAGAATCGTGAGCTTGTGCGCGGCGTCAATGCCTTCCACATCAAAGGTCGGATCCGCTTCGGCATAACCCAACTGCTGTGCTTCGGCCAGCACGTCGGGAAAGTCGCGACCCTTGTCACGCATTTCGGTCAGAATAAAATTACCGGTACCATTGATGATGCCTGCCAGCCATTCAATGCGATTACCGGCCAGACCTTCGCGAATGGCCTTGATGATGGGAATACCCCCTGCAACCGCCGCTTCAAACGCAACCATCACACCCTGCTTGCGGGCCGCCGCAAAAATTTCATTGCCATGCCTGGCGATTAATGCCTTGTTTGCCGTCACCACATGTTTGCCGTTGGCAATGGCACGCATCACCAGCTCGCGTGCGACCGTAGTACCGCCCATCAATTCAACAATCACTTCGAGGTCAGGATTATTCACCACCTCGAACGGATCCTGCGTGAGCATAATACCTTGTGTGGCGCAGATGCGCGGCTTGCTCAAGTCACGCGCGCTGCCGTGCACGACTTCAATGCCACGCCCGGCACGCCGCACAATTTCAGCGGCGTTGCGTGACAACACATTGACGGTGCCGCCACCGACCGTCCCTAACCCCAGTACACCTACCTTAACGGGATTCATTGATTACCGCTCCTGCCTGGAGGCACCTACTGCCGGTGATACTTCCATACGATCCTTCCTGAACATATCGCGTATGCCGCGCACGGCCTGGCGGGTGCGATGTTCATTTTCAATCAGGCCAAAACGCACATGATCATCGCCACACTCACCAAAGCCAACACCCGGTGATACCGCAATTCTGGCCTCCTCAAGCAATTTCTTGGAAAACTCCAGCGAACCCAGATGACGATATTGCTCGGGAATTCGCGCCCACACAAACATGCTCGCCCTGGGTGGCACAATGGGCCAGCCAATGGCATTCAATCCGTTGCACAATACATCACGACGACGCTGATACAGCGATGAAATTTCCTGCACACAATCCTGCGGGCCTTCCAGCGCGGCAATGGCCGCCACCTGAATCGGCGTAAACGTGCCGTAATCAAGATAGGATTTCATGCGCGCCAGCGCCGCCACCAGAATCGGATTACCTGCCATGAATCCAACCCGCCAGCCCGGCATGTTGTAACTCTTGGACAGCGTGAAAAATTCCACGGCCACATCCTTGGCACCTGGCACCTGCAGGATCGACGGTGCGACATAGCCATCAAACGCAATGTCGGCATAGGCCAGATCATGCACGACCCACACACCGTATTCGCGCGCCAGCGCCACCACTTTTTCAAAAAATGCCAGATCCACGCAATGCGTGGTCGGGTTACCGGGGAAATTCAGCACCAGCATTTTGGGGCGGGGTCTGCACTCTTTGATGGCCGCTTCCAGCGTCACCAGAAAATCATCACTGGATGCGGTCAACGGCACATGGCGCACTTCGGCACCTGCCATTATGAAGCCATACGGGTGAATGGGATACGCCGGATTGGGCACCAGCACAATATCGCCCGGCCCCATCGTCGCAAACGCCAGATGCGCCAGACCTTCCTTGGAACCGATGGTGACAATCGCTTCACTGTCCGGATCCAGATCAACATTGAAACGGTTGTGATACCAGGTCGCCACCGCCTTGCGCAAACGCGGAATGCCCTTCGATACCGAGTAGCGGTGTGTGTCACCCCGTTGCGCGGCTTCAATGAGCTTGTCCACAATATGCGGCGGCGTGGGCTGGTCGGGATTACCCATGCCAAAATCAATAATATCTTCGCCCCGCGCACGCGCCTTGGCCTTTAAATCACCCACAATATTGAACACATAGGGGGGCAGGAGCTTAATTCTGGGGAAGTCGGTATTCAAACGTATGATTCCATCTGTAAATTTAAACCAGGGCGCCGCACTAAAAAGCCCAACTTTTCATTATATTACTATTCAGGGTGTTACTAAAGTGGCAAATGCACCGCCGACGGGCTACGCGTACAGTTCCACCTTCAACCCCTATTATAAAGACGAACCTGTTTAGCGAGCGGATATACCCTGCTCCACATTTGTCTGGCATTCCAGGCAATAATCTAAATCAGGAGATCCAGGCCGGGGGTGCCGGGGGTGGGGGTGATCGGCGCCCCGAAAACAATCAATCCCTGTAGATATATCGACCAAAACCTGCATTAATAACGACGATCTCTATTTTCACCAAGATCAATTCCTAAATATTGATATTACTACAAATTATTGCAGTTCCCTGACAATAACCCCGGTTTTTATATCAATAATGGGCTACCTGCATGACCTCATTCAGCAATTTCTTGGGCAAATCAAGCGTGGTTCTCATCGGCGCCTCCTCCGGTGGTGAATACGCTATTATAATATCACGCATTATTCCCAAGACGCCGCACAGACGCGTTTATCGACGCCGCAATACAGCCAGCCAGCGCCACAGGTTAAACAGGCTAGCCAGTGACCCCGCCACGTAAGTGAGCGCGCAAGCCTTGAGTATACGACGCGCGGCGCGTTGTTCCTGTTGAGAAATATACTCACCTTCGCGCAGCAGCGGCAACGCTCGCTTGAAACTGGCATCCCACTCCACAGGCAACGTCACCAGATGCACCAGCGTAGACATGGCAAAACCACCCAGGCCCGCCAGAAACAGCACCAGACCCGCCGTGGGAGAACGCGAAATCAACATCACCACCGGCATTACCAGCATCAGTATCGAGGCCAGTTTTTCAGTACGCTGCGCAACCTGCACCAGATGGGTACGCGTCTTGAGCGGGGCATAATTAGTGTGATCCTGAATGGCGTGACCCACTTCGTGTGCTGCCACGGCAATGGCGGTAAGTGATTTGCCTTTCAGATTGGCCGAGCTGAGCCGCACACGCTTCGCCAACGGGTCGTAGTGGTCGCCGCCGCCCTCAGCCACCTCGACATAGACATTATGCAAGCCCTGCTTATCAAGCAGGTGTCGCGCCAGTTCACCGCCGGTGCCCGGAAAATGATTCTGCTCAATGCTGTAACGCTTCAACACATGACGCGCCCACAACTGCGGACCGAACACCAGCAGCACGCCGAACAACACTAGAATAACAATATGCAACGTTTTAGTCCGTAAATTTAAAGAGGGAAAATCTGCTCGCACCAGAATTAATCTGTCATTTCGAGCGTAGCGAGAGATCCTAGTTTGAAATGAAGCGCAAAACCATCATGATATCAAAAAACTGCTCGCCAACCGTTCCCTGTGTTGCGCTACCGCCTGCATCCCGGCAGCGCAGCGGTGTGCTCCTGCATTGCTCTCGACGGCTGTTCCAGACGCCGTTCTACCTCCTCCATCCATGGAGTCGTACCTTCCGCCGTCCGTGGCGGTCGCATGCAGTCATCCCGTTGGCTCAATATGCAGAGAGGCACGAGTGTCGCGAACACATACGCGGCGAAATGACGTACGAAATGTTGCACTACATCAGCTAAATGACTGACATATGCTTTACCATGAACACTGCACTTCCCGGACATAAGCTTGTGAATTCCACGGTGTTTCGAATGGCTTCAGGCGCATCCTCGCGAGAGATTCGCGAATACCCGCGTTTTTCAAAATAAGACTCTGCCGTAGTTGTCAGAAGAAACATGGAGCGAACGCCTTGCTCCATCGCGTATTTCTCTACCTGAGCCAATAGCGCTGAGCCCAAACCCGAACCACGTTTTAATGCGGTAATGGCCAACGAACGAAGCAAGGCCGTCGTCCCAAGAGGTTCCATACCGACAACACCTGCCAGACATGAACCTTCCCAGGCACCAAAGAAATGTTCCATATGTTCAGGCGTAATGTCGACTATTGGCAACTGCGCAGCCTCCAGGAGCTTCTTAACTGCAATTTCTGACGGTTTACGAACGATGCTCATGGGTTGCTACTTCACCTTTAAATCGGCGCGCGCCTCGCCGCATCCACCGCCCGTAACTGTCGTACTGACTCCTTGGCGGTAAACCAGTCTACCGCTTCCGCCGTGAAATAAACGCCACGGAATTCACCGTCTATCGGCTTGAGAACAATGTAATACGTTGCGCCTGCGGTAAATGACCACTTGCGGCTCCTAGCCATTTCCTTAACCCGCCAGTCCGGGCCAACGGTCGTCAGTGATTTGAGAGTCATGGTGGTGGTCTCGCGGGGCTTCATATGCACCAGACTGTATTCCCCCTTGGCCAGCGCCAGCAATTGCTTATCGTCAAACTCGATGCTGAGCGGATTGTCCGGAAAGCCCATTGCGCGCTCCGTGAGCGGACGAATAAAATAGACCTTGGCCGACGCCGCCTGAGCGCTGGTTTCAATTAAAGGGTGGTCAGACATAACCTTGGTTGCCGCGCACCCCGCCAGCCCGCCCATCGCTCCCGCCAACATGACGCCCAAAAGTCGCCGTACCCATGATATTCTCATTAAATCTCCCCCCTTATCACACGCAACCAGCACATATATCTTAATTTAGAATCATCTCACTCTTCCGCTGGCAACGCAATCCGGTAAAATAGAGGACTTACTGAATCCCTTAAGGAGCACGCCACATCATGTCAAAACTCGTCAACCCTCACGGCGGCGGCCCGCTTAAACCCCTATTATTACAAGGCGATGCGCGCACTGCCGAACTGGCTCGCGCCCGCACGCTGCCGCAGGTACGCATCACCTCTCGCGAGGTGGGCGACCTGATCATGATGGGCATTGGCGGTTTTACGCCACTCCATGGCTTCATGACCCATGCAGACTGGCAAGGTGTGTGCGACAACTACCGCATGGCCGATGGCCTGTTCTGGCCGATCCCCATCACCCTTTCCACCACGTCAGACACTGCCAGCGGTATCAACATCGGCACCGACATCGCCTTGGTGAATGATGAAGACGGTGAAATCATGGCCACCATGTCTGTCACTGAAAAATACAGCATCGACAAACGCCACGAGTGCACCACCGTATTCAAAACCACCGACATGGAACACCCCGGCGTACAAATGGTGATGGCGCAAGGCGACATCAATCTCGCCGGCCCCGTCAAGGTGTTGTCTGAAAGTGATTTCCCCGCGCGCTTCCCCGGCACCTACCTGACGCCTACCGAAACCCGCGCGCTGTTTGAAGCCAAGGGCTGGAACACCGTGGCCGCGTTCCAGACTCGCAACCCCATGCACCGCTCCCATGAATATCTGGTGAAAGTTGCCGTGGAAATCTGCGATGGCGTACTGATTCACTCCCTGCTTGGCAAACTCAAGCCTGGCGACATTCCTGCTGACGTGCGCAGCAATGCCATTAAAACCCTTATCGACAAGTATTTCGTCAAAGATACCGTCATTCAGGCCGGTTACCCGCTGGACATGCGTTACGCCGGCCCCCGCGAAGCATTGCTACACGCGCTGTTCCGCCAGAACTACGGTTGCTCGCACCTCATCGTCGGGCGCGATCATGCCGGCGTGGGTGAATACTACGGCCCGTTTGATGCTCAACACATCTTTAACGACATTCCCGCCAATGCATTGGAAACCCAACCGCTCAAAATCGACTGGACGTTCTGGTGTTACCAATGTGGCGGCATGGCGTCCGCACGTACCTGCCCGCATCAACCCGGTGACCGCCTGCTGCTATCCGGCACCAAACTGCGCAAGGCACTCTCGGAAAACGGCGATGTACCCGCTGAATTCAGCCGCGCGGAAGTATTAACCATCTTGCGTGATTATTACGCGACGATAAAGGATGAAGACCGTGTGGAAGTTAAACTGACGGGACATTCGGCGAAGTAAATTAACCCATGTCTGGCGGACTCACATGCCATGCATCACCCGCCAGACACCTCCTCATTCCGACCCCATGCACAACAATAATCAAGCATGGGCTAATCTCATAGCACAAATATCCATCACAATCATCGTTGATCATGATACCCTGAACCAAATAACCCCCATAAATCAAACCTTATGTTGACAGCAACCATGGCGCTTCCTATATTAGACAGGCCGTCCCTGCATAAGGCAGGATAAAGCGGCCTAAACTTTTGTGCGGAGGTATGGTCATGAACAGGACAAAACTGGCTTCACTCATATTGTGTGCATTACTAGCGTTAGGTAGCAATATTGCCGCGGCTGCTTCACCATCTGTCAAAAGCATGGCGCAGATCGTGATGAATCTGAACCATCACCCTAGCAGCGGTGACAAGGACACCCTTCAGAAAATCATTGGCAATGCATCAGCCACGGCAGGTGAAAAGGCATTGGCCAGTGCGCTGCTCAACATGGATCATAAGGTCAGCAGTGGTGACAAGGCCAAGCTCAATGATCTCATCAAAAACACTGCCACACCGGCTGAGGAGCGTGATCTGGCCGGCATTCTCGCGTCTCTGGAACACAAGGCCAGTAGCGCAGACAAGGATAAACTGAAGCAAATAGCAAAGTAACCCTCATCTTTGATGACCCACTTTGAACGCCACACCGGCGCCCGCCAGGGAGAGCGACGCGGAAGCGAGCCGTGGCGGGCACCCCCGGATAGCCGAGGTTTCCCTGTATTGTCGGCATGTATGCGATAGCACACGTGTAGGCAACATGGGGAAACAACGACAGGCGTAGCGGCATTGTGGTCGCCATGACGCGCTGCATAGTCGCGTGTCGTGGCAAGCGCAGGCCTGTTGCCGGGTACCGAAGGCATACTTGTCGCCGGGCGCAGTCATTTTGGGGACGTGCATGTCCCAAAATGGTTCGCGAGCACGGCGACACACCCACACCCTCCTAAATATTCAATTTTATTGAACAGGAATCTCAAAACAATTTACTATCATGACCCCCAAGTCTTTGTGTAGCATGTCATTACTTCTTCAAAAAGACTAAATAACCATGGATGAATTATTAGCCAACCCTGCTGTTCAGGCCGCGATCGTTCCCTTTATTGCCGCACTGGTGGCAGGGCTGATACTCAAGCCGGTGGGCTGGTACTGGGCCGGGCTGGCCGTTATCACAGGTTTCTATGCTAGCGTGTCGCTGATCACCGGCTTCGAATTTACCCCTCTCACCAGCACCCGCAAACTGGTGTTGATCGGCATGTGCGCGGCGGCGGTGGGCCTGATGCTTGACTACCTCGCACCAAAACCCCGCCAGCTTTATCCTGTACTTGCCGTGCTAGGGGGGGGCGCAATACTATGGATGATCTGGCCGCCATTGATGCGCATGCACGGTGCCTCATTATGGATCCATGGCGTCGGCAGTGTTGCCTATGTGGTCTGGATTTTATGGGCGACCGAGAGCCTGCGTAGCCGTGCCCTGCGCGCGAATGCCGCACTCATGACACTGGGGTTGGGCACAGGCATTGCGGCGTTGATGGGTGCCTCAGCACTGCTCGGCCAACTGGCCTCGGCGCTGGCGGCGGCCACGGGTGCATTTTTATTATTAAGCCTGTTCAAAAAGACCTTACCCGTGGGACTGTTAATGCTACTGCCCGCCGCTTTGCTAAGCGGCCTGATCGGCATCAGTGCCATGACGTATGCGAAACTACCGTGGTATAGCCTGCTGGCGCTGGCAGCAATACCCTTGCTGGCGCGCCTGCCATTGCCTAAACAGCTACCCTTATGGGGTCAAGCCGTAGCGCTGGTGCTAGTAACATTGCCCGCCGCTGCAGGTGCGATTTATCTGGTGTGGCGAGAAGCGGGCGCCCCTCCCATGTAATAACATCAGGAAATGATGCCGTATTTTTTTAAACCCACCCTCATAAGGAGAATATATCATGCGTAACTTAATACTTGCCGCCGCTCTTACCGGGCTTTCTTTTTCTGCTTTCGCGGCGGAAACCTACACCATTGACCCGGATCACACGTACCCCTACTTCGCGATCAACCATCTGGGATTTTCCACCCTGCATGGCCGCTTCAATAGCACCAAGGGCAAAATCGTGATGGATAAAACCGGCAATACCAGCGCCGTAGACATCGTCATTGATGCCACCTCAGTGGATACCAGCATGAAAAAGCGCGATGATCACCTGCGCTCACCCGACTTTCTGAATGCCACAGAATTTCCGGAAATTACCTATAAATCCAGCAAAATCACCTTTAACGGCGCTACCAAGGCCACGGTGGATGGCACACTGACCATTTCCGGCGTCAGCAAACCCGTGAAACTGGACGTGCAACACATTAACTGCGGAATACATCCCATGGATCCCAAGAAAGAAAAGTTTGTGTGCGGCTTTGATGCCACGACCAAAATCAAACGCTCGGATTTCGGTGTAAAATACGCCCTGCCAGCTATTGGTGACGAGATGGTAATATCGCTCGGCGTGGAAGCAATACGTAACTAACCTGCCTGTCCTGCAAGCGGTCATCTACCGTTTGCAGGACAACATCACCCCAGCGTATTATCTACAGATCATGACACGCGTCTTGTTCATATGCAGCCAGAACCGCCTGCGCAGCCCGACCGCCGAGCACCTGTTTTCGACTCATCCAGGTGTGGAAGTCTCTTCTGCCGGCCTCAATAACGACGCCGAGAATCCGGTGACCCCCGAACTTCTGGAATGGGCAGAACTCATTTTTGTGATGGAAAAATCACACCGTAATAAACTGTCCACCCGGTTTCGTCCCTACCTGAACAACAAAAAAATTGTCTGTCTTGATATTCCAGACGATTATGATTTTATGGAGCCCCAGCTTATCCGTCTGTTACAGACCAAAGTGCAAAAATTTCTGCCACCCTGCTGAACCCCTAAAATCAGAACGCTGAGATGCGTTATTTTTTGACTGCGGCATGACGCGTGCTGCGTTTTTTATTGAGGTGATAGGTCAGCGCTATGGCAATACAATGCCCCAACTCCTCGACGGGAACCGCGTCATTTTCATTGAAAATGATACTCCTGTTTCCTTCAAACTCAAAAATGTCACCGTATATTTCCTTGAATGTATCAACCAATGTCGTCTGGCAATGGAAATACATGGCGTATCTTCCTTTTAAAGACTTTACCTGATCTATCCTGATCAAGCTTCCACTCCGGGTGCGCGTGGTCAGGTAACCTGGCTGACCCCATTTCAGAGCTTCCTCCAGCTCACCCACCCCTTCTGTGCTTGAGGCGACGTCAAATATCAACTGGCGGAGAAACATAAGACGGGTTTTTATGGTTTCGGGATAAGCATCGAAAAGCCTGGCAATCGCCGGATTTTCGATACTTTTCTGTCTTGCCTTTTTCACCGTCACGCCTCGCAAAAACAACAGCACTCAAAAAATCCAGGGGCCTCTGCTTTGTTCAGAGGCCCCTGAAACATATCGGGGATGTTCAGCCAGTCTTCTCTATAGCATCACGCATCAGACCAGGCATGATCCTCACGCTTCCTCGATTTGACGAACGCCAGCAAACCCAGTCCCGCGAGCAATATCGGCAAGGTGGCAGGCTCGGGAACCGTATCAATGCGAAATGCCACGGAAGTTGTATTATTGGCCATGCCACCAAAATCACTGCTGATACTCGAAAGAAAAATATCAAATGTTCCTGACGTACCCACGGGCAGTTCAAAGTCGCGCAAAAAGACCCACTCCTGATCATTCACTCCGGAAAAAATGAAATCCTCATTGAATAGAATGTTACCATTTTCTGCCAGAGAAAAATTCAGTAGCGCCTCAGTAATGGAATCGATACTACCCGCAAAAGCATCATTTGCAAAATCCAGCCGCAACTGCATTTTCCCACCCGGCGCAATAAAACTCCCGGAGAAATTTGTGGCTGTGGCTGCCGTAGCAAATTCACCTGACCCAATAACATCCGTTCCAGCAACCAGAATACCTTGATCCGCTATTGCGAAAGCCGTGGCGCGACTACCCAATGGAGAAATAACAGAGGTTTCCCCAAATAGAGGCAGGATTAACGGCGGGCTTGTATCTGTAAAATTATCGGACAACAAACCTCCTGTGTCATCCAGTATAGCCACACCTCCCCCAACAAAATAAGCCCCATTCAAGGTTACCGGAACCGCCCATGATACCGATGCGGATCCCCCGAATACCAACAAAACAAAACCCAATATCTTTTTCATAAATTACCCCCATTGACGCTCAAAAAAATGATCCCACCGGTGGTCTGACGCCGATAAAATTGGGGTTGTTATCAAAGACTACAGTGCTGTTATAAATCTTTACGGCTTGCGGATTTCCTGTGGTATTTGAAATACCGGCAGCAAAGTTACTACTGGCAGTGGTAGACGCCACCACACCTGAGGATGCGCCTTCAAAGGCTATACCAATACCCGGCACAGGTGTATTGTCAATACCCGCACCATTCCTGAAACCTGACCCAACCACCTGACTGTTCGTGATTGTCGCTCTGGCAGAACCTGTCACATGAATTCCAAAATTGCGGTTATGTTCAACGCGACAATTATCGATAATTACCCGTGAATTTCCCGATACCAGAATGCCATCCGTCCAGTTGCGGCTTACGATATTACGCAAGGTAACGATTCTATTACCGGGCGCATTGATGATAATGCCGGGGGCCGCCTGGCGTCGCACATTACCTGCACCATCACCGGCACGCACCGCTTCAATTTCGGCTTCCACACCCGGTGCTGCCTGAAGCGTCACATCACCATTGGCGGCAGTAATATTCACAACCTCGAGGAAACGCCCTGAGGTTACAATAATGACATGACCATTCTGATTGGCACCGCGATTGGCGGCACCCAGTGCGGCGTTGATCGTACCAAACACCTGATCATCTCCATCATTGTCTTCATCAACACCCAGCCGTCCATCCCCGTCAAAATCCGTCTCCCCTTCAACCAATACAGGATGGTTGGCTAAAGAGGTGGTTGAATAACCCACACATGCACACATCACAGCAGCAACTAATGTTAGCTTTCTGAAGGAATTGATCTTTGTATCCGTATATTGCAATTTCATTCCAGCACTCCCCATTTAAAAATCAGTTTATGAAAAACAAAACTTTCCGCTGCAGGAATATTTTTCCCTGCCCGACATATACAATTACGCGGTGCCGGATAAAATGGATGTATTTTTTAACGGATTTTAAAGAGGAGTAACCGATGGGATATTATTGAGCGTCATGTGCATGACCCAATAGACATTCATTTTCTCAAATCAGAGGTATTGTTCAAAAAACTCCAGAATACGCTCAGGAAGCCATTCATGTTTTCCAGGAAATGAACCGGAAACAAAACCCACATGCCCCCCCGTCTCCGGAAACTCCAGCGTTACGGAAGCAGATACTTCAGCAGCAACAGGTAATGCGCTATCGGGAAGAAAAGGATCATTACGTGCATTGATCAGCAATGTGGGAATGCGAATATCAATCAAATACGGTTTACTGCTGGCGCGTGTCCAGTAATCATCCGTATTTTTGAAACCATGCAGGGGGGCCGTCACAAGGTCATCAAATTCTCTCAGGGTTTTAATATTCTCCAATGCTTCACGGTTAAAAAGTCCGGGAAATTGCTCCAGTTTCTGCGCCGCTTTTTTCTTCAGACTGCTCAGGAAGTGGTCTGTATAAAATTGATTAAACCCACCACTGTCCAGCGTGTTGCCAGTGGCCTGTAAATCCATCGCCGCTGAAACCGTCACCACGGCATCAATCACCTGGGCAGCCTGTGCGCCTTGCTCACCCGTCCATTTCAATAAAGCATTGGCCCCCAGAGAGACACCCGTGGCAAATAATGGCGTGGTGGGATATTGCACGCGCAAACGACGTAATATCCAATCAATTTCGGCACTATCACCTGCAAAGTAAGCACGTGGCAGCCGGTTTGGCTCGCCACTGCAACCCCGAAAATTCACTGCTACGCCACGCCAACCCTTACGTTGTAGTAAATTCATAAGGCTACGCACATAATGTCTTTCGGAGTTACCTTCCAGCCCATGAAAAAATACCACCAATGGGCCCTCGGCAGCATGGCCGTCGACAGGCATCAGCCAATCAACATCTATAAAGTCACCATCGGGCGTGTCCCAGCGCTCACGTTGATAATCCACCCTGACAGCAGAAATAACCAGCGCAGAATAAATGGTTTGAAAATGTCCACCAGGCAACCACCAGGGCGCCTGGTACGGCTGCGCATAGACTGGAAAAGCTGTCAGCATAATCAAGACCGTAAACAATGAAGGAAATAATGTCTTATGATTATTCATCAATCAGGCACCATAAACAAACAATTTTATATCAAGGGATCTTTCCAGAAACCAGACAAGCCCCACTATGGCAATTATAAATGAGCCCATCCCCAATACCAGACGCCGATAGAAAAACGACTGGCACAGCCAATAAGCAAACGGTATAAATACCATGACTATAGCCATCTGACCTATTTCAACACCCACATTAAATGCCGTCAACGCCCACCACAATGAGTCCTCAACCAATCCAAGATCCAGAAATATACTGGCGAAACCCATACCATGTATCAATCCAAACACAAAGGCCACGACCCAGCGTCGTCCCTGAAAAAGAGGATATATATTATTGATCGCTGCCAGCACAATGGAAATCGCAATAGCCGACTCCACCCAGCGTGAAGGCAGCGAGATCACCTGAAACACCGTCAAACTCAGCGTAACCGAGTGTGCCAGGGTAAAGGCCGTAACAACTTTGAGAACATCCCATAATGCCGTACGAAGATGTGTCACTGCCTGCCATTCCCCTCCCTGACGACGCAAAACGGAAGGCAACAATAACGCCAGTAAAAACAGGATATGGTCAAACCCGATACTGATATGCCATATTCCCATTTTTGCATAATCCAGGAACTGACGAAATGACCCGGTATCGCGCAAAATTAATGTCTGGCGGGCGTTTTCAGGACTGAATATAACACTCTGCGTCACCACAGCACCTTCATTCTTATAATTAATGCGTGCCAACCCCCGATGCTGGGGATCAATGTCAAAAAACAGATTATAATTGATGACCAGCCTATGAGGGGCGTGCTCACAATCCGCAAGAAAACGTATCACCGCATAGGCACCGTCACTGTGGTTATCCACCAAATGCTGCTTGATTCGGATGGGACATGTCTCACCTTCTGAGTACAGTTTGAAGCGCGCAAATGCGTAGGCAGCAATATCTTTATGACGCGCCTGCAACTCTCCCCAGCTGATCGCACCATCGTAATCTTCATCCAGCCCCATGGCGTACTCAAGGTCACGTATCGCGATATCCCACTGCCCTTCAATATGAGATGCCTGGACATCCAGTGCAAGATAACTATCACTGGGCTTATGAGCAGATGCTGCGCTCGAAAAAACCATTAACATCAGAAGAACTAGCCGCAACATGGTTTTTTTACACCATTTAATTGCCGAACATAACGTGCTATCTGAACATCCTCCAAATGACTCTCAGCCAACCAATCCACGACTGGACGAGCGTCAATATAACGATGTGCTGCAATTGCAGATTCCAGAACAATCCGGGCATCCCAGGGCTCGCGCTGCACCGCCCAATTATCCAGCGCAAGCTGCAACGCCCGCTGTGGATCGTTCATAAAAGCCAGGGTGAATCGTGCTTCTTCACGGCGATGCACAACATCGCCACGCATCCGGCTTGCCTCAAACCGCGCATGCAGCGCGGCGACGTGTATCGGTAAATCCGGGGAATCCAGCTGTTGTTCTGCCAGCGCCAAACGTAATAATAATCCGTCAGCACGTATTTTTCCCTTCAATAATGAAACGACTTCTGCAGGACGCCTCTGATCCAGCAAAAAATCACTGTAAGCACCCATCAAATAACTATCAGTAATATTCTGTGCCAGCGCTTCCTTGAAATGCGCTTCTGCTGTCTGGATCAAACCCACGCGGACCGCCATTTCGGCAAGATCAGTTAAAACCCATAATTTTTCCGGGGGCGACACACTGGCTTCTCGTGACTTCCTTAAAACATTGAGCAATACATTGTAACCTTTTGACAACCGACCATTGTGAGCGGCAACGCCGCTGATGCAGCTTGTCGTCACCAGCTCTGTCGCAAGACGCAACAATTTTAAACAATCATGATTGGCTTCACGATAATTTCCCTGCACACGAAAAATTGAAGCTCGCGTAAGCCATGCCTGTGCATTATAGGGATCGACCTTCAAGACAGCAGATAAATCATCCAGTGCTTCATTGAAATGATGATTACTTTGATTAATCGTAGCACGCAATATCAACACCTGTGAGGGCGGATTTTCCATTTTCCACCATGACGCCAATACGGCCTGCGCATACCCCAGGTAGCGCGGATCAGCCTCGGCACGCGCCTGATCAATATAACGTCGTGACAAGCGTGTCGCCAATGACAAATTATCAGGTTGACGCATCAACTGAGAGCGCAATTCACGCAACTCCTGTGCAACTGCATCCGTTGGCCGGGTTTGTAACTCCTCCAGAATGTACGTCGGACTGTCAGGGATAAATGGTTTTGCCATTGCCTCTGAAGAGCTCAGCCCGGCCATTAATCCTGCCAAAAACAACAATAAATTAACAATTAATGGTTTCATTAACGGTTGAAGTCCATACATTAAATTTCATCAAAAAAGGCATCGGCAGAAATTCCTGAGACCTGCCGATGCTTCATGACGATTAGCGTGTCACCAGCTCTGTATTATCCGGCGCAAGCACTGACATACCGTCAACATCAACAGGTGAAGTATTCTCCGGTGCTGTTATTACGGTCCGATTCACCACATCTGTTATTTCGGCACGCGGCGCCATGCTTGATGACGCTGTATCACTGCCATCATTACAGGCAGAAAGCATCATCAACCCGAAAAAACTCATACACAACATTCTCATGTGCTTCATGATTTCCTCTTTCCTTATCCTAGTTAGGTGAACCGGGCAGCGGTGTCTTCAAATAAGGAAATGTATTATCAAACATTCCCGCATTCACCAGCACACCATCGGTATAAGGCCGTTGGCCATCGAGAGCATCCGTAACAGGCAGCAATACACCCATCGCTACACGTAACTCAATATCAACGACATCATCGCCAGGACGCCGCCCATTGGGGAATCCGGCATTATCACCGCCCAGAACACCCAGATTGCTCTGATGGGAAGCAGGTGTTACTGGCGTACCTGTATTAAGCCTCAGCATTTCAGCCGTAGCCGTCGTTTGATTCAGTCCGGGAATACCCGTCAGGAACGCCGTTACCAGATCAACGCGTGGAAATTTTGTGGGTGCTCTGACGCCAAACAATACTTCCAGCAATGCAGGTAATGTTGGATGGGTAACATAATCGGCGAACTGTCCGTCATCCTGTGGTTTACTGGCATTAAATTTATCCTTATCCTTGATGCCAATCACTACCTCGTTCACCAATGGCATGCCCAAACGGGATACCTGCGCCCATGCGCCGCCCTCTATGGCAGGTTTGCCAAAGCCTGGACGCGGATTCAGTAAACGTGCCTGACGCAGACTGGCCGTAGTCCAACCACCAATCACCGGCCCTTTGGCTGTGAGGCAAGCCGCAGGAACCTCCAGTATCATCGAAGTAACATTGGCATCCGCCAGATCATCTTTTTCACCATCAACCGCACCCAGAGGGTTCGTATTCACTAAATCAAAGATTTCTCCCAGATTGACTGCAAAGGAATCCTTGCGCTGACCAACAAACACCCTGCTCGTACCACTGCATCCGGGGATGTCAACGTTGTAGATATGTGATGCGGCATACCTTGCATAATCAGGAATCGATTTATTTCCGATATTGTCGACGGGCTTGGCAAACGTACTGGCACCTGTGGCAGAATTTGTAATGGCCTGTGCAGACCCGGTGCGTCGATCGCCACGCATCATGGTAACCGTATAACTTTCGATAATATTTAAATTACCCGTATTGCCTGCCGTAATCGAACCAGCATTGACAAGTGGCACTGACACCTGCTTTTCCTGGCCTGGCGCACCTATTTTCAAGGCGATATCCTTCAGTTTGTTATTAAAACGGAACTGAAAAGTAATATCCTCCTTGGCATCTCCATTATTATCAACATGTATCTCGTACAACGCTTCAGGATCAAGACTAAAATAATTAGGCCCACCATACGGTGCCTGCAATGGCACATAGTTAGCAACCAATGTGACATAGCCGGCACGCCCCGGTTCATAACTATTAAACATATAAAAATCTGTCCCATCTACCTTGGGTTGTTCTGTTATGAAAGGTGCCTCACGATGACTTGATGCCAACGCAGGCATAAATGGAAGCAATAATGCGGTAGCGCCCAAAGCCGCCACCGGAATCAGCCGACGAATGCTCATGATAATCTCCTGTACTGTATAAGTGATTGGGGTGTATCCGTAGACTTATACGCACCAAGAAGATTTTCGGATGCAGAAACCAGGAAACGCCCATGACATGGCAGTTTAAGGGGAAATGATAAAAATCTTACTTGAAAAAAGCATGACACATCCATTGGGTTGTTTGCTGCGTAATACTCTTTGAAACGGCACTTTCCAATCGAACTGTCTTTTCATGTGTGCCATTTGATATACTTTCTATTCATATGCTGTTTTATA
>JAHFRW010000026.1:0-17529 GCA_023266055.1 Gammaproteobacteria bacterium | reverse complement strand
AAAGAACAATAAAAATCGACGTATGAAAAATAACCATAGCATGCCAATATATTGTTATAATTCGAACCATGTTACAGACACATAATCCATCAAATGTCATGGATCCTCCACCTGGGCTTGACCCACAGGAGACCATATTGACGATGTGCCTGGAAAAAATCTCCACCAGAGATGAAAACGCACTGGCTGCTTTTTATGACCTTACTGTGAACCGCGTGTATGGACTCGCACTTCGCATTACACGCCGCCCTCAGATTGCTGAAGAAGTAGTATCGGATGTCTATTTTCAGGTATGGCAGCAGGCAGGACGCTATGATGCTGCACGCGGCAAGGTATCAAGCTGGCTATTGACCGTGTGCCGCAGTCGCGCTCTTGATGCACTACGCCGTCGCGATCAGGCAGAGCTGTGTGCCGAACCTGAACTGCTGATATCCAACGATCATTCAAGTGACGATGACCCGCTGGATTTATTATTGACTGTAGAGCGTGGCAATACCGTACATGCCGCACTTAAAACGCTCGATTCGAAACCACGACAATTGCTGGCCTTGGCCTTTTTCAGAGGATTAAGTCATCAGGAGATCGCGGACTATACCGGTATCCCATTAGGCAGCGTAAAGAGCATACTCCGTAACTCAATGCTGGCATTGAAGCAGATACTGCATAAGAGTGCTCTTCCTGCGCTGGAGAATCCCTCATGACACCACCTGAAAATCACGATCACGATACCATTGACAATGAAATCATGGCATCCCTGCTGGAATCCATGCCGTCTACACCACCACCACAGGCATTGCGCACCAGGGTATTGGCACGCATTCATGGGCCAACGTCCATGAAAGAACTGATTACTCTGCGTGGCGATGAAGGCAAATGGATACAGATGCGCCCAGGCATCGAGATCAAGTTACTGTTTAATGACCCACAAACCAAAAGCCGTTCGTTATTAATGCGGGTGCATGCGGGCGCCACGTTTCCCGCTCACGAGCACGATGGTGTTGAAGAATGCCTGGTACTGGAAGGAGAGTTCAATATGGGAAATTTAACCCTGCGCGCGGGCGATTACCATGTTGCACTACAAGGCGCTGCTCATACAGATCTGACCAGCCGTAGTGGCGCGCTGCTGTTCTTTCGCACCTGCGTCACGGCATACCCCTAGCAGGATGTTTAACCCAGATTTTCCATTAGCCTCGTAGCGAGGGTGCGCAAGGTGCTGAAGATGGGCGAGAAAAGTTGAAAAACAGGCGACGGCGTAGTCACTCTATGGTGACAGACTGTTTTTCAATTTTTCTCGCGCAGATTCAGTGCTTTGTGCGACCACAGTAGAGTCTAATGGAAAATCTGGGTTGAACCTGCAATCTGCCTTGTGAATCTACCGCAGGATATTGCTGAGTCTGGCGAACTGCTCCAGACTCAGCGTTTCGGCACGTGCGGACGGATCTATCTCCTGTGCGCGAATGTCATCCTCACTCAACAGGCCTTTCAAGGTGTTTCGCAAGGTTTTGCGTCGCTGTGAAAATGCCTGTTTGACTATGGCGGAAAAACGCGCGGTACTGGTCACCTGCACACGTGGTTGCGCATGAGGTACCAAGCGCACCACCATCGACTCAACTTTTGGCGCGGGTGAAAACGCCTCCGGCCCCACCAGAAACAAGGGGTCGACATAGCAATAATACTGAATCATGACGCTGAGCCGCCCATAATCGGAATCACCTGGCGCAGCGGCCATGCGTTGCACAACCTCCTTTTGCAGCATGAAATGCATGTCCTGAACACAGCTCAGTTTTTCCAGCACGTGAAATAACAGGGGTGTTGAAATATTGTAAGGCAGGTTGCCCACCAGACGTAGCGCCCGCCCATCCGTAGCCAGTGCCGCAAAATCAAAACGCAGAACATCGGCGCTGTGAATATGCAACTCGCCCAATCCCGTGCACGCCCGTTCCAGCAAGGGGATCAAATCACGATCCAGCTCAATCACGTCAAGTCTGCCTGCTTCTTTCAAAAGGTACTGTGTGAGTGCACCCTTGCCCGGACCAATTTCGACAATATGCTGACCCGGCTCCGGGTTCACATACGAAACAATATGCTGAATCACCCCAACATCATGTAAAAAATTCTGGCCAAAACGTTTACGTGCAGTGTGTAACATAGAAGGGAAAGGTTGGCAGGTACTACCGAGAAAGTAATGCCAGGGTAACTACCGTCACCCTGGCCTCATCACTACATCATTACAACAACGTAATGTTTAATTTTCAATCTGCTGGATACCGTCCAGAAACCAGGTGGGTTGTGAACTGCGTGTGGGACGGGTGAAGTGCCATATCTCGCGTACAGGCTCCACGTGATCTGCATCGCTGCCATGACTCACCATGTCAGCATCAATTTCACGCATCACCACTTCGAACAATACCGAAGCTTCTGTGTCAGCACCGACTTCGCGTACTTCCAGCAACTCGCATTCCACCTTTAACAATTCCGTGCGATTTTCACCGTTACGTGCACGAATCTGATCCTGCAATTCACCAAACACCTTATCGGTTGTGAACTGTCGCAGATCAGCCAGGTCGCCCTGATCCCAGGCTTGTTGCAGACGACGATACGCGGCCGTCGCGCCTTCCACGAAACCGGCACGATCAAATTCCTTGGGAATGTTGCCAAGCACGGGGCGAAACGCACTGACTCCCGCTTCCGTACTGGCTGCGGCAGATGTTTTGTTCCTGAATAACAGATCTGTCTCAAACGGCACGCTGCTGCGCTGTTGCGTATGATCCTGCGCCTGTGGCACAGAGGCATCCCTGCGGGATGGCGCATGGATATCGTCGGTCATATCGGCAGGTGCGTAGTTTGCTGTCGCGGGTTGCGCTTCAGATGTCGCGGCGCGCTTTCTGGATGCAAATATCTTGTACAACACAAAGGCGATCAAACCAAATATCAGCACATCCATAAAGTTGATATTCTCAAATGCACCACCAAAAAATAGCGCGCCCAATATACCGCCGAGTGCCAAACCACCCAACATGCCCATCAAACCACCCCGATTCGCCAGCGCACTGCGCTGTCCGGCATTCTGGGCTTGTGAGGCGGACTGCGAGCCAGATGAGTTAGCCGGCCCGGATTGCTGACGGTTCTGGGCAGGTTGGTTAAAACTGTTTTTACCACCAAATGATTTACCGCCACCCATGCGCTTGGCTTCAGCCGTATCCACCGCAGCCATTGACAGAACAAGGGCAGCAACAAACGCCGTAACCGTGCCCATGAATGTGGTAAATAATCGTGTTTTCATGCGTTATCTCCTAAAAATAAACAAGTCCTATCAAACATCGGCGGGCAAGGGCACCGGACGCCCCAGCACGCGGTTGAGCGCAGCCACACCAAACAGGTTAAAACCGCGCAATGCTTCCGGCGGATGACCCGCCACACAGACAATGGGTTTTCCCTGAGCAACACCCATGATGAGGGGGCGACCAGAACGCATCGGTACGCCATCCACCAGTAGATCACCCAAGGCACGCACCAGGTCAGACATGAAATCGCGCCCACCCACCGCCGTACCACCCGAAATCACCAGCATATCGGCATTCTGCAAAGCCTGACGTGCTGCGGCTACAAAACCATCAAAATCATCCTTCACAATACCATAAAATGCGGAAGCCGCGCCAGCCTGGGTGATGGCCGCCGCCAGCATGATGGAATTACTGTCGCGAATGGCCCCGGGACGCATCGGCTCGGTGTAGGCAATGACCTCATCACCCGATGAAAACAGCGCCACCCTGGGGATATGCGCCACCTCTACGGCACTGACACCCAGACTGGCAATCGTACCCAGCGCCATGGGATCCAGCACCGCGCCTGCCGCGAGCACGGTGGCACCCTTTTTGATGTCACACCCCTGATCTTCAATGAAAAAACGGGGCGGAAAAGGGCGTGTAATGGTGAAAATGTTACCTTGCAACCTGGCTTCCCACATGCGCACTACCGCCAGCGCGTCACCATTGGTAATGCTGCCAGTAGAGACACGCCAGCCCTGACCGCGCTCGATCACCGGACATTGGCTGTCACCAGGCCTGATTTCGCCAACGATCGTGAATGACACGGGATTGGCCTCTGAGGCATCCACGGTATCGGCAGCATTGACCAAAAACCCTTCTACGATGACACGTGGATAAGGTGGCGAGTCCAAGGGTGCCAGCATATCACCATACAAGGTACGGCCCAGCGCCAGAGGTAATGCGCAACGCTCGGCAGCGATAGCGCGGAAGGGTAGCGCATCAACGAATTTTTGCTGTGCTTCAACCAAAGGCGATGCGTCAGTCATGGTATTTCCTTCCGGTTTTAGATACCCTAACAATACCATAAAAGTAATTAAAGTGTGTCGCCGACGGCAGGCGAGAACTCATCGGTACCTGAGTTGAGATTGTCAAACACAATAATATCAGGCATTTCGACATCCTACCCCCCAAACCGCTGGACGGATCCCTCTCCAGGCTCTACGCTTACGCCATGCAGACATATTCGACACGTGAGGTACTCCCATGAAACTACTCGTAATACGCCATGCTCCCGCCGAAGACCGGGAAGTTTTCGCCAGCACCGGCGAACCTGACGAAGCACGTCCCCTGACCGATTATGGCCGCAAGAAAATGCGCAAGGCCGCACAAGGCCTCAACGTGGTGATGCCTTATATTGATGTGCTTGCCACCAGCCCATTGGCCCGATGCATGGAAACTGCCCAGATCATTTCTGACGCCTACAGTGGACTGGAGATTCTGGAAGCACCGGTGCTGGCCCCAGGCCACACACCGGAAAAGGTACTGACCTGGCTCAAAACCCAGAAAAAACATGGCTCGGTTGCTATTATCGGCCATGAGCCCGAATTAAGCCGGATCGTCAGCTGGTTACTCACAGGCCGTAAAAAACCGATCACTGATTTTAAAAAAGGCGCTGCATGCCTGCTGAATTTTTCTGGCACGGCATCGACAAAGATGGCACATGGCAAGGCACAGTTGTCATGGATGTTGAGTCCCTCGCAATTACGCGCATTACGGGGACGTTAATCAAGGATTAAATATGACCGGCATCAATGAATCCAACAACCCCGAGATGATCGTGGCAGCGGTGGATATGGGATCCACCAGCTTTCACCTGATCATAGCGCGCATCCTGAATGGTCAGTTGCACGTCGTGGATCGCATGCGCGATATGGTACTGCTCGCCGCCGGGCTGGACAACAAAAATCGCTTGAGCGAAGACGCACAAAAACGGGCCGTGGAGTGCCTGACACGCTTTGGCCAGCGATTGCGTGACATGCCCGCCAGCAATGTGCGCGCCGTGGGCACCAACACCTTGCGTCAAGCGACCAACAACGCCCAGTTTTTGTCTATCGCCCAGCACGCCCTGGGCTTCCCCATAGAAGTGATTGCGGGTCGCGAAGAAGCACGACTGATTTATCTGGGCGTCGCCCATAGCGTGGCGCCGCAGGCCGGGCGACGGCTGGTGCTGGATATTGGTGGCGGCAGTACTGAACTGATTATCGGCGAAGGCTTCAAAGCCATCTCAATGGAAAGTCTGCACATGGGCTGTGTCAGCATCAGCCGCGCCTACTTTGCTGACGGCGTGATTCGTGCGCGCGATATGCGACGCGCCGAAATCGCGGCGCGTTTAGAGTTACAGCCTGTCGAACGCCAGTTTCAGGGGTTGGGATGGCAAAACGCCGTCGGTGCATCGGGCACCATTCGCACCGTTGATAAAATCCTGCGTGGCAATGGCTGGAGCGATAATGGCATCACCCAGCACGCGCTGCATAAACTGCGCGATATCATGATTTCTGCAGGCCATACACAGCGCTTGAAATGGGACGACGTCAGCAACGAACGAATCTCGGTATTACCCGGTGGAGTAGCGATTCTGTTATCCATCATGGAAGCCCTGAAGATCGAGCGCATCGACGTCGCCGACGGCGCGTTACGCGAAGGAACACTGTATGACCTGCTGGGCAGAATCCAGCATGAAGACGCCCGCGAAATCAGCATCAACGCCCTGATGACGCGCTACCAGATTGATGCTGCGCAGGCCGTACGCGTGGAAAAAACCGCCATGGCGTGCCTGATACAGGTCGCACAAGACTGGAAACTGACCGGGGAAGAACATGTCCACCTGCTCTGCTGGGGGGCACGCCTGCACGAAATCGGACTCGCCATCGCTCACAATCAATACCATAAACATGGCAGCTACATTGTAGAAAACTCTGACCTGCCAGGATTTTCACACCAGGAGCAGGCCCGTCTCGCTGGCCT
The DNA here is from genome assembly GCA_023266055.1 of Gammaproteobacteria bacterium. Lineage (GTDB taxonomy): Bacteria > Pseudomonadota > Gammaproteobacteria > Ga007554. The sequence continues at coordinate 11,236 of JAHFRW010000026.1, read as the reverse complement.
GATTCGCGGCCACCGCCGGAAATTCCCTACAGGCGTTTTTGCGCAACTCCCCACCGCACAAATAGACCAGGAATGGCGTTTGTGTGTACTGCTACGTCTGGCGGTATTGTTACACCGCAACCGCACCGACACCGAACTCCCCCGGTTTACGCTGACTGTCGGCAAAAAATCGTTGCGCATCCAGTTTCCGGCGGACTGGCTCGCACAACACCCCCTCACCGAAACGGAATTGGGCCGCGAAGCCGAATATCTGGCAAGCGCCAACATGCAACTGACGTTCAGTTAACCAAACACCATTAATTAACCAGGGATGCAGCGAATCCTAATGAGGGGGCATTCCACGCCCCGTCATTGTCAGAAAAAACCTTATTCAAGATAAGGCATATACTCTCCCGTCCCTATCTTCTCCATTGAATGCCGCCGCATAGAGCGGTATACTCTAAATCATTTCCCCTGCGATTTTGCAAGCTCAATAAGGGGATAACGCGACATCAGCGCTTGTGGCCAGGCGACGATTTGAATAACGGGACATTGAATATAGTGAACACAACAGACACCTTAACCTCGGGCCTGTATCGCCCAAGCTTCGAAAAAGACAGTTGCGGCTTTGGCCTAATTGCTCAAATGGACGGCGTATCCAGCCATTGGCTGGTACAAACAGCCATCAACTCCCTCGCCTGCCTGACACACCGCGGTGCCGTGGCGGCCGATGGCAAAACCGGTGATGGTTGCGGACTGCTGTTCAAGAAACCCGCCACCTTTCTGGAAGCCATCGCCAAAGAGCAGAATTTCGCACTGACATCACTCTATGCCGCAGGCATGGTGTTTTTGAACCGCGATACCGCACTGGCAACCCGTGCGCGCCACCAGGTAGAGACCGAATTACACAAACAAGGCCTGGTCGTTGCCGGCTGGCGTGCAGTGCCGGTCAATCCGGCCGCCTGCGGTGAGGAATCACTCAAGAGCCTGCCGGTGATCGAGCAGGTGTTTGTCAATGCCGCACCGGGCATGGACGACGCAACCTTTGAACGCAACCTGTTCATTGCGCGCCGTCGCGCTGAAAAAGCCATTGAGCCTCACGACGACACTTTTTACATCTCCACACTGTCCGGCAGCGTCCTGTCCTACAAGGGCTTGGTCATGCCTGCCAACCTGCCGGTGTTTTATCTGGATTTGATTGACGAGCGTTTTACCTCGGCGTTGTGCGTATACCACCAACGTTTCTCCACCAATACCTGGCCACGCTGGCGACTCGCGCAGCCATTCCGTTTTCTGGCGCACAACGGCGAAATCAATACCATACAGGGCAACCGCTATTGGTCACTGGCGCGCGGCAACAAATTCAAGACGCCCCTGATTCCACAGATGGAAGACATTTTGCCACTGGTGTCGATGAGTGGCTCGGACTCGATGAGCCTGGATAACATGCTGGAAGTGCTGCTGGCCGGAGGCATGGATCTGTTCCACGCCATGCGGCTGCTGGTACCACCTGCCTGGCAAAACATCGAGAGCATGGATCCTGATCTGCGTGCCTTTTATGAATTCAATTCCATGCACATGGAATCATGGGACGGCCCGGCAGGTATCGTCATGACTGATGGCCGCTACGCTGCCTGCACCATGGATCGCAACGGGCTGCGCCCGGCACGTTATGTAATCACGCGTGATCGACATATCACACTGGCTTCGGAGATTGGCGTATATAACTATGCACCGGAAGACGTGGTCGCCAAGGGGCGGCTCAAACCCGGACAGATGATCGCAGTAGACACCACCACCGGAAAGTTACTGCTCCCTGCCGATATCGATACTCATCTGAAATCGGGCAAACCCTACCGCCAATGGCTCAAGAAACATATCAAACATCTGGATTCCACACTGGGTGAAGAATCGCTCAGTAGCGCGCCGCTGGATCACGCCGCCCTGCAAACCTACCAGAAAATGTTTCAGGTAACTTTTGAGGAACGTGATCAGGTCATAAGTGTGCTTGCCGAAGCCGGTCAGGAAGCCATCGGCTCCATGGGTGACGACACACCCATGGCCGTACTGTCAGAGCAGGTACGTTCCCCGTATGACTATTTCCGCCAGCAATTCGCACAGGTCACCAACCCGCCGATAGATCCCTTGCGTGAACAGATTGTAATGTCACTGGAAACCTGTCTGGGCCGCGAAAAGAACATGTTCGAGGAAGCCGCTGATCATGCTGCACGTCTGGTGATCGACTCACCGGTCTTGTCTGAAGGCAAATTTCAGCGCTTGCTGAAGATGAACGATGCCAACTATGCTTCTGCGATCATTAACATCAATTATCCGCCGACGCTCGGCTTGCGCCGTGCCATTGAAACATTCTGCGACCAGGCGGTGGCGGCGGTGCGTTCCGGCAAGGTCATTATAGTCTTGTCTGACCGCGCCATTACGCCCGACACACTGCCTGCACACGCCCTGTTTGTCACGGGCGCCGTACACCATCGCCTGATTCGTGAAGGATTGCGCTGTGATGCCAACATTGTGGTGGAAACCGCCACTGCACGCGACCCACACCAGATCGCCACATTGATCGGCTACGGTGCCACGGCCGTGTATCCTTATCTGGCCTATGAATGCTTGCACAACATGCTTGCCAGCAACGAAATTACAGGTAAAACGGCCAGCACGCTGGCGCAGAATTACCGCAAGGGCATCAACAAGGGCCTGTACAAGATCATCTCCAAGATGGGCATTTCCACCATCACCAGCTACCGTGGCGCACAATTGTTTGAGGCCATTGGCCTGCATGATGATGTCATTAACCTGTGCTTTACCGGTACCACCAGCCGTTTACAGGGCGCAGACTTTAATGATCTGCAGGAAGATCAACAATGGCTGGCACGTGAAGCGTGGACGCAACGCAAGCCCATCCAGCAGGGCGGCTTGCTCAAATACATTCACGGTGGCGAGCAGCATGCCTATAACCCCGATGTCGTGCAGACCCTGCAACGCGCCGTAAAATCCGGCGACTATGCGCACTATCAGGAATACGCTGCACTGGTCAACCAGCGCGCCACACTGACGTTGCGCGACCTGCTGGCCTTGCGCACAGATGTGACTCCCATACCGTTGGCTGAAGTGGAATCGATGGAAGCCATTTTGCCGCGCTTTGACAGTGCCGGCATGTCGCTGGGCGCACTGTCACCCGAAGCCCATGAGGCGCTGGCAACAGCCATGAACCGTTTGGGTGGACGCTCCAATTCCGGTGAAGGCGGTGAAGATCCGAAACGCTACGGCACCGAAAAAATGTCGAAGATCAAACAAGTGGCCTCGGGTCGCTTTGGCGTCACACCAGCCTATCTGGTCAATGCTGAAGTATTGCAAATCAAGGTTGCGCAAGGTGCAAAACCCGGTGAAGGTGGACAATTGCCCGGCCACAAGGTGAATGCGCTGATCGCCCGACTGCGTTATGCGCGCGCGGGCGTCGCACTGATTTCGCCGCCGCCGCATCACGACATTTATTCGATTGAAGATCTGGCACAACTGATCTTTGATCTGAAGCAGGTCAATCCTCAGGCACTGGTGTCGGTCAAGCTGGTCTCCGAACCCGGTGTGGGCACCATCGCAGCAGGTGTCGCCAAGTCATATGCAGATTTGATCACCATTTCCGGCTACGATGGGGGCACCGGCGCCAGTCCGTTGACCTCGATTAAATACGCGGGTTCACCGTGGGAGCTTGGACTCACCGAAACACATCAGGTATTGCGCGCCAACAATCTACGAGACAAGGTGCGTTTACAAACCGATGGGGGCTTGAAGACTGGCCTGGATGTCATCAAGGCCGCGATTCTTGGCGCCGAAAGTTTCGGCTTTGGCACCGGGCCGATGGTGGCGCTGGGCTGCAAATACCTGCGCATTTGTCATCTCAACAATTGCGCCACCGGCATTGCCACGCAAAATGATATATTGCGTCAAGTACACTTCATCGGTTTACCAGAAATGGTCATGAACTACTTCCGCTTCATCGCACGTGAAACGCGTGAGCTGATGGCGCAACTGGGCGTGCGGCACATGGCCGATTTGATTGGTCGCACCGATCTTCTGCAGATTCTGGAAGGCACCACCGCCAGACAAAACAAGCTGGACTTGAAGCCGCTGCTGTCTCATGCCGGCGTCCCCGCCTCCCGCCCGCAATACTGCAAGGAGCCCCGCAACGCGCCCTTTGACAAAGGTGAACTGGCCGAGCAAATGGTGAAAGACACCCTGGAGGCTATTGAACACAAGCGCGGTGGCGCGTTCAGCTATACCGTGCGCAATATTCATCGTTCCATCGGTGCGCGCCTGTCGGGTGAGATTGCGCGACGCCATGGCGACAAGGGCATGGAGTCTGCTCCCATCACCATCACGCTGAAAGGCACGGTTGGCCAAAGTTTTGGGGTATGGAATGCGGGCGGCTTGAACCTGATACTCGAAGGCGATGCGAACGACTACGTCGGCAAAGGCATGACCAGTGGCAAGCTTTCCATTTATCCACCGCGCAACAGTACCTTTAACAGTCATGAAACACCTATCATCGGCAACACCTGCCTGTACGGTGCCACGGGTGGCAAACTGTTTGCCGCCGGTCTGGCGGGCGAGCGATTTGCCGTGCGCAATTCCGGTGCACTGGCGGTGGTTGAAGGCGTGGGTGACCACGGCTGCGAATACATGACCGGCGGTGTGATTGTGGTATTGGGCACCACGGGCCTTAACTTCGGCGCAGGCATGACGGGGGGATTCAGTTATGTCCTGGACAGCGACAACACGTTTGTTGACCGCTACAACCACGAACTGGTAGATATTCACCGCATCAGCACTGAACCGATGGGCGGACACCGTAATTATCTACGCAGCCTGATCGAGGAATTTGTTGCCGAAACCCATAGCCGCTGGGGACAAACACTGCTGGATGATTTTGACATATACAGCGACAGGTTCTGGCTGGTAAAACCCAAAGCCGCCGAAATTGAAACACTCCTGGAAACATTACGCGACGCCGCATGAGTTCGAAAATGGCGTTGCGCCCACTTTATTACGCACAGAAGTTACCATAAGACATGACCAAGAATTTTGAATTCCTTGAGATCCCGCGCCAGGATCCTGTAAAAAAACCCGCGATCATTCGTATTCACGAATTCAAGGAAATTTACGGCCAGTACGACGCAAAAAATGCCGCTGCCCAGGCCGGGCGTTGCCTGGAATGCGGTAATCCGTATTGTGAATGGAAGTGTCCGGTTCATAATTACATCCCCAACTGGTTAAAGCTGATTGAAGAAGGCAATTTCTTCGAAGCCGCCGAATTGTCACATCGCACCAACTCCTTGCCCGAAGTGTGTGGGCGTGTGTGTCCGCAGGATCGTTTATGCGAAGGGGCATGTACCCTGAATGATGGCTTTGGCGCCGTAACCATAGGCTCCATCGAAAAATTCATCACCGAAGAAGCGCTCAAGCGTGGCTGGAAACCCGACATGTCAGGCGTGGTGGCCACCGGCAAACGCGTCGCCATCGTGGGCGCAGGCCCGGCAGGACTGGGCTGTGCCGATGTATTGGTACGCAATGGCGTTCAGCCGATTGTATTTGACCGTTATCCTGAAATCGGTGGCCTGCTCACCTTTGGCATTCCCGAGTTCAAACTGGAAAAGGAAGTGGTGCAACAACGCCGCGCGCTCATGGAAGAAATGGGCGTTGAATTCCGCCTCAATGTCGATATTGGCAAAGACATCGCCTTTAAAAAACTGCTTGAGGAATATGATGCCGTATTTCTGGGCATGGGCACCTACACCGCCATGACCGGCGGCTTTCCTGGTGAACATCTGTCGGGCGTACATGAAGCATTGCCCTTCCTGATTTCGAATGTACGCCGTAACATGGGCCTGGACAAGGACGAGAACAACAACCCCTCCACGTTTATCAGCATGGCGGGTAAACGTGTAGTCGTGCTGGGCGGTGGTGACACGGCGATGGATTGTAACCGCACCGCGATTCGCCAAAACGCTGCCAGCGTCACCTGTGCGTATCGCCGCGATGAAGAAAACATGCCTGGATCAAAGCGTGAAGTCGCCAATGCCAAGGAAGAAGGTGTGGAATTCCTGTGGAATCGTCAACCCATCGAAATCATCGGCAGTCACGGTGACGGCCACGTCACCGGTGTAAAAATGGTGACTACCGAACTGGGCGCACCTGATGCACGGGGTCGCCGCGCACCGCGCGCCATTCCTGGCTCGGAAGAAATCATTCCTGCTGATCATGTTATCATCGCCTTCGGCTTTCAACCCAGCCCCGCACCGTGGTTTGCTGATTTCAACATTACACTGGATGAAAAAGGCCGTGTCAAAGCGCCTGCACGCGGCAAGTTCAAACACCAAACCAGCAACCCCAAAATATTTGCGGGGGGTGATATGGTACGTGGCTCCGATCTGGTAGTGACTGCGGTACATGAAGGCCGTGAGGCTGCGCTGGGAATTTTGGATTATTTGGGCGTTTGAAAGCGGTGGCGGTACACAGCCGCCGCTCTCGGACATTTAAAAATAAACATACACCGATCAACAACAGATAAAGAATAACCCATGGCCGACCTGAAAAATGACCGTTTTCTCCGCGCACTGCTACGCCAACCTGTCGATGTCACACCCGTCTGGATGATGCGTCAGGCCGGACGCTACCTGCCTGAATACCGCGCCACACGCGGACGCGCCGGATCGTTCATGGATCTGTGCACCAACCCCGAGCTGGCATGCGAAGTCACACTGCAACCCCTGGAGCGTTTTCCACTGGACGCGGCTATTTTATTTTCTGACATTCTCACCATTCCTGACGCGATGGGCCTGGGACTGTACTTCGCCGAAGGCGAAGGACCGCGCTTTAAAAAACCGGTACGCACCGCTCAGGATGTGGCTGCACTGGGTGTACCCGACCCGGAACAGGAGTTGCGTTATGTCATGGACGCCGTACGCTTGATTCGTCGCGAACTGCATGGGCGCGTGCCATTAATCGGTTTTTCCGGCAGCCCATGGACCCTCGCTACCTATATGGTAGAAGGTGCATCCAGCAAGGAATACTCCCACATCAAGGGCATGATGTTTGATCAACCGACACTGTTACACCAGCTGCTCGACACCACTGCGAAATCCGTCATCAGCTACCTGAATGCGCAGATTGCGGCGGGTGCACAAGCGGTCATGGTGTTCGACACCTGGGGTGGCGTACTGACACCACGCGATTACCGTGAATTCTCACTGCGCTACATGCAGCAGATTGTCGACGGCCTGCACCGTGAACATGAAGGTCGTCGGGTACCCGTGGTTTTATTCACCAAAGGCGGTGGAAACTGGCTGGAAATCATGGCGGATACCGGTTGCGACGCCCTGGGCATCGACTGGACGCTGGATCTGGGCGAAGCGCGCGCACGCGTCGGCAACCGTGTGGCACTGCAAGGCAACATGGATCCCTGCGTGCTCTACGCCTCACCACAGCGCATTCGTTCGGAAGTGGGCACCATCCTCGCCAACTACGGCCATGGCTCAGGCCATGTATTCAATCTCGGACATGGCATACACCAACATGTGAATCCGGAACATGCCGGTGCATTTATTGAAGCGGTTCACGAACTGAGCCCACAGTACCATACCTGACACGGAGCTCTCGCACCATGAACTTTGAACCCCTGCGCGAAATGGAAACCTTCAGTAACGAGATGTTTACACGCATCGTCTCGGTACAGCAGAAAGAACACCCTGCGTGGAATGCCGCCCTGCTCTTTGCCGAACGCATCAAGGGTCTGCCGCTGTTCAACCTGATTTTCAGCAACCCTGACCGCAACGCTGCCACCACCGGCCCCACCATCAGCCATTATTACCCGTTGCGTGCTGAAATGCGCAAAATCGCCCATTATGCGCGTCAAGTGGCTGACCAACCCACCGTATGTGATCTGCGTTGTGGCAATGGCTTCATTGGCAGCCTGCTGGCGAATGAAGGGGTACGCGTCACAGGCGTGCGGGAACCCTCGGCCAAGCCCAATCAAATCCCTGATTTTTATGATCCCTTACGCTATGAAATGCGCACCCTGCCGCTGACAGACATCAACTTCCCGTTTGATGTAGCGCTTTCGTCATGGATGCCTTCGGAAATCAACGATACGCCGCTTATCCTGCAACATTCACCCAAGCTGATCGTCTACATCCATACCGATCATGTCGATGCCTCATCGGGACGACGCCAGACCGGCACCGCCGAAGCGTTTGCAAATCTGCCCGCAGGTTATAAATTGATCGACCAATGGTCAATCACCCGGGCACAGGATATGATGTACGATGTCTGGCCGGAACTGTCCGCCAGCATTGAAGAAACCCGGCATGTCAAAATCTATGCTGATACGCCTTACCATGGGATTAATCTGCGGGGTTACGCAGAAACCGCCAAAGGCTATGATTGGGAGCAGGAACTGGAAATGACACTGCTGGCGCTGGAAGCCAAAGCCATGCTGAGAGCACGGGGGGTTGCAGTTTAGGCTGTCGCCCCGAATCTCCAATCAAAACGCCATGAAAACGGAGCACTATGGAAAGAAAAACCCTTTCTGCCGGGGTGATTGTGATTCGGCGTACTGCCAACCAACCCGCCTTCCTGTTATTGCGTTCCTACCAGAACTGGGACTTCCCTAAAGGCGTAGTCGAAACAGGCGAAACACCCCTGCAGGGTGCCCTGCGCGAAGTCTCCGAAGAAACCACCCTCACGGATCTAAGCTTCACCTGGGGTGAAGATTATCGGGAAACCCCACCCTATGGACGCGGCAAAGTAGCACGCTACTACATCGCTGAAACCCAACACACCCACGTTACCCTGCCCATAAACCCGCTGCTGGGACACCCGGAACACGAAGAATATCGTTGGGCAAGTTATCACCAGGCGCAGGGCATGGTGACCACACGCCTCTTGCCTATTTTGAAATGGGCACATACCATGGTCTCAGCACAACCACACAAAGAAACCGTGCAAAAACCTTGAGCCCCCTCCTATAATAAGGAGTCTCTGATGCATCGGAGGCCCCACGGTAAAAGGATGTGCACTGATAATTTCAGGTGTAGCAAATGGCCTCATGTTACACCGACGATTGAGGGCACAAGTGTGTGGGTAAAACTCGGTTGATGCCGAACAACAGCAAATAGACGACATCTTGTCAGTGCAACAATAATCATGCTATTCCCACCACACAGGATACAGAATATAAATGCCCTACCATAGAGTCTATCGCACCATACTGTTATGGCTGATCTGGGCATCTTTCACCATTACTGTCACCATGGCGTTGTATGTCGATACCAACGTGTGGGAATTCGTAAAGCAGGACGCCACAAAACTGACCTGGGTTATTTTGTCGCTGTTCCTGTTAAGTGCTTCCATCAGCCTGTGGCTCACCCTTACCCTCACCCGAGAATCTCTCGAACTCATAGAAGTCGATTACGCCGCCCGGCAACAAGGCCTGATGGGCATCGTCACCACCCCTGAAAACGGTGCCGTACGCAGCTTCTTTGCCTCGCTGAAAGCCGTCGTCATGGTAAATGGTGAACATAACCTGGAAGCCCTGCTCGCCACGGAACTTGCCTTCTATCAACGCGTCAGTCATGGATTGGCGGTTATCGGCAATCTGCTGATCATGCTGGGCCTGATTGGTACCGTTATTGGTCTAAGCATCACACTGTCCGGACTCAGCAGCTCACTGGATGCCCTAGGTCATGACGAAACCCTGCTGCTCGAAGGATTGCGCAAAGCCATGAGCGGCATGGGCACGGCCTTCTACGCCACATTATTGGGTGCCGTATTTGGCGGCCTGTTATTACGTGTGTTTGCCCTGATTACTGAAACGGGTGTCGAGGATATTGGCGACCGCATCATGAAAATTTCCCTGGTACATTGCGCCGCTGACTGCAAACGCACTGAAGAAAAAGATGTGCGCATCCTCAACGGCGAAATCATTGCACTGACGGAAAATGCCAGATTGATGACGGAAGCATTTGGAGAGTCCAGAGCGGCGATGACAGCGTTTCATGAGGAGGCCAAACGCCTGCATCAGTTCAACCGCGCGCCTGATAATGCTGGTGAAACAGGTGATGACATCTCGGCATTGCGTGAAGCCATCCGTATGCAAAAGCATTATCGCATCCTGTTACGTCAGGAAATAAAACTCGTGGATCAGGTCAATCGCGCCTGGTGGTTGCCTTTACGCCGCGTGTTTCTGGCCATACGCAAACCAAAAGTCGTAGTGCCCACGACCCATTCCGATCGCAAGGACGCCGACAACAAGGAGGCACCATGAGAAGCAAGCGGCGGCGGTTCATGGATGAAAGTGTCTTTGTAACCTATTCAGACATGGCGTTGCTGATGCTCGTGATTTTCATCTTTCTATTTACCATTATTGTGATCACTTCACGGCTTTCCGGCGGCAGCCAGGCATCCACCATCAAGAATCAGGTCAAGGAATTGCAGCAACAGCTAGCCTCCGCTGAAGCCGACAAAAAAAGCCTGGCAAAAAATCTCGAGGAGATTATTACCCACAGCGAAATCGATCCCATGGAAAGAATCGTCGAGACATCCACGTTTGGCCGCAAGGATTTTGACCTGTTCATTCAGGACCTGCAGGAGATACCCGGTGATGACCTGCATCTGGTGATTGATGCCTCCGGATCCATGCACGGCCTGGCATCATTTTTGGTGCCCGTATTGAGATTAATTGTCACAAAGTCCGGCAAACGCCTGTCTGCCATTACCTGGTTCTCCGACAACAAGGCCGACACCTATATTGGCAGCATGGGCGAAATGTTTGACAAGCTGATGCGTGGCGCACCCTTTTACGGTAGCGTGGAAAGCGTCGGACACGGATTCCGTGCCGCCGCCAGAAATGCGCCGCCACCGGGCGCTTATCTATTGGTAGGCGATGAGCCCGCCAACGACACCGTCTATTACGACCGCATTCCCAGCCCGGTCTTCTCACTGCCACTGGGACGCTCAGACGCTGCCACCAATCTCAGCTACAGCACCATTGCACAAAAAACCGGTGGCAAGATGTTACATCTGGATTTCAAGTAACAATCTGCGTCGGAAAATGTGTCACAAATAATTCATGTCACTGTCACCTGCCTGACATGAGGTCGCGCTATCTTAACCCAACATTGAACTTGCTCAATTACCGCCCTAAGGAGTGACTTATGAAATCCACACTTCTTGCCAGTCCGGTTGC
>JAHFRW010000025.1 GCA_023266055.1 Gammaproteobacteria bacterium | reverse complement strand
CATCCACAATGACTTGATGCTTCTTATCGACGGCGGCCACACCGGTGTATCCTTGTATCGTGCCTTTGCTCGTCGTCATCTTCGCCGACTCATTGTCAGTGATATTACTTTTGACTTCCTTGGCCTGTTTCCCCCGGCCCCTCCGTGGGCGGGCGGTTTTTAAAAAGGTATCGATCCGCGCGTGGGCATGATCAAGTGTCTCGAGCGTCTGCTTAATCCGTTGCAGCCGCTCATCCTCGCGCGATACCTGCGCATCCAGACGGGCATGTTCCTTTAGGTGATGCTGGATCTGGCGTTTGATCTTGGCGCGTTTCGCGTCGAGTTCTTTGAAGGTTCCGGACCCTTCCTTCGCAGCGTTCGATGGCATCTTGCAGCCATCAATGGCAAATAATTCGTTACCCAACAAGCCTTGTTGATGGCAGACAAGTAACACCTGTTCAAACAACGCCTCGATTTCCTGCGGACAGCCACTGACAAAACCAGCAATGCTCGTAAAGTGCGGTACGCTATCGCAGGAGAGCGCTTTGAATATTATGTTGGTTTCACAACTCCATTGGATCTCGCGGCTGGAGGTAATGCCTTTGGAGTAGGCAAACAGGATAATCTTTAACAGTATCGCGGGATCATAGGCCGGGCGTCCGCCCTCTTCATTGTTATAGCGCGCATGGAATATCGATATATCCAGTTTGTTATCCATCAGGTGATTGATGGCAAATTCAAACGTACCGGGTTGCAACTGATCGGCATAGTGGATCACCACCAGCTTGCTTTGTTTTGGATCGTAAGGAATATAGTGGGGCATCGTGCGTGACTCAGGGGGGCGTTGCGTCATTTTATCAAAAAATGTCGATGGTTTTGGAGTTTTTCTACAGCCTCAACGCAAAGCTAAGCGGCGGCGCAGCCGTCCGCTTGAGCGCCGGGTTAGCTTCAACGGTCTTTAGGTGTGACATAAAGAGGTGTGCTGTCGAATTGCTTTACATAAACCACCTGGCCGCTTTTTGATTCAAAGAACACATATGTATCACCGATAAAGCCTAAAACGGATACAGGGTGTTTTTGGTCGGCTGAGAGTGACAGCTTCGAGCGCTCAACATCAACAATATTGGTTGGATGACCTGTCTTAATGAGGTAGGCCTCTAATTTACCGTAAGCGAATGACACCCCAGGCAATAGAAGAGCCAAGGAAAGTAACGTAGCCCGGATTCTTGGGTCAGGCACCTTTCTGATAATCCATTCGTTGCGGTGCAACGGTGAGGAAAAAGTTCCGACAATGAGCGCGATGCAGAACCAGCGCCCAGGTTCTTGCCCGAAAAGAGCCGCGCCTACTCCGAGAGCAACCATGGCTGCCAACAGACCACGCTCATATTTTTGGTAAAATCTCCCAACAGCAGAGGCATTCCCGCCGCCCGGCGGAAATACTGGCGAGATAAGAAGCTCAGCAATAAGGAACCCGGAAAAAACAAAAACAAAAACAAGTGATGCGAGAAGCGGATAGATAGATAGTTTGGCAATATCAGAAAGCCCGACGTATTCAAAAATGTTTACATTGAAAGCTCCCCAATAGCCGAACAGATAGAGGGCGGATACGCCTATAAAGTACGGGACAACAACTGCAATGATTTCTTTAAATTCGAAGTGCATGGCTGGGGAAGCTAACGTTAATGAGACACCCTAATGAGGGTCTTTCTTTACACCAGTCTGGTGTATAATTATTTCACTGTCAATATGGCTCAATGGCTTACCGCATGAGTATTTTCTTACGCGGCCTAACTGATTTTATGGATTACACCGACTCCCCTCAGGGAGAGTGTTCGGCAACGCCCTTTTAATCAATATGTCCTCTCGCTTAATTGTCTTCAGAGCAACCCACCATAGCCATGGATACGTTGTCGAACGTCGTGTTTTTCAGCCACTGTTTCACGATAACCAAATTGCCAACGCTGCAGTTCTTTTCGAGACAACCCGTAACCAACGAGAACATGCCCTTCGGCCACTGTGCATTTCTGGCAAACGCTATTTTTCCTGATATTCAATTAAAGCCACCACCACGGGCACCGGGTTGTCCCAGTATACAAAGCCGCATTGTGGTGATGTGCACGCCATTCTTTCAGCACCATCAATAGGTTTGGATGCCAGCGCATTTGTACACTCCGGGCAGTATTTCATATATGTCATCTATTCGGATTATTGGGTGAAACTCAGATTGTTCTTTCGCTTTTACGAATGACCAGTTTCAACCCTGACCATATGTCACTGACGGCACACACCTTGATGTCGACAAACCCCAGTGGCAATGCAATGTCTCTTATGCGGTCTTCACTAATGTCGGTCTCAACCTTTGATGCTTTCTTGGGCCAGGACACCCACACAAACCCGGTCTATTCGATTTTTTTACGCAACATGATCAGATTTTTTCCAGGATGGCGCGTTGCGTAACGAAAAGATGTACCGCCTGAAGTGGTTTGCCAATTCTGGAAACAATGCGAACGCCCGCAGGAAGCTCGCCAAGCCACACTGGATAATCCTGTGGCGCATCAATAACGATCAACGTTAATGGCGGCTTGAGGCCCAGCTTTTTAGGTAATGGTGTTCCAGAATAACCGGGCATATTGACTACCGTGCTGTCAACATAATCTATAACGATTCGTATATAATTACCAAAATAACGTGGTTATTCAAGCCTTTTTACTCCTGCATTATACGAAATACAACTGCTTGATACATATGCTTCGCCTAAATCCCCTTAGCGGTCTACAATAGTCCTTCTCCACAAGGTTGTTGCTTCATGTCTGAGTTAAATCCCCGTCAACGTGCCGCTGTGCGGCATCTGGACAGCCCGTTGCTGGTGCTGGCGGGCGCTGGCAGCGGTAAAACGCGCGTGATTACGCAGAAAATTGCTTACCTGATTCAGGAATGCAACATTGCGCCGCACCATATCGCCGCCGTGACCTTTACCAATAAAGCAGCGCGCGAGATGAAGCAGCGTGCCGGCAAGTTGCTGACGGGCACTAACGCACGGGGTTTGATGGTGTCTACTTTTCACACCCTTGGGCTTAATATTATTCGCCGTGAGATCAAGGCGCTGGGCTATAAACCCGGTTTTTCAATTTTTGACTCACAGGACAGTGCCGCGCTGTTGCGTGATTTGTTGCATAAGGAGTTTTCGGGTGACGGTGGACAAATAGAGCAAATGCAGTGGCAGATCTCGCGCTGGAAAAGTACGTTGATCGAACCGCAACAGGCCCTTGAAACCGCCAACGGCGATGCGGTATTGGCCGCCACGGCGGCGGTATACAGCGAGTATGAACGCCACCTCAAGGCCTATAACGCGCTGGATTTTGATGATTTGATTTTCAAGCCGGTGACGTTGTTTGCACAGCGACCCGAGATTCTGGATGCCTGGCAAAACCGCATTCGCTATCTGTTGGTCGATGAATATCAGGACACCAATGCCAGCCAGTATCGACTGGTGCGTTTGCTGGTGGGCGTGCGTGGTGCGTTGACGGTGGTCGGTGATGATGATCAGTCGGTGTATGCCTGGCGCGGAGCACAGCCGGAGAATCTTGCGTTGTTGCAAGATGATTTTGTTAATTTAACGGTTATCAAGCTTGAACAGAATTACCGTTCCACCGGCTGCATTCTCAAGGCGGCCAATCATTTGATCGCCAATAATCCGCATGTGTTTGAAAAAACGCTGTGGAGTGACAAGGGATTCGGTACGCCCCTGCGTGTACTGCGCGCGCGCAATGAAGAGCACGAGGCGGAGCGCGTGGTTTCGGAGTTGATCAGCCATAAATTCAAGCACCGCACCGATTTTCGCGATTACGCTATTTTGTATCGCGGCAATCATCAATCACGGCTGTTTGAAAAGATGTTGCGTGAGCAGCGCATTCCCTATTTTTTAAGTGGTGGCACTTCGTTTTTTGCGCATACCGAGGTCAAGGATATCATGGCCTATTTGCGGTTGCTGGTGAACCCTGATGACGATAGCGCCTTTCTGCGCATTGTCAACACACCACGCCGCGAGATTGGCCCCGGTACGCTGGAAAAACTGGCCGATTACGCCAGCGAGCGTCATGTCAGCCTGCTCACGGCCAGCTTCGAACTGGGACTGGAACAGCATTTGACAGAGCGGGCTGTATCACGTTTACGTCATTTCACGCATTGGCTGGTGGATATCAGCGACCGCGCACAACGTGGTGATGCGGTGGCGGTGGTGCGCGAGATGATTCAATCCATTAATTATGAAACATGGTTGCAGGATACCTGTAAAGATTTGAAAACGGCTGAACGGCGTATGGAAAACGTGCATGAGCTGGTGGCGTGGCTGGAGCGATTGCATGAACAGTCGGGCGGTTTTGGTGAGAATCAGGAGCAGAAAAGCATTGCTGATCTGGTGTCGCATATGGCACTGATGGATATTCTCGACCGTCAGGAGGAGGAAAACAGTGCCGATTGCGTGCACTTGATGACGCTGCACGCCGCCAAGGGGCTGGAGTTTCCGCATGTGTTTCTGATTGGCATGGAAGAAGAATTATTACCCCATCGCACCAGCATTGAGGAAGGCAATGTGGAAGAAGAGCGCCGTCTCGCGTATGTGGGCATTACCCGCGCGCGTGAAACGCTGACATTTACGCTGGCGACACGGCGCAAACGCTACGGCGAAATGCTGGAGTGTGAACCGAGTCGCTTTTTGAAGGAATTGCCACAGGACGATCTGATATGGGAAGGGGTGGGTGCCGAGGTTGATCCACAGCAACGCCAGGAGCGTGGCGCGGCGCATCTGGCCAACGTGCGCGGGCTTTTGGGGAAGCCTGCGTCATAACATACGACTTTGAAAGATAACGATTTTTATGCGTGATTGCGACGCATTGGCCTCTCGAAAACTGCACCCACACCAAAAACGATGTGCGCGACTTGAAGCGTAAACGCTTGTAATAGACTATACTATAGGGCTTCACCGTAGTGATAAACGGCGCCCGTAGCTCAGATGGATAGAGTATTGGATTCCGATTCCAAGGGTCAGAGGTTCGAATCCTCTCGGGCGCGCCACACACGTATTTTTCAGGCATTGCGCAAAAGATGACAGCATGAACAATCCACTGGTCGGCGTAGTAATGGGCAGCAACAGTGACTGGGACGTGATGCAACACGCCACCCAGCAACTGGACGCCTTTGGCATCGCCTATGAAGCCAGGGTGGTATCAGCGCATCGCACACCGGACCTGTTGTTTCAATATGCACACGATGCGCATGCGCGTGGCCTGGCCTGCATTATTGCGGGTGCGGGTGGCGCGGCGCATTTGCCCGGCATGCTGGCATCCAAAACCACGGTGCCCGTGCTGGGCGTACCCGTACCCTCTAAACACCTTAATGGCATGGATTCATTGCTGTCGATTGTGCAAATGCCCAAAGGCATTCCGGTGGCGACGTTTGCGATTGGTAATGCCGGTGCTACCAATGCCGGCCTGTTTGCCGTAGCCCTGCTGGCACACAACAATCCCGAGTTGACCCAGCGCCTGAACGCCTTCCGTGATACGTTGCGTGACAGCGTTCTGGCCATGGCGTTACCCCCTGCAAAATGATGTTGCCCGTCGGCAGCACCGACCTGTCATGAACATTTTACCGGGCGGCGGCGACTGCTCATCCCTGAGCTTACCCGGCGCCACGCTGGGAATACTTGGAGGAGGACAGCTTGGCCGCATGTTTACCACGGCGGCACGCACACTGGGTTATCAGGTCATTGTGCTCGACCCTGACCCCCACAGCCCCGCCGCGCACTTCGCCAACCAACATATTGTGGCCGATTTTTCTGATCTGCACGCGCTCGAAACGCTGGGTAAGGCATGCGCGGCTGTCAGCACGGAATTTGAAAATGTGCCTGCCGACAGCCTGCGTTTTCTGGCGCAATTTTGTACCGTGCATCCTGATGCTGATGCCGTAGCGATTTCTCAGGATCGTATTTCCGAAAAGCAGTTTTTCACCGCTCAGGGTTTTCCCTGCGCGCGCTTTGCCGTGATTCAGTCACGCGATGATATTGCCCCGGCGTTGCACCAGATCAGCACCGCCGAATCACATCCAACGCTGCTTAAACGCAGCCAGTTAGGCTATGACGGTAAAGGTCAGGCGCGCGTCAACCATATCGACGATGCCTTGCGTGCCTTTGATGAGATGGGTGGCGCACCGTGCGTGCTTGAAGAGTTCGTGCCTTTGGCGCTGGAGGTGTCGGTGATTCTGGCGCGCGGAACAGACGCGCAGATCGCCGTATTCCCGCTGGCGGAAAACCAGCACCGTAGCGGTATACTTGATGTTACGCTGGTGCCGGCACGCATTCCCGACACGCTGGCGGAACAGGCGCGCCAGCTTGCCATGCAGATTGCCGAATGCCTGAATTATTGCGGCGTGCTGACGGTGGAGCTTTTCGTGACTGTCGATGGGCGATTGCTGATCAACGAAATCGCCCCGCGCCCGCATAACAGCGGCCACTACACGCTGGATGCCTGTGTGACCGATCAATTTGAACAGCAGGTGCGCGCATTGTGTGGCTTGCCGCTGGGCGACACCCGTCTGTTATCATCTGCGGTGATGGTCAATCTGCTCGGTGACCTATGGAACGGCGATATGCCTTGCTGGAAAAATATACTCTCCTGCCCGCAAGCCAAATTGCATCTTTACGGCAAGCGCGACGCCCGCCCCGGACGCAAAATGGGACATTTCACGGTGATGGATGCTACTATAGAACAGGCGCTGGCATTGGCGCTGAACATCAAGGGAAAGATGGGCGGGTAGTTTATCCGCCCGGCTCAGGTGGCCTGACGACAGCCTGATCAATCGCGACCAAACCGCTCTGATTAATTAAAGCGGCTTGATGATCGTCTACATGGAAGTGTACGGATAAACAATGGAGGTTTAAATGCAATCAATATGCTCACGGTTGCTTCTGGTAATGGTATTGGGCAGCCTGCCCACCGTCGGAACATCCACGACCACACCCCCCAACAATATCCCTTGTGATGGCAATCCGCCCCTCTTGCCTTCTTTTACGCCGCTGCCGCAACTGATACCCGACCCGAATCCATCGAGCATATTACGGCAGGGGCCTTATGCCTATATTCCCAATACGGGCGATAACACCGTATCCATTATCAATCTGTCTGCCAACCTCCCTGCGGTGGCGTTCGTTACGCTGAATGTAGGACTGGGGCCACAGGGCATTGTCATTGACCCTGGCGGCAAATATATTTACATAAGCAATCATGTCGGTGACAGCGTGTCAGTCATTGAGGCGCCTGTTCATGCGGTGGTAGCAACACTGTCGGTGGGCGACGGCCCTGCCAGCATGGTGCTGCATGCGGCCAGCGGACGCTTGTATGTGGCCAATCAACTCGCCAAAACCATCTCTGTCATCGACACCGCAACCCGCACGGTCGTTGATACCCTCATTCCGGGTGGCATTCCCGACCGTCTGCTGGTACACCCCGGCACCGGCTATCTTTATGTGCTGAGCCAGCAGACGGGTAATCTTGCGGTAATTGACCCTCAAACACATGCCATAACCCATGTTGCCGTACTGGATAGCATGAGCACTGCTGCCCACGACATGGTGATGGACAGCTCCGGTGCAATTATTTATATCACGTTGCATAACACCCGCGCGGCAACCACCCGCGCAGCCATTTTCAATACTGTGTCCAGAACGGTATTTTTTCCTGATATTTCGTTACCTGGGCCACCCAAAGGGTTGGCGATACACCCGGCACAATCACGCCTGTATGTGGCGACCGATATTTATGCGGACTCCTTTTGCCCGATTACCGGCCATGCCAGCGTACATGTTATTGATACCGCCTCTCGCCAGATTGCCCAGACCTTGCCGATACCACAAGGTATCGAGGGTATCAACATTGATCGTCGTGGCTGGTTGTATGCCGCCAATAAAAAGACCGCCAATCAACTGGAGATCCTTGATGGCAGTCACGCGCTCACCGGCCAGAGCATTACGGTAGGCGCAAATCCGAAAGTGCTGGGGCAAGTGGTTGGGCCGGAGTTAGGGGGCATATTATCCATCAGCAACGAAGACGGTCTGACCTTTAGCGGCACCCTGCCCACAGAAACGACCGAGCGTATCATCACTGTGACCAATCGGGGCGTGCTGCCGCTGACCATCCAACAACCCAGGATTGTGACCGACCCTCCCGACACTGACATTGGATTAAGCATCACCGGGGATACGTGTTCCACTCAAACCCTGGCACCCACTGAGCAATGTCAGGTGACACTGCGTTTCAGCCCGAAAAGTGACGGCGTGGTATCAGCGTCTTTTTCGATTACCAGCACGGCACTGACATCACCGGCACCCGTTCCCGTCATTGCACTGGGCCTGAAACCGCCCGCACCGGCGACCACCACGCCACCGCCTGAGGTACCTATTGGCGGCGTGGGCGCACTTGATCCATGGGCGCTATTGACTCTGGCAGGGGTATGGGGTGTGATGCAGCGCCGGCGCGTGTCTCGTTTCAGTGGTGCGCGCCAGCGCTATAGTTAGAGCGCCAACCCGCGCGCCAGTCTCGGCAACTTGCCGACCAACCCCATGGTCTGACGCGCCAGCACATGCTTCAACGATGGCAGCAGATCAACGGCGACCAATCCGAGATTACGCCCCAACGCAAACGGCGCCAATGGGTTGGTGAAGATGCGCACCAGACTATCGGTAAAGGCAATGGCGCGGCGCTGGTCATTGCGACGCCAATGGGCGTACTCGTCAAGCACGTCGATACTGCCAATGTCGCGCCCCGCCGCACGGGCATCCACCACGATTTGCGCTAGCACGGCGGCATCACGTAATCCCAGATTAAAACCTTGTCCGGCGATAGGATGCAGGGTATGCGCGGCATTGCCGATGATGGCGAGACGCGGGCGCACATGTTCGCGCACCGTGGTAAGCGTGAGGGGGTAGGCGTGACGCGTGCCGACTTTCTGTAATTTACCCAACCGATAACCAAAGGCGGTTTGCAGGCCGCGCCGAAAGGCATCGTCGTCCATGGACATCACCGTGGCCGCCTGATCACTGGCAACCGTCCACACCACAGCACAACGGTTTTCACTCATCGGCAGCATGGCGATGGGGCCGGTGTCAGTGAATCGTTCATAAGCGGTCTGGTGATGGTTGTACTGGGGTGTAATATTGGTGATGACAGCTGTCTGCTGGTAATCCCAGGTGGTTGACGTGATACCCAGCCGTTCACGCACGGCGGATTTGCCGCCATCGGCCGCAACCACCAGTTGTGCGGTAAGCGTACGCTTTACACCCGCCTGCTCTATCGTCACCTGGGCACGATTAGAGTGGGTCGGGGTGTCCATGGTAATATCGGTGAGCAGCGCAGGACAAATTAAATCCACCGCTGGCAGATCTGCCAGCGCACGCGCCAAGGTCTGGCCCAGCACGCGACTGACCACCACATAACCCAGCGCCTCCACACCTTCATCCACAGCCTTCAGACGCGTGACACCGAAATGACCACGGTCGGAGACATGAATTTTTTCAATCGGGGAAAGGGCGTCCACCAGCAACGGCCACAGCCCCATGCCCTCAAAGATACGGCGCGTGCCATAGGCCAACGCCAGGGAGCGGTCGTCATAACTGGTGGGCGCGGCGGCAGGCATTGATGGTGCAGCGGTAGCCCACGGCGTGGCTTCAATCAGCCCGATGCGCATCCCGGGTTGATTGCCCAGCGCACACGCCAGGCTGGCGCCGACCATGCCACCCCCCACAATCAGAATATCGTAATCACTGGTCGCCATATTTAATTCCGGTACCCGTAGAAGTGCCTATAGTCTTCCGTAGAAATCATTTTACTGTCATTGCGAATGCCGCAACGGTTCCCGGCATTGCCGGGGAAGCCTAGTCTCGAATACCCATGAGAGCCTATTCAATATCTCGATCAAGGGAAGAGCGAAGCGAAGGGTTCCCAGCGCAAGGCGGAAACGGGCGAAAAAGCGGAGTGTACAGGTAAGTACATGAGCATTTTGAGCCCGCCTTTATATATCATGGCAACGCCGTGATGCACCCTTCAGCGAGATATTGAATAGGCTCTGAGAGATCTTCCCATGTTCGGAATAATCGTCGTTGCCTTTATCCAGCACCGGAACCCGCAGCAGCCATCAACGCTTCAATTTCCGCCACGGTTTTGGGCGCCTCACGGGTGAGCACATCATTACCGTTTTTGGTCACCAGCACATCGTCTTCGATACGAATACCGATGTTCCACCATTTTTTGGGCACGTTTTCGCTGCCTGCCGGGATGTACAGACCCGGCTCAACCGTAAGCACCATACCCGGCTCAAGGACGCGCCAGGCACCCGCGCCGTCTTTGTATTCACCCACGTCATGCACATCCATACCCAGCCAATGGCCGGTACGGTGCATGTAAAATTTGCGGTAACCTTCATCTTTAATCAACTGCGCCGGTTTGCCACTGAGCAAGCCCAGCTTGACCAGACCGGTGGTCAGCACCCGCACCGCCGCCTGATGCGGTTCGTTCCAGTGGTTGCCGGGGCGCACCTTGTCAATGGCGGCATATTGCGCGGCCAGCACCAGTTCATACAGCGCCTTTTGCTCCGGGTTGAAACGGCCATTCACGGGAAAGGTACGGGTGATGTCCGCAGCGTAGTAATTAAATTCCGCGCCGGCGTCAATCAACAGCAATTCCCCATCATTGAGCCGGGCGTTGTTGTCATTGTAATGCAGCGTACAGGCATTGGCGCCACCACCCACGATAGAATTATAGGCAGGAAAACGGCAGCCTTCACGCACAAATTCATGCAGCAGATCTGCCTCGATCTGGTATTCCATCATGCCCGGCTTGCAGGCCTGCATGGCACGGCGATGCGCAGCGGCAGACACGACAGCTGCACGCCGCATCGCCGCCACTTCGGCGTTACTCTTGAGCAGGCGCATTTCATGCACAATCTCGCTCAATGACGAAAACACCGTGGGGGCGGACACGCCACTGCGTGATTTGCTGCGCACCCGGTTAATCCAGTCCAGCAACTGCTGATCCACCGCCGCTTGACGACCCATGTCATAAAACACCGTGCGGCGATTCTCCAGCAATCCCGGCAGGATCTTGTCAATCTCGCTGATGGGATACGCTGCATCGGCGCCATAAATAGCGCACGCACCTTCCTGACCGGCACGCGCCCCGTTCCAGATCTCCATTTTAGGATCGCGCTCGCGGCAAAACAGTATATAAGTGCCCTGCTTACGCCGCGAAGGGTTCTGCAAGTGCTGCGAAAGGTGGGATGCCGACAGCAGCCGACCCGGCACCAGCACTGCCACTGCATCGGGCTCGGCAAAACCCGTGAGATAATAAAAATCGCTGTCAGGGCGATAGGGATATTCACTATCACGGTTGCGCAAAGCCTGCGGTGCAGCGGGCAAAATCGCCACGCCGTCCTTGCCGATGTGGCGCATCACCTGTGCACGGCGCCTGGCGAATTCCTGCTTATCCATACTAATGCACCACCACATCATCAGGATGCGGCTTGCTAATGGTGCGCAGCTCCTCACGCACCAGCAGTACGCCCATGCGCACATACTCAACAATTTCCGTGTAGGCGACTTCATCTTCATTCGATGCCTCTTCCGCATCGGCATGCATCTGGGCAATTTCCGCCATATCCTTGACGATTTCGTCCGACGCCTCGGGTAACTGGCCCAGCGCCGCAACGCCACCCATACTCAGACCCAGCACAAAACCCTGACACCATTCCGCCAATGCGGCGGCTCGCTTTGCCAGAGGCTCTTCGTCATCAGGCAACAATGGATGAAAACCATAATCCAGATCATTCAACTGATCCAGCACCCGACCCAGCAAGGCGCTGAGCAAGGCGCGGCCATCCTCATTCAACTCCAGATCTTCGTCTGACTCGGCGCCCAGAATATGGGATATCCATGCAGCACTATCCACGGTTTCCTTCACACACAGCAAACCACTTAACAAGCCGTGGCATTCGGCTATGTCCGCCGACGCGCCCACGCGCCGCAGCGCCTCATTCAGTTCATCATATTGCGTGAGTTCATTATTCTCTGTCATATTAAGAGCTCCATTCACACCTGATTTACACGCCATACCGACGCGCCGGCAGGGTTTGAATACTATGCTATCACCGTCACGGCATTCCTAATAGTTCGTTTCGCCAAAATGTTGATCACAGAACCCGTATTACCCCATTGACCGCACGCCACGTCCAGTCTACTATTTGATCCATGAAAACCATAAAACCTGAAACGCCCGCGAAGGGTTCTGCAAGCACCGTGGGAAGCACGACACCAGCGATGCCGGAAGCGACCACCCGCCTCATTGAACAAAGTCTGCGTCACCTTGAGTTTCGTATCGAAGAACTCATCCAGGTCTGCGACCAGTTACGGGAAGAAAATGCCACGCTACGCAGCCAGCAGGCCAGCTTGCTGACAGAACGCGCCCACCTCATCAAAAAAACCGAAATCGTCAGCTCGCGGGTAGAGTCAATGATCCGACGCTTCAAATCCATGGAATATGATACATGATCAATGACCCCGTAAAAACCGAAACCGTCGCCGTTACCGTGCAAGTACTGGACAAGGAATATCGCATCGCCTGTCCGGCAGAAGAACATGATAACCTGCTGGCCTCCGTACAGCACCTGAATAACACTATCAACGGTATCCGCGACAGCGGCAAAGTGGTGGGCACCGACCGGATTATTGTCATGGCCGCACTGAATGTTGCTCATGAACTGCTCCAGCATCAATTGCAGAAAGACCACATCACTCAATCACTCACCCAGCGCGTGAAAGTACTGCAAAACAAGATTGATGGCGCCCTGCACCAGAGCCACCAGCTCGACCTGTAGGTTTCCTCGCGCCACCCACAGGCAAATTGATAGATGTACGGCGGGCAATCCAGCCCGGCACATGGCATCGGTCAGGCTTTTCAGCTAGAATAAGTCTGGAACATCCTCTGCGGTGCCCGTGTGTGGACTGGGTTTTTCTTGAGCCTAATTCTTAAACCCCGGGAACTTGCTTGCTGGTATTGTTGTGCATGTCCGCACCACTTCCGACGTGCAGGGATGCACTAGTGTCGCGGGAGGCAGGATGCCGGGAGCGACTGGTGGGAGCGGAAAGCCTGATATATCGCACAAGTACCCACTTGAACCATTGGTTCAAGAACAAAGGTCCATTACGTCACAGGCGGAGGATGTTCCTCTTTGTTACCCATACTCCCTTCCCCCCACACTGAATCACGCACCGAACTACGCCGGCAAATGCGCGCTCGACGCGCCCATCTGAGCCCGACGGAACAAGCTGATGCCGCTCGCCAGGTAGCACACCACGTCGCCGGATCGACGCTGTTTCAACGCAGCCAGCACCTTGCCTGCTATCTTCCACAGCGTGGCGAACTTGACCCCGCACCCCTCATGCAACGCGCCTGGGCAATGGGTAAAACCTGTTATTTGCCGGTATTAAGCCCGCTCCCTGGAGGACGTTTGTGGTTTCTGCCGTACCGCGATGGCGATCCATTAATCCTCAATCGCTTCGGCATTCTGGAGCCTTGCCTCTCGACATCACACCGTGCTCCACCCTGGGCGCTGGATCTGGTGCTGACACCATTAGTCGCCTTTGACACCCATGGCAACCGCCTCGGTATGGGCGGTGGATACTATGACAAGACCTTTTCTTTTTTGCGACGACGGCATTATTGGCGTAAACCCCGCCTGGTCGGCATCGCTTACGACTTCCAACGTGTTGCTACATTACAACACTTTCCCTGGGATATCCCGCTGCAGGCGATTGCCTCTGAAGTACAACTCTACCTTCCCGAAAAGGACGCACCATGAATTACTGGCTGATGAAATCCGAGCCCGACACGTTCAGCATCGACACACTCAAAAGCCGACCGGGACAAACCGAGCATTGGGATGGCGTACGCAATTATCAGGTGCGCAACATGCTACGCGACCAAATGAAAATTGGTGATTTAGCCTATTTTTACCATTCCAGTTGCAAAATTCCCGGCATCGCCGGCATCATCGAAATCGTAAAGGGAGGCTATCCTGACTTCACTGCATTTGATCCCAACAACCCGCATTACGATCCTCGCAGCAATCCGGACAAGCCCTGTTGGTACATGGTAGATGTTCGTTATGTGGGATCATTCAGCCGAATCATCCGTCTTGATGAACTCAAAAACCATCAACAATTGCATTCCATGAAGCTCTTGAAACGCGGCAATCGACTCTCTATAATGTCGATCGCAACAAAAGAGTGGCAATATATTTTAAAACTCGATACACTTTTTCATGAAAATTATTAAAGTAATAGAATTGCTTGACGATATAATTTTCGTTAAGGCGTAGAAGTATGTTGAAAGTTAGCTATACTTAACCGCGTACACGAATGTACATTTCACATATGGAGGAGTAAACCATGGCTTTAAAGAAAGCAGCAACAAAGAAGGTAGCTTCAAAGAAAAAGGCTGTATCCAAGAAGGTAGTTTCAAAAAAGGTAGCTTCAAAGAAAGTAGCAACAAAGAAGGTGGTTGCCAAGAAAAAGGTAGCCCCCAAGAAAAAGGTAGCTCCAAAGAAGAAAGTAGCTTCAAAGAAGAAAGCCGCTGCCCCGAAGAAGAAGGCAGTGTCCAAGAAAAAGGCAGCTCCCAAGAAAAAGGCAGTCGCGAAAAAGAAGAAAGCAAAGGTAGTTGCGCCAGTAGTGATGTAAAGCGCAACCTTGTAGTAAACAAAAGGCCCGATATCGGGCCTTTTGTTTATATGTCGAGGCTGAATTCGTGCCTAACTCAAAAAAAGGCGGTACGCCGGGTTCCCGGTTTCATCCTCATAGGCATAGCTCAGATCGGCAAGATAATCCTGAAACGCCGCCACCTCGGCCGGAGAAACCTGCACTCCGACCAATACCCGACCATAAGCAGCGCCATGATTGCGGTAATGAAACAGGCTGATGTTCCAGCGACGCCCCATTTTATCAAGAAAACGCAGCAAAGCACCTGGCCGCTCCGGGAATTCGAAGCGGTACACCCGCTCGTGCTCAATCATCGGGGGATGTCCTCCCACCATGTAACGAACATGCAGTTTGGCCATTTCATTATCGGTCATGTCGACCACCGGGTATGCCGCCGCCTTCAGACATCGAACAAGTTCATGCCTTTCTGCATCACCCTGCGCCAATTTTATCCCCACAAATACATGGGCAGTGGTCGCATCGGCATAGCGGTAATTAAACTCGGTGATGTTCCGGTCAGTGCCGATCATGTGGCAAAACTCGCTGAAACTGCCGGGGCGCTCGGGAATGGTCACCGCCAATATCGCCTCATGCCGCTCACCCACTTCGGCACGCTCGGCAACATGGCGCAAACGCCCAAAGTTCATATTTGCGCCACTATCAATCGCCACCATGCGTTGCGCCGAGACGCTCTCACGCTCAACATACTTCTTGAGTCCGGCGACCGCCAGCGCGCCTGCGGGCTCCGCAATTGAGCGGGTATCGTCGAAAATATCCTTGATAGCCGCGCAAATTTCATCTGTATCCACCAGAATAATTTCGTCAACATAACGCTGCGCAATGCGGAAAGTCTCTTTACCCACCTGCCTGACCGCCACACCGTCGGCAAAAATACCCACATGGCTCAGCACCGTGCGCTCACCACTGCGCAAAGCCTCATACATGCTCGCCGCATCTTCCGGCTCCACACCAATCACCTTGATATCCGGCCACAGGTTTTTAACATACACCGCCACCCCCGCAATCAAGCCACCCCCTCCCACTGGCACAAAAATGGCGTGCAGCGGGTCAATATGCTGGCGCAAAATCTCCATCGCCACGGTACCCTGTCCGGCAATGACATCCGGATCATCATACGGGTGCACATACACCATGCCATTCTGGTCAGCCAGCGCCATGGCATGCTGGTACGCTTCATCATAGGTGTCGCCATGCAATACAATTGTCCCACCCAGACTGCGCACCGAGGCCACCTTGATGTCCGGCGTGGTGCGTGGCATCACAATCAACGCCGGAATGCCGCGCTTGCTGGCCGCCAGTGCAACGCCCTGAGCGTGATTACCCGCCGACGCGGTGATCACGCCCTTTTCGGCGACCTCCGGCGGCAGATTAACGATCTTGTTGTACGCGCCACGCAGCTTGAATGAAAACACCGACTGCAGGTCTTCGCGTTTGAGCATCACATGGTTATTCAGCCGCTGTGACAAATTACGCATCAAATCCAATGGCGTTTGTTGCGCCACATCATAAACACGTGCCTTGAGGATTTTTTCAATGTATTGTTTCATGGGCTATAAACTAGCATAATCGGCCATATCCGGGTATATTTTCCGGCAGTTATATTGTTGGAGCACACCATGACCAAAGATGAAATGAAGAAAGCCGTTGCTCTGGCAGCGCTGGATTATGTCACCACCGGCGCCATCGTGGGGGTAGGCACAGGCTCTACCGCTAACTTCTTTATCGACGCCCTGGCCGGAATCAAGCACAAAATTGAAGGCACCGTAGCCAGCTCCATCGCCACTGCGGATCGCCTCAAGGGACACGGCATCACGGTATTTGATCTGAATGCGGTCAACGACATTGCCGTGTATGTCGATGGCGCCGACGAATCCAACCGCTATCTGCACCTCATCAAAGGCGGTGGTGGCGCGCTGACTCGCGAAAAAATCGTCGCCGCCGCCAGCCGCAAATTTGTATGCATTGCAGACGAATCCAAGCTGGTCGACGTGCTGGGCACATTTCCCCTGCCCATCGAAGTCATCCCCATGGCCCGCAGCTACGTGGCGCGCGCGCTGGTAACGCTGGGCGGCAAGCCGGTGTTACGCGACGGCTACACCACCGATAACGGCAACCTGATTATCGACGTGCATAACCTCACCATTCTGGAACCCGCCAAACTCGAAGCGCAGCTCAACAACATCCCCGGCATCGTCACCAACGGTCTGTTCGCACTGCGCCCAGCCGATGTGCTGTTGCTGGGACATGAGGGTGGAGTGCGGACACTGAAGGGGAAATGATATCAGCGCAAAAACGACGGCAGGCTGTAGGGGTGCCCTAAGAACCTGTTCAAAATCTCGATCAAGAGAAGAACGAAGGGTTCCCAGTGCAAGGCACCCCTATCGATCAGGGCGAACGAAAAAACGGAGCATACACGAAGTATGTGAGCATTTTGAGTTCGCCTGTATATGCGGGTAACACCGTATGTGCCCTTCGGCGAGATCTTGAACAGGTTCTAACAGATAGAGAGATTCCCAGATTAGGCCGGCCAGCGAAAACCCGGGAGATGTTCAACTCTACGAATTGGGATGGTCACGAAACCTTTTCCAATGTATTAGCCACAAGCTTATTCAGCCTCACCTCCCCCCAAAAAAGATCAACTTGCTACCGCATACTCAACCGAGCGGGGATTTTCCATCCGCTTGGCGGACTCTCCTCCAATCCGGTCTTGGTCAGGGTGTACCATGCCGGCACGGCGCTTGTGGAATATCGGGGAGCGGTCTCTCGTAACGCTTCAATCCAGGCTGACGCCGAAACTGTACCGCAGACATGCGCAGTGTCTGGCTGGATACCCGATAAACGGCCCAAAACCAAATACTGAGCGGGGTAGGCGAGCGTTCCATTACCGTCCCGACCGTCAAACCCGTGTTGCTGAGGCAATGCCGACATCGCAGAACACGTGGACGGGCGGTAAAACGCAAAGGCTCGCCCACCGACCCACAATGTGGGCAAACGTAGCCGCTAGGCCAGCGCGGTTTCAGCAGGTAGTTGACGTGCAGGCCTCGTTGTCCAGACATCCGCTGAAACTCTGGAAGAGATCGCGGGAACGAAAGGTCTTCGTGTTGAAGGATGTCCATCTACATGGACAAATCATACCTTCACTAAAAATAGGGTATCAACCGGATAAGCACGAACAGAACCTATCGTTTGGTCACCGCTTCCCACCAATTGGGCATAGCAGCAATGACTTCGCCGGACTGACGAAGCGTGTTGGCAATATTCAAAGCATCCAGGCCGGGGGCGGTTTTGATTACATAAATATTCGGGCCGATTTCCAGTTTTTTGATGATTTCGAGTTTATTCTTGTCCGCCCAGGCATTAACTGTGACGGTATCCCATACCGGGTTCAAGTAAACAATAATGTTGCCAGGCAGCGCACGCATATGCCCTGCAGTTGAAGCAGAGTCGCGCAATACCGGTGAAAAATTCTCACTCTCGATGCTGGCGATGGCTTTTGCGCCCGCCGCACTAGCATTGAGCGAACGCGCCGCGCCATCGGCACTCACCCCCTCACCCAGGTACCACAGCCGCATATTTCTCTGCCGGGTTGGCAGCAACACAGCATTTCTGTGCGCCGCTTTGACGACACTTTGATTCGCGGGTTTTCTTGCATTAAATTCTGCCAACAGCGCCGGATCCAGCCAGATCTGGCGTTCCCTTTTGCCATCGTGCCAGACATAGGATTGTTGCAGTGTGGCGGTTTTGCCGGTGGTTTTTTTATCCATCGCAGTAAAACCAGCAGTGCCGCGCTCACTTGCGTATGCCGTGGCCATAGGTGCAGAGAAAAGCAATATTAACGAAGAAACTACACACATATTTGAAAATTTCATTGGGTGATTTCCTTGATCTTAGTGTCCGTAGAACTTTAAAGCCCAAGATTGAAAGGTGCCGATATCGGCACGCGCCCGGTCTCTGACAATGAGAAGCCAATCCCCATCCGCTGCTTCTCCCAGATGTCGCGTGCTGCTGAAAACCCAACTGTTGTGGGGCGCACACACGACTCCGTCGCAGTTATGCGACTCCGCCAGGAGGCTGATCGTGCCAGTGGCAACATTGACTAAACTAATTTCCAGATCGCCCGCATAAGTATGATCGGAGGCGCTGAATGTGATTTCAACATGCTCGATGTGGGTGATGCCGCTACCCGTCACCGTAATGGCATTGCTAACACCGCTAAGGTTATTGTCAGGAATCGTCAGATTCACTGCAGACGGCCCGGTTATCCAGGTTTTTTCTGCGGGCAAATTAACCCAGGTCTTGGCAAGTGTAACGGCGGCATGGGCATCAACCACACCGAAACCGTAGTCGTGGCTGACGTTCAGCCCCGCGCCATTCACACTCCAGTCACCACTGAGGGGGGCATTCTTGCGTGCGCTGTGTGCCAGAATTTCCCGCACATCGCGCCAACCCAGCGTGGGATTGGCCTGCAGCACCAAGGCCACCACGCCAGAGATCATCGGTACGGCGGCTGACGTTCCGTTCATGCACCGGGTATACTTATCATCGGCATAATCGGCGCCCCCTCCCGGCGATGGAGGGTTGTTCCCCACTGCGCCCGTACGATCTGTGGTGGTGATGGTGTGTGTATCACAAGACTCCCCTGCCGGGGCGCTCACCCATAGATTGGCGCCACGCTCAGAATAAGAAGCATACACCCCGTTATCCTTAACCGCCGCCACCGCGATCACGCCACGAAAGTTGGCCTGTCCATCGTAATTGGAATTATCCCGGCATGTAGGACAAGCCGTACTGCCATCGCCGCCATTACCTGCCGCCCAGACATAAACGGTGCCTAACCCGCCACGTCCGGTGGCTAATCCGGTATTGATTGCGCTCATCCAGGGCAGAGTGGCAGGGTGCAGGTCTCCATTATCAGGCGGCCCATAACTGTTACTGCTGATGCTAACCGCTGCTGCGCCACGTGTTATGGCATCGACTGCGTTGATGTTGGTATGGTCTTGCAACAGGTTATATCCCACCAGATTGGCGCGTGGCGCTACGCCGCGCACTCCCAGGCCATTCAGATCACGCGCTGCAATGATGCCGGCGAGCCTCGTACCGTGACCATTGCCTGGAGTCATATCGCCAGGCGCTTCCGTGGGATCGGTGCCCGAAGTGAGGTAGTTATAACTCAAACCGGTGGCGACATTGGCGGCCAGGTCTTCGTGTGCGATCTCCAATCCGTTGTCCACCACGGCGATGAGCACTCCCTCGCCACGGCAGGTATTGCCGCCGCCGCAAGCCACCCATACTGGCTCCACATTGATGTCTTCTCCAGCAACCCCGGCCACACCGTTAGCGCCCAATTGACCCGTGTTTTTGAGATGCCATTGCGCGGGGTAAAGGGGGTCAGTGAGAGCAGCAGCAGAAGAGGATGTGACCGTCAAAGTCACGCTTCCTGACAGAGTGCCTGATGTTGCGCGAATCGTTGCCGTGCCCGCACCTACCCCTGTCGCAAGACCGCTGGTGTTTACCGTGACAATAGAGGTGTCGGATGAACCCCATAGGACTCCTGTAACCAATACCGCTGATGTGCCATCAGCGTAAGTTCCTGTGGCGATGAACTGCTGGGTTGAGCCCACCATTACCGTGGGGAGTGCGGGCGTTACCGCAATGGACTGAAGATTGGGAGCGGGCGGCGGCAGGGGGGCATTTCCGCCACCTCCTCCACACCCACTCAGTAGAATAATAAAGGGGAACAGGATTAAAGCCGCCACCCTAAATAAATGTTTTTTTATAGTAGCCATTTTCAATGCTCATCCTGACTAAGTGCACGGGGAAAAACGCTTGGGATCATTCCAGGCAAGGGTAGTCTACAATTGCAAGAAAATATCTATCACGAGAAAAAACAAAAACCAAACATTTTTTGAACAGTCGCAGGCCGAAATCACGCCGTCTGACGCTACCCAGCACGCTTTTTGAGGTGCACCAGCAGCAATGAAATCGCCGCTGGCGTAATGCCGGGAATCCGCGCGGCCTGACCCAGGGTGTCAGGCCGCTGCGCGTTGAGTTTTTGGCGCACTTCGGAGGACAAGCCTGATACCCGCTCGTAGTCCAGACCCACAGGCAGATGCGTTTCTTCGTTGCGGCGGCTGCGCTCGATCTCGTCGTGCTGGCGGTTTATATAGCCCGCATATTTGGCTTGAATTTCGACCTGTTCAGTCACTTTGGAGTCCATGACGCCCGCGTCAGCATTGGGCAACGTCATCAGCGATGCATAGGTGACATCCGGGCGGCGCAGTAAATCCATCAGGCAGTATTCGTGGGTAATACCGGTGCCGAGCACACGCTGCGCATCGGCGTCGGGCAAGGTTTCTGGCCGTACCCAGGTGGAGTTGAGGCGCGCCGTTTCAGCTTCAATGGCAACACGCTTTTCTTCAAAGGCACGCCAGCGCACATCATCTACCAGACCCAGCTCACGGCCTTTGCTGGTGAGGCGTAAATCAGCATTATCTTCACGCAGCAATAAACGGTATTCGGCACGGCTGGTGAACATGCGGTACGGTTCGCTGGTGCCGCGTGTAATCAGGTCGTCAATCAACACGCCAATATACGCTTCGTTGCGACGCGGGCACCACGCAGGTTTATCTTGCGCCAACAGTGCGGCATTCATGCCGGCGATCAAGCCTTGCGCAGCAGCCTCTTCATAGCCGGTGGTGCCATTAATCTGTCCGGCAAAAAACAGGCCCGCCATGTGCTTGGTCTCAAGCGACGACTTGAGATCGCGCGGATCAAAAAAATCATATTCAATCGCATAGCCAGGACGGGTGATATGCGCATTTTCAAACCCGCGAATCGAGCGCACCAACTCAAACTGCACATCAAATGGCAGGCTGGTGGAAATACCATTCGGATACACTTCATGCGTCGTCAAACCTTCCGGCTCGACAAAAATCTGATGTCCGGTCTTGTCACTGAAGCGCACCACCTTGTCTTCCACTGACGGACAATAACGTGGCCCCACGCTTTCAATCACACCGGTATACATGGGCGAACGCGACAAGCCATTGCGAATGATGTCATGGGTGCGTTCATTGGTAGCGGTGATATAACAGGGCACCTGGCGCGGATGTTCACTGACCGAACCCAGATATGAAAACACTGGCAGTGGATCATCACCCGGCTGTGCTGCAAGCTGCGAATAATCAATACTGCGCCCGTCAATACGGGGTGGCGTACCTGTTTTGAGACGATCAACGCGAAAGGGCAGCTCGCGCAAACGTCGCGCCAGCGCATTGGCAGGCGCATCACCCGCACGCCCACCCTCGTAATTGGCCAGACCAATATGGATTAATCCGCCCAAAAAGGTACCGGCGGTTAATATCACGCTACGTGCCGCAAAGCGCAGCCCCATTTGCGTAACCACACCAGTCACACGACCGTTGTCCACATCCAGATCCACCACCGCCTGTTGAAACAGCACCAGATTAGGCTGATTTTCCAGCGCAGTGCGTACCGCCTGCCGATACAACATCCGGTCAGCCTGCGCGCGGGTGGCGCGCACTGCCGGGCCTTTACTGGCGTTCAATGTACGAAACTGGATACCCGCGCAGTCTGCGGCATGCGCCATTAATCCACCCAGCGCATCAATTTCCTTGACCAGATGGCCTTTGCCGATGCCGCCAATGGCGGGATTACAGCTCATCTGCCCCAGGGTTTCGATGCTGTGTGTCAACAACAGGGTGCGCGCGCCCATGCGTGCGGCGGCCAGCGCGGCCTCGGTGCCCGCATGGCCACCACCAATGACAATCACATCAAAGCTATCCTGATATCGCATGATCTGGTAGATTTACTCTGGATAATTGTGCGCTGCTGGCGTTTGACGCCCATTAACGCGAAGACATGGTTCAATTTTACCACAGGGATAACCCTTGCACATCGGCGTTGTTATACCGCATCCACGAAAAGAACCTGACGCCCTGATTTGATAGATATGGATATGCCTACCCTTTCTTCCCTGGCCCTGCGGGTGGTGCTGATTCTGGCCCTGTTGCCGGTACTGTTCGTGGGCGCCTCACTGGCCTGGAATCATCCACCCCTGCTTGACGCGCCGGGAATCGGTACCCGGCTTAAAATCTATGTCACCACTCATGTCGCTGAAACACGGGAAAACCATCCTTTCCCCGAATTAAGGCCGCACACCTTTACGGTGCCGCCCGCGCAGTTATTTAATATTGGTGTACAAGTGTTGCCCGAGATGGGGTGGCCGCTTTCCAGCCAGCAACCCGGCTCATACACATTGACAGCGGTGGCCACCACACGAGTGTGGCGATTCAAGGATGATATAACACTACAGGTTCATGCCGCGCCCACTGGCGGAAGCATTTTATACGTGCGTTCTGAATCCCAGACAGGAAAAGGAGACTTGGGAGCAAACCTGCGCCGCGTTATTAACGTAACAGAAGAGATAAAACGTCACGTTATGGCGTACGAACAATCACAACAAGACAAAAAGCCATAGAATCTGTCTGGATCAAATGCTTCATGAATCAGCACATAGACCCAGCGTGTCCCGGATGGCCGTCATGAAAAGCAGCGCTTTTCTGTCAACACAACATCGAAACAGACAAAAATTACACATACTGATGGAACGGCCAACTAAAGAAATAAATACAATGTTTATTTCTTGACAGTATCCGAGTGCAACCCCACACAACCAAGAGGCTCCTGGCTTGGCCAGGAGCCTCTTCATCGTACTTTTTGCTAGGCTCTATTAGTGGCCAGGCGCAGGTGCAGGTGCGGCATCAGCAGGGGCAGGCATTGCTTCGGGAGCAGGAGCAGGCATTGCTTCAGGCGCAGGCATAGCAGGGGCAGGGGCGGCGGCTTCAGGAGCAGGAGCAGGCGCGGGCATCTCTGCTGCGTGCTCTTCCTTCTTGCCACAAGCGGATAACGATAATGCCAACAAAGAAGCAAGGAGAATTGGATATTTCATGTTAGTTCCTATTTCATAAAGTTACTTAAAGGTCTACGGCTTCACGGCGCTCAAACCAGAAGACACCGATCAAGGCGCATATTCTAGTGCCTTTTTACAAAAATGCCAATAGAAATAAAAAAATTTATCCTCGGCAGCGCCGCACCCGTTTGAGCAGTATGATACACTTTGACGCATGAAAACAGCCAGTGTCTCCGCCGGGTAACACCCGGATCAAGCCATCCACCCCTGAATGCGACACACCCTGGATCGACATTTCTACGAAGCAGAGACCAGCCTGCCGTGCGTCAGCACCGCACTGACACTGCCCGGCCCGGCAGGTGAACTGGAAGCCATTACGGCCTTTCCGCTGGATAATGGTGCGATGCGCGCGATTGGCGTGATATGCCACCCTCATCCGCTCTACGGTGGCACTTTAACCAACAAGGTGGTGCATGTTATTTCACGCGCACTGAATGATCTGGGCGTTGGCACGGTACGCTTTAACTTTCGTGGCGTGGGAGCCAGCACCGGACAATATGCGCATGGCACGGGAGAAACGGAAGATTTACTCGCCGTCATTGATTGGGTAAACGAATCCTATCCTGATCATGCGCTGTGGCTGGCAGGGTTTTCGTTTGGCGCCTACATCGCTCTATTGGGTGCTCAACGTCGACCTGTAGCGCGTCTGATTACGATAGCACCGCCCGTCAATATGTTTGATGTCAGCGCCGTTACCGCGCCGGATTGTCCCTGGCTACTGATTCAGGGCGAACAGGACGAAGTTGTGCCATGTGATGACGTGTTGTCGTGGGCGGCCCGACTGGGAGCAATGACGGACGCACCACGCACGCCGCAGGTAATCTGCATGAATGATGTCGATCATTTCTTTCATGGCCAACTGAATAATCTGAGCGGGACGCTTAGGCAGGCACTGACCAATAGCTGAACTGCTGATCACAGGTGGGCAACACCAACAAATTCGCAGCCCTCAACATCAGGCCGCCAATTGTTTCGCCATGACATTCAATCCATCACTTCCTTCCAGTAACCGATTCATCACCATGATGACCTGAAC
Organism: Gammaproteobacteria bacterium; assembly: GCA_023266055.1. Classification (GTDB taxonomy): domain Bacteria; phylum Pseudomonadota; class Gammaproteobacteria; family Ga007554. Next base: position 13,549 of record JAHFRW010000025.1, on the reverse strand, counting down.
CTCATCAAGCCTGAGCGCTTCGAGAATTGCCGAAGGTATATCATGGCTCTCGGAATCACCAATACCATGCGTTTTAAGCATGCGATCTGCAACCAGCGCTAAATAGACATACACCGCATGCGGACCCGTGTAGTGTTCATTATGGTGCTCAAATGCCGTCACCACAATTTCTTCCGGCAGGCGCCAGGCTTTCATCAGCCATCCGCCCACCTGACAATGATCCGCACCCAGAATTTCCTGCTCGACCAAAATCACCGATTTTTCCGGATACTCTTCCATCGCAGCGTTGATTTTCAGAAACTCGCGCTTGAATAAATGGCCCTGCAACAGGTGCCCAAAATTATGCAGCAAGCCCGCCAGGAAAGTGAGCCCGGCACCGGGACGCACAGGATCAGGCATGGCTCTGCCCAAGGCCTGCATCAGTGCGGCGCTGTAAGCCGCATGACGCCAGAATGCGGCCAGACCCAACGGGCCATTCAATGGAATCTTGAAGGGTTTCGCGGTCGCCACACCGAGCGCCAGATTCATGGACATGTCATACCCCAGCACGCGCGAGATGGCGACACTCACAGAGTCGACCCGACCCTGATAACCGAAAAACGGTGAATTGGCATAGCGCATTACTTGCGCGGCCAGGCTGGGGTCAAGCTCCACAAGCCGCGCAAGTTCATCTGCGCCCGCGCCAGGGCTGGCACTGAGCCGGATGATTTTGCGCGCCATCTCCGGCAACGGTGGCAACAAACCCATGCGCTCGATGCATTGCTGCATATTTTCTTTTTCATCACCACCCGAAACCATGGATGTTTTTTTCTCGGCCTCATTGCGGCACGAAAAATTACCACCCAACCAGGCATTGCGCTGCATTACATGAAAAATTTTTCTGTTGACCTGAATCAGGTGCGCGTTATTGCCCGCCGCAAAATAAATATCATCCGCTGCTTGCAGCAGGCTGTCATCAAGCATGGTTCTTACACCGTAAGGCTCACCTATTGCAGGCACAAAGCCGAGCGCGCAATCGTGAAACACGGCCGTGATCTGCGCCTCGGTCGCGAATACCAGCTTGCGATGCAACAATCTGGATACGGAATCGATATCGATGCTATGAGTGACTGGAATAATGGCCATGACCAGGCCAAGACTGTCTTTCAAGGCAATGGCCTGTACCAAAGACTCCGGCGCGATGCCTGTTATTTCCGTAATTCTGACCAGCGATGCCACAGGCGGAAGATCCACAACGGTATAGGCGATCCGATTACCGTCCAGATATTGCTTCAGCGTGTATGCAATCGCCATATCTATCCCGTCATGTTCAGGGGATCATGGTGTGGTGGCACACACTTGCGCATAATCAACATAGCCGGTGATATGCGCATCATCGCCGCAGTAGCGGCACTGCGGATTACGTTTGAGTTTAAATTCAGTGAAGTTGGCGCGCAACGCATCGTAGTACAACATTTTACCTACCAGCGGTTCACCGATGCTCAGCAATATCTTGATGGCCTCAACCGCTTGCAATACCCCTATGACGCCGGGCATGACACCCAGCACGCCAATCTCGGAACAGGAGGGCGCCATTTCCGCAGGCGGCGGCTCGGGAAACATGCAGCGATAACATCCGCCCCGATGCTTTTCATAGCCCGGCCAGAATACGGTGATCTGGCCTTCGAAGCGATACACTGCCGCGTGAACATTCGGCAGACCCAGCTTGACGCAAACATCGTTAATCAGGTATCGCGTGGGCAGATTATCGGTGCCATCCACAATGACGTCGTAACCGGAAAGAATGTCTTCAACGTTGTCAGCACTAAGATGGGTCTGATAACCCACCACTTTGATTTTGGGGTTCAAGGCTTCAAGTGTCTCACGCGCCGAATCCACCTTGGGCATGCCGACCCGCGCTTCGGTGTGCAAGATCTGTCGCTGTAGATTGCTGCGATCCACCACGTCATGATCGACGACACCCACTGTGCCGACACCGGCCGCCGCCAGATAATAGGCAGCGGGTGAACCCAGGCCACCCGCGCCAATCAATAATACCTTGCTGCCCATTAGCTTAACCTGCCCGGACTCACCGACTTCCGGCAATAACAAATGGCGTGAGTAGCGCTCGCGCGCATCGGCATCCAGCGTCAACGGCACTTCAAAGGGCAGGCCCTGATTTTTCCAGCGATTAAACCCACCTGTCACCGAACGTACATCGGTGTAGCCCATGTTGCGCAATGCCTCGGCAGCAAACAGGGAGCGTACACCGCCCGCACACAGGGTGAGCAGGGTGCGTGATTTGTCTTCCACGCTATCTTCAATGCGCAGCTCTAAAAAACCACGCCCCATACGCAGCGCCTGCTTGGGACTGCCAGCAGCAATTTCATCTGCTTCACGCACATCAATTAATAGCGCGCCCGTGTTTTGCAGTGCCAAGGCGTCTTCGGGCATGATTTCGGGGATCAACGCCCTAATTTCATCCAGACGACGATCTTTTGCTTTCATAATGAGCCTCCCAGCAAACCATATTAAACCAGCATTTTGATTATACTATCAAATTTCACGGCCCATGAGAGTGACAGAGGTCACTTTTCACTCGTGGGCATGGCAATCTATCACCCCGCGACTGACGACAATTGTATCAAAAATGACCCGGCAACACGGGCAAGCATGTGCCGAAAACCGCTTTTTTTACAAGATGTTCCAGGAAAATTTAGCGCGGGTCTTGCGCACAGCGAAAGCCCAGATCACTGAAAGCTGAATGCGGCGCCAGATAAAACCGGTAGGCTCCCCGGTAAAAATGGCCAATCACGTAGTGACCGATGCCACCCCAGCCCCCCCCCCGAACAACTTTACTGGGCTGTTTTGTGAAGGCTGCGCTTTTGTAGGTAGCGCCTGGATAAGGCTGGTAGTCGTCCTGCACCCATTCCATGGCATTGCCCGCCATATCAAAAATTCCATAGGGTGACTTTCCTTGCGGATAAGCGCCCACCGGAGAAACCCCGTCTCCCCAGTTATCGGCACTTGCCGCATTTAGTTTAGCGGGATTCCAGTCGCTACCCCAGGGAAACTCCTGTCCATGCGGGCCGCGGGCCGCTTTTTCCCACTCCGCCTCGGTCGGCAGGCGCTTCTTTACCCAGGCACAGTAATCACGGGCATTCGGCCAGGTCACGCCCGTGACGGGATAATGATCAAGAACGGTCTGACGCTTTTCGATCGTGGTAATCAGCGCTTCTTTGCTCAAGGTGCGCGCATCCAGATCCAGCTGCAATGTCTCGGTCACAAAGCTTCTTAATTTGGCAACATCTGCCGATTCAAGAATTTCACGCGTCAAAAGATAGCCATTTTTTTCCCATTGCGTGGGCAACCAATAATTGGTCTTGATGACAAACTCACGGTACTGGGCATTGGTCACCTCGTAGGTGTCCATAAAAAAATCCGGCAGGCGTATTTTGCGTTGTGGATGCTCATCAAGATACCAGGGCTTGGACAGGCCAAATTCCTTGGCCTTGTTAGCCTTGTCGGTTTTATTGCTGCCCATGATGAACTCTCCACCAGGAATCAACAGCATGCCGGGGGGAGGATGACTCTTCCCGGCAGACGCGGCAAAAACATTCTGACATGCCGGGAAAATACCTGCGGAAATAAACGCCAGCGCCACCCAAAATTGAACACGTGTTTTTAACATTGACAAGGGATTGTGCCTTATTTCAATCGGCTTTCAATAGCCCGTATGTCCTGCAATTCTTGGGTGCTGTATAGGTCTTCCATTGCAACTGCGCTACCGCGATGTGGCAGCAGCAGCAGCTCTGCCAGATCCTTGATGTTCTGGTCAATCACCTTCAATGTGTTTCCGGTCATGCCTTCGGCCAGACTGTGCAACGTCGCGGAATAATTATATTCGGCCTTTTCAAATACCATTTCTATGAATTTTTTACGCTTGTCTGGTACAAGGCTCATGGGTGAACTGTCCATCTGCTGACTTTCCTCAACCATTCGATACGCCTTGGCGAGCTTCTCCAGCGCCGCCTTGTCACCCAATGGAGCGGCTTCATGCGCATGGCTACCACATGCTACTGTACTCAACAGCACACCGGCCATGCATACCATTTTGAAAAACCGATACACCGTCATTTATTTACGCTCCGCAGCCAGCAACAGATTTGCAATGTCCGCATTATGTTCTCCCAGTGCCAGCATCAGCGCCGTGCTGCCTTCCTTGTTCCTGAGGGCCGTACTCGCATTCGCCGCCAGCAGTTCCTTTACCGCATTAAGTTTATTTTTCATGGATGCCCAGTGCAGCGCGGTATATCCGGCATTATCCTGCGCATCAATTTTCGCACCGTGTGCTAAAAACACCCTGATAATAGACGCTTGATCCTTGAGTGCGGCGCGCATTAACGGCGTAGTGCCGGTGTTATCCTGCACATTAACCTGTGCGCCACGCGCCAGCAGCAGATTGACTATCTCCAGATTGCCTATTCTCGCCGCATGCGGCAATGCCGTCCAATCATACTTGTTACGTGCATTAACATCCACATTCTGCACCAGCATCTGTTTGATGCCTGCAACGTCCTCATCCAGTATGGCGTTCATTAACGGTGTGTTTTTATCACCACCCACCACGATGATCAGCGTTACCACCCCCGCCATCAGCACACCCATGGACAACAGTCTTCGATGTACCGCCTTCATTTCTTTGCTCCACACATATCTACAAAAATCATCGCCCTATGATACCAAACTCCGGGCCACGAGCATTTTCTATCGGCTCTGATCAGCCGCCATAGAGATAATATCATTGATTTTAATGATGTTTAAAGAGGATGGGGCGGACCGATATCCAGAAAAATGCCCGGCTCTGATCCGTACATGTACGGATCAGAGCCGGAAAAGCTACACGCGCGTCTTGTCGTGATTTCAGGTTATTTAAAGAGTTCCAGCACGTAAGGTGATGCCTGCAAGTCAAATGGACGCTGGTTAGGCTCGGCTGGAAATTGTGCTTCCTTGCCATCTGACAGATAACGAGGCGCTATCTCAAGCGTCGGCAGCTCTGTTGCAGTAACGGATCGGCATCTGCCCACACGTTGCAGGGTGGTGTTCGCGAATCCAATGGTGATCCCAAAAGCACCATTTTCACGCCACTCTTTCCAATGACCGCTGGCAGTACGGGCGGCATCAATACTAATTTGTATACCATCATGCCCCACATCCTTGGCGTAATCACCATAAATAAACACCTGATCGCCTTCCTGGCTATAGGTACCGTTCCAATCAGGGAAGCTCACCGAATACCAGGAGCCGCGCTCATGCGTACCCACGACAGCCGGGGGAAGAAAGCAAATACCCTGCGTAGCCCATTGCGTGTGCGCCGAAGCAGAATCATCGTAAGCTGTAATTGTCCAAAGATTCCCGCCCGAATATACGGAAGGTAAATGTGGCGGAACCGCCATTGCAGGGGCAGTCACTCCCATCAACAAAACAGATGCAATAATAGTTTGTTTCATGGTCATATCTCCTTGTAATAACCGATTAACAGATACCCCACCTTACGGCCCGACAATGTCTCATTTCAGACTTCCGGGTGGGAGCAACCATTTTTCATGCTTACGGGCGCCTTAATAAGGAACTATTAAACCTGCATCAGACAACTTATTACCACCGGGCACCTGACACGATATGTACACATGAATAGACGCGCGCTCTAAATTTATGGTAGAAACATAGTGTTCACACGTTAAATAAAAAGGCATACGTAATGCACCATTTCACCTGCCCCCGCTGTCAGACCCAAAGCATCCCATTGAGTGACAAGTTCAAAACAGGGTTGTGGCAAACCATTTCGTGTAAAAATTGCGGCGCCCGATTGATTGCCTTGCCAATTTTGCTGGCGCTGGTACATTTCATGTATGTGTGGAATGTAGTGTGGTTGATATCACTGCGTTATTTTGATATGGAATGGTACTATTATGTGGGCATCATGCTGGAATGGGCGGTCATTGAGGCCATGAACATCTGGTACATGCCGCTGGCCGCACAACGCACAGCGCCCTAGCGACCATGGCACGCATCCTGGGCATCGGCATCGCTACGCTGGACATCATTAACACCGTGGACGGTTATCCCACCGAAGACAGTGAGGTGCGCGCTACACACCAGCGCATCTGCCGGGGTGGTAACGTCACCAATACACTGGTCGTGCTCAGTCAACTCGGGCATCATTGTATCTGGGCGGGCGTATTGGTTGACGAACCCGATGCCGTGTTGATTCGCAACGACCTCGCTCACCACAAGATCAATATTCAGGCGTGCCGCCAACTGTCGCATGGCAAAACACCTACATCATATATCCTGCTAAATCAGCGCAATGGTTCACGCAGCATTGTGCATTACCGCGATCTGCCCGAATATCGTTTTGCGGATTTCTGCAATGTGGATCTGTCCGGCATTGACTGGCTGCATTTTGAAGGCCGTAATGTAGATGAAACCTGCCGCATGCTGCACCACGCACGCACGTATGCACCTACACTTCCACGTTCAATAGAAATAGAAAAACCGCGCGTCGGCATCGAGCAATTATTTCCTCATGCCGATCTGCTGCTGCTGTCACGCCACTATGCACAAGCCACCGGATTCACACAGCCTCATGAGTTTCTGCTGCATATACGCAACCGGGCACCGCAGGCTGATCTGGTTTGTGCCTGGGGTGATGCGGGAGCGTACGGCCTGACCCGCACAGGCAACGTACTGCATAGTCCCGCATTCCCCCCACCCACGCTGATAGACACCCTCGGTGCGGGTGACACACTCAATGCCGGCATCATTCATGCGCGTATTGGCGGCCAGAACTGGGGTGATGCACTGCACGTTGGCTGTAAACTGGCGGGAAAGAAATGTGGCATGGCGGGGCTGGAATTGCAGCTTTAAAGGCCGCTCTCCTCTCCTGAACGAGGTGATCGGCGCGGGCCTCGTCAACCACATTTTTTAATGCCCGCGCCAGCGGGCTTGGCTCTTCTTTTGAGGGCGTCTCTTTGCTATGTCGTGAAATAGTCATGCACGGTGCTTTTCGCCGGAACATCCCTCGGCAGCATATCCCGCTGACAGCCGCTCTTGAGTAAATCCAGCAGGGCGCAAAACACCTCGCCTACCTCCACTGGTCGCGGCCTGGTTTTTTTCCGAACACCTAACAAAATGGGCTCAATCTTTTCAAAGGCTTCTCGGCTTACGTTACTGATGTGTTTTTTCCTCTCATCCACAGAATCTATATTACTTTTTCCCTTCTTGGCAAACGAGATTGAATAGGTTCTAAGATCTGCCTGAATTTTTCAAGTGTGAATTTACAGTTTATCTTGGTGCTCACCGAGCGGTAACAAGCGCCGGGCAACGCCGGAAGGAGAGACTGCAAAATGGCTGGGGGACTAGGATTCGAACCTAGGTTGACGGAGTCAGAGTCCGCCGTCCTACCACTAGACGATCCCCCATTTGAACAGGGAGAGGAGAGAATGGACTCGGCGTGCTCACTAAAAGCAAACCGAGCCACATCATGATAATTAACGCTTGGAGAACTGAGGACGCTTACGCGCCTTGCGCAAGCCAACCTTTTTACGCTCAACTTCGCGTGCATCGCGGGTTAAAAAGCCACCCTTGCGCAATGCTGAACGCAATTCTTCATTATAAACGACCAGTGCACGGGCAATGCCGTGGCTGATGGCGCCCGCCTGACCCGTGTTGCCACCGCCAGCAACGCGAACATTGATATCGACCGCATCAACCATTTTCACGGCTTCCAGCGGTTGACGAACCATCATGCGCGAGGTTTCGCGCCCGAAATAGTGATCAATGGCACGGTCGTTGATGGTGATAACACCCGTGCCGGGCTGAAGGCGCACCCGCGCCGCCGAACTTTTGCGACGACCCGTGCCATAATTTTGTGCTTGTGCCATGTACAGTTCCTGCTAAAAAATAACGTGATACGATTAATTTAACCAAACGCCCTGCGTATCTGGTTTGTTACTTAGATATCCAGCGGCTTGGGCTGTTGTGCAGCGTGCTGATGTGTGGCACCACCGTAAACCTTGAGCTTGCGATACATGGCGCGGCCCAGAGGATTTTTCGGCAACATGCCCTTGACAGCGATTTCGATGACGCGCTCCGGGGCCTTATCCAGCAGCTTGTTCAGTGCAATGGTTTTGAGGTTACCAATGTAGCCCGTGTGCTGATGGTACATTTTGTCCTGCAGCTTGTTGCCGGTAACGTGCAGCTTGGCCGCGTTGACCACAACGATATAGTCACCCGTATCAACGTGCGGAGTGTATTCGGGCTTGTGCTTGCCGCGCAAGCGGCGCGCTATTTCGGATGCCAGGCGACCGAGAGTCTTGCCGGCGGCATCTACCACGTACCAGTCACGACGGACGGTGTCGGGGTTTGCGCTATAGGTTTTCATGGTGTTCGCTCCAGAACTGCATGGTAAAGAGGCAAAATTCTACATGAGCCTTTGACAATACTCAAGTGCTTTCCCCAAATTCCTGACTCAAGGGGCCTGACCTCATACTGCTGTATATAATTAAAGCGAGCCTGCCCCGTCTGTGGCCGCAGATAAATTATATATTAAAATCAACTAATTAATCTGCGGCGCAACAATGTTGTCGCCAACCAGAAAGCGCCTGCCGCATACAGCAGCGGCACCAGCAGATAAAGCAGGGTGAGACTCGGCAGAGGCTGGCCGGTCATCAGGGGACGCACTACGTCAACCGCATGTGCCAGGGGCAGCAGTTGCGCGCCAATCCGCACCGCATCGGGCATGCCGCTCAGCGGGAAAAACACACCACTCACCAGAAACAGGGGGGTGATCACCAGAGTAAAGTAATAGATGAAAAAGTCGTAACTTTTCGCCAGGGCCGTCACGACCAGCGCCATGGCCCCAAAACATACGCCGATGATGAATACCACGGGCAATACACCCAGCACATAACCGTCATGCACCGCCCCCAGCGCGGCGGCCACCAGCAGAATGGGAACCGCGCTGATGAGGCTTTTGGTGCCCGCCCACAGAATTTCGCCCAGCACGATGTCGTCGATGCTGAGCGGGGTGGCAAGCATGCCGCCCCAGGTGTTTTGTATTGCCATGCGGGTATAGGCGGAGTACAGACCTTCAAAGCTGGCCGTGTTCATGGCGCTGGTGCAGACAATACCGGAGGCCAGGAAGACGATGTACGGCAGACCGCTCACATTGCCAATAAAACTGCCCAGGCCATAGCCCAGCGCCAGCAAATACAGCAGCGGCTCACCAAAATTGCCAATCAAAGCCGGGCCGGAAAGTTTGCGCCACACACGCAGATTACGACGCCATACCGGTAAACAGCGCAGACTGACTGTGGGGAACGCGAGATGATTCATTCGCGCAGTTCCTTGCCGGTAAGCTTGAGAAATACATCTTCAAGATTGGCGCGGCGGTGCGTGAAATGTAATTCGGGGCGCTCGCACAGGGCGTTCAGCAAGAGACGTTCGTCACTAAGGTAACAAAACAGGGTCTCACCCGCATATTCGCTGCGCTGCACCCATTGCTGGCCGACGACATTAAACCATTCATCCATACCACGCCCGTGAATCTCAACAACGTGTGGCTCGATATGCTGCTGCACCAGTTCGGCAGGGCTGCCGCAGACCAGGATGCGGCCCTTGTCGATAATCACCAGACGATCACACAAACGCTCCGCCTCTTCCATGTAATGGGTTGTCAATATCAGCGATTTACCTTGCGCCAACAGGGTACGCAACCGCTGCCAGATGAGTTGGCGCGCCTGTGGATCAAGGCCCGTGGTGGGCTCGTCAAGAATCAGCACGTCGGGATCATTGATCAGGGATCGAGCCAGCGTCAAACGGCGCTTCATGCCTCCCGACAAGGCACCAATCCCCGCATGCGCCTTGGCGTCGAGATTGGCGAAGGTCAGCAGCTCCGCGATACGCTGGCTCAGTGCCGCGCCGCGCAGGCCAAAATAACTGGCATAGGTAACCAGGTTTTCCATCACGGTAAAGTCGGGGTCAAGATTGTCTTGCTGCGGCACGACACCGAGACGCTGGTGCATCTGCCGCGCCTGCTGCGGAATCGGGAATCCCAGCACATTCAGTTCACCGGCACTGGGCGGCGTGGCGCCCATCAGCATGCGCAAGGTGGTGGTTTTGCCCGCACCATTGGGTCCGAGCAGGCCAAAACATTCGCCGCGCCGTATTGATAAATCAACGTTATCAACGACGGTTTGCGCACCGTAACGCTTGGTGAGGCCGCGTGCATCAACCACCCGCTCGGGCTGCATTTGCGAATCGCAAAGCATTACAATTTCAGTCGCTCAACCACACGCCCATGACCGAGGTGCTCTTCAATGATTTCATCAATATCGGCCTGATCGATGTAGGTGTACCATACGCCTTCGGGATAAACGACCAGCACCGGCCCTTCCTCACAGCGATCCAGGCAACCAGCATTGTTGATGCGCACCTCGCCCTTGCCGCTCAGGCCAAGATCCTTGATGCGTTTTTTGGTGTAATCGCGCATCGCCTGGGCGTCGTGGCTCTGGCAACAGGCACGGCCATCGGTGCGTTGATTGGTACAGAAAAAAACATGGTGGCGATAGTACATGGGGATTCAGATCACAGTAACAGGGACTAATAATGTTAACATTATAGCGTTATTGTGAGATGCAAGCCATTAACCTTAATCAAGAGTATTTTCTGCGACCCATGGATGAGTGACTGATGCCGAGTTTATTAGAGCATACCGACCGCTGCGTAAAATGTGGGCTATGTCTACCGCACTGCCCGACCTACGGCAAAACCCGAAACGAGGGTGAGTCACCCCGTGGACGCATCGCGCTGATTGAAGGACTGGCAAACGGACGGCTGGCGTTGTCACCCCGCCTGGAGGCACATCTGGACAGTTGTCTGTCGTGCCGCGCCTGCGAAAATGTGTGCCCGTCCGAGGTGCAATATGGCACCATTATCGACGCCGGACGTGCGCTGATCGCGACGCAACGTCCCATTCGAATGCACGAAAAAATACTGGGCCGGCTGGTTACCCGCAAACCGCTGCTACGCCTGGGTGCGTGGCTGCTGCGTGTTTATCAACGCTCCGGCTTGCGTCGCCTGGTACGCGGCAGCGGGCTGCTTAAACTGGCCGGCCCAACCCTCAATCTGACCCGGCTCGACACGCTGCTACCGCCCCTGCCCGCACTCCACACCCTGCAGGAATATTACCCGGCCAGATCCCTGCCCGGCACGGAAAAACGCGGCGACGTGGCGCTGTTTACTGGTTGCATTGCCAGCGTCATGGACACCGCAACACTCAATGCTGCGATACATATGCTGACCACCTGCGGTTATGGCGTGCATGTGCCACGCGCACAGGGTTGCTGCGGCGCGTTACACATGCACAGCGGCGTGCCGCAGCAAGCGCATGCCCTGGCGATGCAAAATCTTGATGCGTTTAGCGATCTAAAAATAGAAGCCATCATTTCAACGGCCAGCGGTTGTGGCGCGCCGCTTGTGGAATATTCAAAAATAGACGAAAACAATGAGCAGTTAAGCAAATTCTCCGCGAAGGTACACGACATCAGCGCGTTTTTAACCAGCATATCCTGGCCGGAGAACATCACCTTTGCAGCACTCCATCAACGTGTGGCCGTGCATGAATCGTGCAGCCTGCGCCATGTATTGCATCAGCACACTCACCCGTATACCTTGTTACGCAAGATCCCCGGTATTGACCTGACGCCACTGCCCGGCAATACGCAGTGCTGCGGCGCAGCAGGCGCCTACATGATCACCCAACCTGTGCTTGCAGATGCGTTGCGCAACGACAAACTGACTGCGCTGAAGCGTAGCGAAACACAACTATTGGTCACCTCCAACATGGGCTGCGCCCTGCATATCGTGGCAGGATTACGGGAAGCTGGCCAGGAGATTGAGGTCATTCACCCCGTAACCTTGCTGGCACGGCAACTTCAGAATATCTGATAGCCAGGCTGCGCGACAACGACCCGCACCCCGTAATCATATTATAAAGATTCGTTCAGTTCGGGGATGCTTTTCATGAGTTCGAGAAGGCTAGCACATTCTGGACAGTATTTCATGTGTTCGGTTTTGACGCCCAACGCCGCGCTAACCTACGAGATGCGAAGCGCCAACGTAGTGAGTCAGGTTGAGCGACATGTTATGCAGCTGTGCCTCGCAGAACAAGACAAGTGCTAGTGGCATGCGCATACAATTTTCCATCTGCGTCCTTAATGAAGCCTTCCGACACCCCTAGGTTCTTGGAAATATTAAGTATTCGACCTTCCGCCTGAAGTTCTTCATTTAATGGTATCGGGCGCATCATTTTGATGCTGATATCAACCGTACTGTACCCAACTCCTGACTCAAGCATAGTGTGAATAGCACACCCCGTCACCGAGTCGAGTACAGTTGCGGCAAAACCACCGTGCACACCGCCAAGAGGATTAATATGTCGGTTATCGGCTTTAATAACACACTTGATTGAGCCGCATTCAATTTCTATAAATCGCATGGGAATCGTATCGGCTATGGAAGGGTACGGTATCTTTCCTTCTTTCATGGCGCGGAGCAGTTCAATCCCGGACGCTTCCTTAACATTCAACGTATCATCTCCTTTGTGCTGCATAACACCCCGCATCAGCGGTCGCCCGAAGACCGCGTAGCGGGCTTTGGGCGACCCGACTGCATGCATTTGTTAGGCAGTATACTTCCGGCCTCTTTTATTCCTAAATTTGTACATACGTTGGTACTCTCGGCGTTGTTTAGTGACCTCATATAAAACTATCCCTGAGGACGTACCTAAATTTAAACTCTCAATCATGCCCAGCATTGGTAAATTAATACACATATCACTATGTTTTACGGCAAGATCACTTATGCCTCTGGATTCGCTACCAAACCAAATAGCTAGCTTGTGAACTTCTGTGTAATTTCCTTCATGCAAGATTATATTATTTCGTCCTTTTGTATGCGGTGAGGTCACATAAGACACAAAATTATTTTTTTCTAAATGTTCTAAGCAATCTTGGGTGCTATCAAATCTCTTAACAAAACTCCATTTAATGGCTGAAACAGATGTAGCAGAAAGAGATTTATTCTCCCGCATTTCTTGCCAGTCATCAGGAAGGGATTTTCCAGGGTCAACGATATACGTCTTTTCGACACCTAGAGCACTTACGTTCCGAATAACTGTTCCGATATTTTTTATATCTTTAGGATCTTCGATAACAGCAATAAGGTTCTTACACTGGTATGGTTTAATGGCATCAGCGCGTTTCCTCTTACTACTTTTCGGTTTTTCTTCTTCTGACACGTTATCTCCAGTCTTATCTTATTGCCTAACGAAAGTTGAGGGACGCGCCGCTTTTGGCACGTCCCTCTCGAACGCCGTGTTAGGCTAGGCGAATTCATATACTAAGTGCGACATTCTTTTCAAAAGACGAGGCAAGCTGGGATACTAAGGTTTTTTCGCTCCCGCCAAGAAGTGAATCGACCTGATGATATACCAACAGCTCACCTC
>JAHFRW010000074.1 GCA_023266055.1 Gammaproteobacteria bacterium | reverse complement strand
GTCAGGTCGAAGCAATACAGATATTAAATTCAATTATTTTTTTAGCAACCCTGTTATTACTGGCACATTGTGGTGCTCGGCCACGTTGGCTCTTGATCTATGCCATTAGCCCACTGGTAATCAAAGAAGCAGTAATCACCGCACATCCTGACACACTCACCGGATTTTTGGCATTGGCAACCTTCGTGGCGAGTGATCAACGCCTCCCCTGGCTGGCTGGCGGACTGCTGGGGCTTGCCATAGCCAGCAAGATATCAGTCGTGCTTTTATTACCATTTTTATGGCTGCGTGCGGGATGGAAGGCCACTCTTGCAACAATAATCACGCTGATGACCTGTTATCTTCCCTTTTTTATTCTGTCTGGGAGTGATTTATCTGTGTTATCTCAGTTCGCACAAAACTGGCGCTTCAATCCATTGTTTTATGCCATTCTGGAATGGCTGACTGAACCACTGGCTGGGCGATTACTGGCAGGAATTGCTATTATGGCAATTACCTTTCGCCTTTATTGGCATGATATGCGTGCTTATCCTAATCGACCTGCAATACCTCCGGCAGACTATGTCTTAGGTGCACTGCTGTTGTTCTCACCAGTTGTGAACCCATGGTATCTGCTATGGTTATTACCATTTGCCGTACTGCGGCCGTCACGTATGGCCTGGACAGCAACATTTATGTTACCGTTGTCCTACTGGAATGGGACATTCTGGACAGAATTATCAGATGGCGCATTCGATATTCCAGTGATAGTAACCTTGATCGAAATCATTATACTGGTGATAGCCGGGTTATATGACCGGATGCATCCCTTGAGTTCGACAGCGAATAAAACTCCGTAATATCACGCGGCATCATGCTATTTTTTCTCGGATCACTTTCCGCAATACGACGTTATGACAGAATTTTTAGCACTTCCCACACACATTTTTCAGATAACACGATCACCTTTCTCTTATTCCAGGACAATGCTCAACAGCTTTGTCCTGCGGCATACCCTGAAGCCCAGGCCCATTGGAAATTATAGCCGCCCAGATGTCCGGTGACGTCCACCACCTCACCAATAAAAAATAACCCGAGGATATCATTTGACTGCATGGTTTTTGATGACAAGGCGTAGGTATCTACGCCACCACAGGTGACTTCAGCTTTTGAATAGCCCAGTGTTCCCGTGGGTGTAATCTGCCAATCATGAAGATTGGCAGCCAACAACATCCTGTCTTTTTCGGAATACTGACACAGTGGTTTATTTTCAGAAAAATGAACCCCCAATATCTTTTTTTCGGATAATTGCTTAGGCCACACTTCAACGAAACGCCGGGGAAGATATTGCGCCAGAAAATTATTGAGCAGCATATGACTATTCCGTTGCTCTTTCAATCTAATATGCATATCCTGATCAGGGATCAGATTGATATGCAGTGGTTGTCCATGATCCCAATACGAAGAAATTTGCAGAATGGCAGGCCCGCTCAATCCACGATGAGTAATGAGAAGATTTTCACGAAACCTCTGCTTTTCATAGCGCACCAGTACATCCATGGAAACGCCCGACAATGCCTGATAATCCACCCACTCGTCAGGATGCAGGCTGAGCGGCACTAATCCCGGCTTGAGTTTTGTAACAGGCATGCCAAATTGCTGTGCTATCTTATAACCAAACGGAGTAGCGCCTATCTTGGGAATAGACAGGCCACCGGTGGCAATAACCAGCGATGGGGCATGGAAAGCGCCATGATCGGTGTAAACCTCGAAACTCTGGCCATGAGAAATTTTTTCGATGTTACACGACATGATAAATTTCACGCCTGCTGCATCACATTCCCGCTTGAGAAGATTGATGATTTCCATCGAACTACTGTCGCAGAATAGTTGGCCAAGCTTTTTTTCATGGTACGCAATACCATTTTCATCCAGCCAGGTAATAAAATGCCGGGGAGTGTAACGTGCCAATGCTGAACGACAAAAATGAGGGTTGGCAGAGATAAAATTGTCTGGGCTGGTATTCAGATTGGTGAAATTACAACGCCCTCCACCAGAAATCCGGATTTTCTCAGCCAATTTTCCAGAATGATCCATCAGAAAAACCGAGCGTCCACGTTGTGCGGCCTGCATAGCGCACATCATGCCCGCAGCACCGGCCCCAATAATCAATACATCTGTTTTGTTGACCATTATTATACTTCGATAAAAAATCGGCCATTAAATATCAAGCATCATTTTCATTCACCCGCAATACGCCTGCTTTCTGCTGCGAAGAATCGTTGTATATTTTCCAGTTTGCGTGTGCGCCGCATGGGTGGCAGGCTGTTAATAAAAATCTGTCCATAAGGTTTTGAAAACAGGCGCGGATCACAGATCATCATAACACCGCAATCATTAACATCCCTTATCAAACGTCCCACACCCTGTTTAAGCATAATGACTGCCGCCGGCATTTGATAATCCATAAACGGGTTGCCTCCCTGCCGACGCAAGGTGTCAAGTCGTGCCTGCAATATAGGATCACCCAGGGCAGCGAATGGAAGCTTGTCAATGATGACGCACGATAATGTCGGGCCACGTACGTCGACTCCTTCCCAGAAACTGCTGGTTCCCAACAAAATGGCATTACCCAGCGTCCGGAAACGCTCCAGTAACTCACCCCGCGGTGAGCTGCCTTGCATCAGCAATGGGTACTCGATACGCCCCTGCATGGCGGTCCAGGCCTGTTGCAAGGCACGATGGCTGGTGAATAACATAAATGCACGGCCACGACTAGCCTCCAGCACAGGTAAAGCAGCCTCGACTACGGCGATGGTGTAAGCGGGATTCTTGGGGTCGGGCAGGTCTGTGGGAGCGTAAAAAACGGCATTGCGTGAAAAATCAAACGGGCTACCCCAACGTTTGGTGACAGCACCATGCAGTGCGAGTTGTCCTGAAAAATGCTCAAAATCATCACCTACTGCAAGCGTGGCCGAGGTAAATACCCAGGCACATTTACGTGCCTGCATATGCGCCTGAAAAATTGGTGCGACATTCAGTGGCGTGCGGTTGAGGGTAAAGCTTCGCGTGTAGGTTTCCAGCCACTGCACATGGTTTTCCTGCGCTTCGCCAGAAAAAACGTCGAGACGCTGCATCAACTCTTCAGCACGATGCGTACAACTTTCCAATCCCTTGCCACGTACTGCGGCAGGTTTTAATGCCGTATGCAATGTGGTGAGCGCATTGCGTAATTGTTGTAGTGCCGCAGTGACCGCAGGCATGTTTGACATTTCACTCCACGGCACTCGCCGCACGTCATGCCCGAAAGACAGACGTAAATCGAGTGCGGCCTTCTTCAGGGCATCGGCCGCCGTGGGTAATTCCGGCATATCACCGGCTTCGCGAAGATGTTCGGTGACAGTATCATCAGCCAGTTCGAGCACCTGGCGACTACTGAAGACACTGCCGAAAAAATTTGAGGCGACTTCCGGCAGTTGATGTGCCTCGTCAATAATGTAGGCGTTCGCACCTGGCAGTAATTCACCAAAACCTTCGTCTTTCAATGCCATGTCAGCAAATAACAGATGGTGATTCACCACCACCAGATCAGCCTCCTGCGCGGTGCGACGCGCCTTGACAACATGGCACTCCGTGAATGAGGGGCATTCCTGCCCCAGGCAATTATCACTGGTCGACGTGACATCAAACCACAGTGTGGCGTCCTCTGACAGATCTACATATTCGGCAATATCACCACTGTGGGTACGCGCCGCCCATTCACGTATGCCACGCAATGCGGCACGTTCTTCACGGGTACGTGGCCGCCCATCAAGCTCAGCCATTTCCAGACGGTATAAACACAGATAGTTGGCGCGCCCCTTGAGCAGGGCGGTACGCACCGACACACCCAGGGCGGTGCGTACGAGAGGGAGATCACGATGGTAAAGCTGGTCCTGAAGATTTTTGGTACCCGTGGAGATAATGATTTTTTTTCCTGACATCAACGCAGGCACAAGATAGGCATACGTCTTACCGGTGCCGGTACCTGCCTCGCTGATGAGTACATCGTCATTTAACAGCGCATCGGCCACGGCTTGCGCCATGTCCTGCTGTGACGCGCGGGGTGCAAAACCTGAAATGTGCCGGGCTAATGGACCTTCTGGACCAAGCAATGCGGCGCCATCTGGCCCGGACAATTCAACGCGAGGCGGCATAAGAACACCTGATGCACGTGAATACTGTCACTGCCGTGCTCTCAAGCACCCTCCTGATTCTTCCAGGTCTCATCTTCTTTAATACCGTTTTCGTGCGTCCACACCAGATGACTGATCGCCTTGAATTTTGCGACTGACATGGCACCACGTTTACTGCGATTACTGCCTTTGGCCTCCATCATGGTCTGCATGACATCCTCGCGCATGGCTTCGTAAATCTCAAAAGCCTCAAGGTTCTCATTCATTAATACCAGCATGACGCTATCCCATTCCTGCTCTATTTTAAGCTGGCCAATGCGTTGCCCCGTCCTGCCTTCATCAAAAATCGTGCGGCCCTTGATTTGAATACGCATCCCCGTGCGCTTACCGCGCCCTATGGCGTCGTACCCCCCTGGCTTGGGCTCACAAATCTCAAGATCCATTAATCGCGCCGCATCATACTCGGCAATTTCTCCGCTGACGCCCCCCAATGGCCTGCCCGTCGCCTTGCGATATTCAGCAGACAACCGGCGCGCTTCAGCGATTAATTTATCTACAGAATAAATAGCCACGTTTGAACTCCCGGCACCCTAACTTTAACAAAGTGACATTGATTATAAAGCACCCATGGGATTATTGGCGCGCTTTGGCAATAATACTATTATTCTGTGCCCGCAGGGGGTGATCCGCACTAATCAAAGCATTCGATTTTGTTGCCAGATGCGCAGCCTGCTGGTAATTTTTCTGTTGTAGATGTGCCGCCGCCAGGCGATGCCAAACCAGGGGGTTACGAGGTTCCAGGCGCAAGGCGCGTTCCAGGGTAGCGATGGATAAATCAAGCCTGTGCATTTTGGCCTGATCTTCGGCCTTTTGCAGGATTGCCAATACACCTGTCCCCGTCTGCGGCACCGTGTCGTTATGCGGACGAACAACTCCATCAGATACGGCTGGCGCCTCACCTGACATTACCGGCACCTCACCTGGTGTCGTATTCTTATCGGTCATCACTGGCCCTGAAACAGAGGCACAACCTGTTAACGTAAACAGTACCATGCTCACCAGTGTTGACGGAAGGCTGTGCGGGGAGCAGGCACGGGTGGTATATAGTTTCACTGGAATATTCCCTCCAGGATATTTAATGTTTTTTCAACAACACTATCTATCACTGTCTCCACAGCATCAAACCCTTCCTCAATGATGGGAGAGCTTTGGCATACTCCCATCCTCACAGGTGAGGAGCCGTGCATGTAAGGCAGGTTCACCGCACCATAGCACCCTTCTGAGGTACGCAACCCTGTAGCCGGATCCGTCCATGCCCATTCTATACCCGGAGGGGGTTTCAGACGCAACGGCTGTGCACCAATACGTAACATGATATCACCCCAGGCCTGTAACGCCCCTGTAGATCCACTTAAGCCAGTGGGGCGGTTATCATCTCGACCCAGCCACACCACCGCAAGCCGGTCACCGGTAAATCCGGCAAACCAGCTGTCACGTAAATCATCCGTCGTCCCCGTTTTACCGGCCACGGCCCATTCTCCCGGAATACGGGAATATAATGACGCACCCGTACCATAACGCATGACATCCTGCATGGCACGATTCAATAAAAACACAGGGGCAGGTTCCACCGCCTGGCGTACTGATACATCATAATGACGCAAGCGTTTGCCTTCCACACTCAACACCTCACGAATAGCACGCAAAGGCGTGTGAAATCCACCACTCGCAAATGTCTGATACATCTGTGTTACCTGAAAGGGGTCCATCGCTACTGCGCCCAGCAGTACCGATGGATACGGTCTGTAGCGTTCTACAACTCCCAGACGCGCCATGGTATGCAGCACCCGACCTACGCCTACATCCATACCCAAACGCACTGTGGGAATGTTATAAGAGTGCGCGAGTGCGGTTTTTAACGGTACATTACCATGAAATGCCTTATCATAATTATTGGGTGTCCAGACCCCTCCGCCAGGATTTTTCAAAGTGAAGGGGCTATCATCCAGCAACGTTGCCAATGTATATTGCTTGGGATTCATCAAGGCCGTGAGATACACGGCAGGCTTCACCAATGAACCAATGGAACGCTTGGCATCCAGCGCACGATTAAATCCGGCAAAATCAGCGTCACGTCCACCCGCAATCGCCAACACCTCACCATTGTCACTGCTGGTAATAATTGCTGCACCTTCCAGACTATCACGTGGCAGACGCTGCTGCCTTTCAAGTTTGGCAATACGCTCGGACAAGGCATTAACCGTCTGGTTTTGAATCAACGGATCAAGCGTGGTAAAGATTTGCAACCCTGTGGAATTAAGATCCTGCTCGGAATAATCACGCTGTAACTGACGACGCACCAAATCAATAAATGCTGGCGAGAAGGATAATCCACCACTCGAAGCTTTGGCTGGCACGCCCAAAGACAATGCCTGTGCTGTCTTTGCCTCTTTTTCCGTGATGCCGGCCTGCTTCACCAGTATATCCAGCACCTGATTACGCCGTGCTGTCGCGCGCTTCGGCTGGCGACGTGGATCGTAATATGATGGGCCACGCACCAATCCCACCAGCAGTGCAATTTCCGGCAACTTCAAATCACTTAACGGACGGCGAAAGTAAAACCAGCTGGCACGTCCAAAACCGTGTATGGCATGCTTGCCGAATTGCCCCAGATAAATTTCATTGCAGTATGCTTCAAGAATTTCCTTCTTGTCGTAATGCATTTCCAGCAACCACGCCATGATGGCTTCTTTCAGCTTACGCGACAAGGTGCGTTCGCTGGTGAGAAAAAAATTTTTCACCAATTGCTGTGTCAGGGTACTGCCCCCCTGCACCATTTCTCCGGCACGCACATCTGCCCATAAGGCACGCATGATAGCGTAGGGGTCTATGCCGTGGTGGTCGTAAAATTTCCGGTCTTCGACAGCCAGCAAGGCTTGAATCAATGCTGGCGGTACTTCATTCAAGCGTACAAATACACGGTCTTCATTGTGTGACGGATAAATCTTGCCGATCAGGACCGGATCAAGACGCACTAACTCCAGTGGCGCACCGCTGTCCAGATGCTGCATATTGACCAGGCGATTGCGCTCGAAACGCACTCGTACCGGGATCGACGGCTCCTTGCCATCACCAAAGGTGAAGGGGCGTGTGACCACCTGGAATTCTTCACCATGCCGCATGTAGCTACCACTGAGGCGCTCACCCCGTTCGCTCTGGCTGCTGCGACGATAACCAAGCAGTTGCAGCTCTTCCACAAACTGCGCGCTACTCAAGGGAGCACCCGGAAAAAGCTCCAGCGGCCGTGCATATACCTGAGAGGGCCATGCCCAGCGATTACCTTCAAACTGGTTACGCACGGTATGGTCAAGGTAAGCTACGTAGCCCAGACTGGCCAAGGATAGCACCACGATCACATAAGCAATCAATGGGCGGCGCCAGTGTACACGCGCAGCAGGAGAGGGTTGCCCCGAGGGCGCGGATGTCATTTGCGGATGGTCTCTACAGAAAAAATCAGGATCTTAACTAGTCTTCTTCCTCTTCTCGCCAATCATCCTCTATCTCTTTGGATCTCAGATCTTCAAGCGATTCCGTCCATTCTTCATCATCCAGGCCGGCGTCTGCTACCAGCAGATCATCATCAGACGACCCTGTCCAACCTTCAGGAGCCGCGATTGATTTCGCGTCCCACTCGTACCAGGTGTCCAGGTCTACCGTCTCCATGTCACCATCCACATGTTGAATCTCAAACGTGGCTTCATCTTCATCCAGCGATACAACCTTGAATTCAGTACCATCATCAAGGCGTCGATACCACTTGTCTAATATTGGATCGGCTTCTATTGGCATGGCGCCTCCTTGGTCCATTAAAAAATCTGGTTCCTCAGACTTTAGTGTGGGTTAAGAATAACGTAATCTATAGCGCATGTCTTGCAAAGGAGATGCGCGATGGAAAGCAAAGAATTGTATTGGTGCCTGCTTGGACTTAACGAACCA
>JAHFRW010000024.1 GCA_023266055.1 Gammaproteobacteria bacterium | reverse complement strand
GTGCCTGTTTACGCTGCATGGGATCGGCGCTGGCGCGTGTTGTAACATTCATTATTGCCAATATTCCAACAATACCCACGCTGACAATGACAATGAACATCACCAGCTCAATCAGGGAAATGCCTGCTTGTTTCTGCCGGTCAGGGATGGACATAACCGGTTTCCTGTTCCACTATTATGGTGCGTGTTGTTCCATCACCCACAATGTTCAGCGATACTGCGGCATCTGGATTAGGTTTGCCGAGGGCATTAAGGCTGAAGTTGGAAAGTGTGCCAGAAAAAGTCACGCCCGGACGCGCTGTTATTACAAAAGGAGTGACACCGGTGGGGCCGGCAAGCGGAGTGTTGCATGCCACAGCGCCGCCTGCTGCATTGGCAATGGTAAGCGTTACTGTGGTCGCAGTGAGGGCCACACATACATTACGGCGTTGAGCAATGGCGGCTTTCTGCGCGTAGCGTAGCGCCGCCAGTGTCTCATCATAAAACCCGCGGCTGTGAAATGTTTGTGTATCTACCAAACGTGGAATAGTGACCACCGCAAGAATGCCGATGATCATCATTACCACAATCAGCTCGACGAGCGTAAAACCTGCTGCACCCTTCGGTACCGGAAAGCGCGTATAAACCATAAATCGCGGATCCTCCTCAGGCGTCTTGCAGGGTGGAATAAGAGCCTGCCCGCGCCCATCCACCCTGGATGTAACTACTTGGCTCCCAGCATACTAAAGGTCGCTGTTTTGGTCGTATCATCGTTATTGGTTACGGTGCAGGTAGTTGTTGCCCCCACTGTTGTTAGCGCGGCACCGGTCACAGCATAAGTGCCAGCACCACTAGCAGCAAAAGTCACCCCGCCAGCTTGCATCAGCGCTGTGGCTACTGTATTAGTACAGCCACCCGATGTATCAGTGATTCCTGTTTTTGCGGTTGCAGAGGCCAGTGTCGCTCCTTGCACCTGACCTTTAGCGAGATCAGCAGCATAATTGGTAACGCTACCCGAACCTAGCGCGCCTGCGACCCCTTGCGTCGTCGCTAAACGCGCTTCACCGCTCAAGTCTACAAACTTTGGTACGGCTACCGCTGCCAGAATACCCAATATGACGATTACTACAACTAATTCAATTAAGGTAAAACCTTTTTGTATGGTGTTCATGGGTCATCTCCTCGGTTAATAAAAAACATTTTTTACGGTGTTCAATGTGATAAATATCTGTTATGGCACTATGTCATTACATTAACACCCCGTGGTAGTTAATGTAATGACTGGGGCAACAGGGCCTGCGGCTGCGGCTGCGTATGAAATACGGCAGTTGGGTGAAGTGCCACCATTGATATCAATCAAAATCGGCCCCGCTCCACTAATGGTTACGGCATCAGTAGCAGCGACTAATTGTGCCGCAGCAATAATCCCCGTTGCAGTTGCCGCAGGATGTTGATTCACCATATTTACTGCCGTACCATCCATGTTGGTGGTACCAGCAGTGGGGGTACAGGTTGTTGGTGCGGTAAGACCTGCCAGATCCACCGTACAGTTGACACGGGCGAGGGCCGCCGCTGATCTTACGGAACCAAAAATTGCCTGAGCCTTGGCGATGCGTGCCTGGGTCTGCAGGTTAATGTAGCGTGGCAAGGCGGCGGCCGCCAGAATGCCAATAATAGTAATGACAATGACCAATTCAATGAGCGTAAAACCTTGTTGTCTTTTGTTCATGTCCTGTTCCTTGTCCTGTTTTTAAATAACTAAAGCCAGTGATATTGCGTCACAGATGTCAGGGTTATCCCTTCAATTCTTCGTACAGTATCTCCATTGTTGCTTCGTGGCGGTGTTATCGCATTTACACGAAAACGAATGGCCTTTTTTACATTCGAACTTTCATTTGTTTCAGACTTGAAGAATGCGTCATGTTGCAACACATAAACCAGTTCTTTCCGTTCGTTGTCAAAATGCCAGTTTCCTGGTGTAGCAGCGTTTTTTTCCGGTTTTCCATCCAGTAACTCAATGTAATTCGATGGTGGAGTCTCCAGCCAGAGGATGGGGTTTTCATCCATCAAGTGGCCCATCTCATCCATGCGATCCTGCATCATTAATTCCGCGATACGTAACCGTAATCCGCTGCGCACATTCATTACTGTTATATCCATAGCGGCTTTTTCGGCCACTTCTTGATAGTAAAAAAACCGGTTTAGCAAAATAATTGCCAGTACACTGGTGATTACAATCACGATCATCAGCTCTAACAGGGTGAATCCATTCCGAGCCCGAGGCCACTGCCGAGAATAGAGTTGCAGTTGCCGTGAGCCAGGGATGAATATGCAGGGTCTGTACATGACTCACTTATGGATTGCCGCTTTGCCCAGATCCCAGATTGGCAGAAATACGCCCAATGCAAGAATCAGCACTAAAATTCCCAGGCCGACGATTAAAATCGGTTCGATTTGCGATGACAGTGTTTTAAGCTCGTAATCAACCTCGCGTTCATACATGCTGGCAATTTCTTCCATGAGGTTGTCCATTTCACCGGTTTCCTCGCCTACCGCGATCATTTGCAGGACTACCGGGGTAAAAACACCGGTGGCGATGGACGTGCGTAGAATACTTTCACCGCGTTCCACGCCTTCCCGAATTTGATCAACGCGGCTTTCTATAAACCGGTTATCGACCGTTTTTGCAACAACCTTGAGGGCTTGTACGATGGGTACCCCGCTTCGGCTGGCCAGGGCAAAGCTACGTGCAAAGCGCGCCATGGTGCCCTTGAGTATGATTTTTCCAACAATGGGGATGCGCATTTTTAATTTATCCCAGCGGAATGCGCCGTTGGAAGTGGCGATATAGGATCTGAAGGCAATCACCGCACCTGCTATGAATACCAGAATAAGGGGCCAGAATTTGACAGTAAAATCAGAGGTATTGATCAGTATTTTTGTCATGAGCGGTAATTCTGCATTAAAGCCTGCATACACTTTGGCAAAGGCGGGTATCACGAACAGATTAATCACCAGCATGGCCACCGCCATGGCGATAATGACAAACATCGGGTAGCGTAATGCGGTACGAATTCGTTCACGCATTTCGCGTTCAAACTCGAGATGATCAAACAGCCTTAAAAAAATTTCATCCATCTGCCCCGTCATTTCGCCAACACGTACCATGCTGAGGTAAAAATGAGAAAAGACTGTGGGATGACGATACATGGACGCGGAAAGTTCACGTCCAGACTCCAGTGATTCACGAATATCCTGTAAAATACGCGCAAAGGATTTGTTAATGGCGGACTCCTGCAAACCCGCCAGTCCACGCATGATGGGTACACCGGCCTTGAGCAGGGTATGAATCTGGCGACTGAAAAGTTGCACGTCAATGGAACGTACTTTCTCTGCCGAAAACTTTTCCCACCATCCCTGATGATTGCTTTCGTGCTTGACCGTCTTTTTTGTCGGGACAATCTCAATGGGTATGACGCCATTGGCGGAGAGCTGGTTGGCGACGCCATTGCTATCGATGTCTTCCAGTACGCCTTCAACCAGTGCGCCTTGCGTATTTCTGGCTTTATATGCAAAGAATGGCATCTTCTTTAATCTTCAAACTGATTGCTGATACGCATGGCTTCAGATACAGTTGTTTTGCCGGCAATGGCCAATGCGACGGCGTGTCTGCGCAAGGTCTCCCCGGCCATTTGCGCTTGTGCGGCTTTCAGGAAGTGTGATGGATCGGCATGGTTGGTGGCATCGGTAACCGCTTCCGTCATTTCAAGCATTTCATAGGCGCCTGTACGGCCACGGTAACCGGTACCATTGCAATGAGTGCAGCCGCGTCCATAGAAAAATTTGGTGGTCGCAACAGCGTCTTTTAATTCGGCTTTCAGCCATTGGGACTCGTTGGGCTTGAGCGGGTAATCCGTGCTGCAACTCTCGCAGATCACACGCACCAAGCGTTGTGCCATGACTGCCTGAATGGAGGTGGCGACCATGTAGCGTGGCACGCCCATGTCCAGCAGGCGAATTGGAGTGCTTGCCGCATCATTGGTGTGCAAGGTCGACAGTACCAGATGGCCCGTCATGGCGGCGCGCATACCGATTTGTGCTGTTTCCTGGTCGCGCATTTCACCGACCAGCACTACGTCAGGATCCTGACGCAATGCAGATCGCAGTACGCGTGCAAACGACAGCTCAATCTTGTCGTTGATCTGAACCTGATTAATGCCTGGCAGACGATACTCCACCGGATCTTCCACGGTGATCAGCTTTCTTTCCGGAGTGTTGAGTTCTGCCAGTGCGCCGTACAAGGTGGTGGTTTTGCCGCTACCGGTCGGGCCAGTGACCAGTACCAGGCCATTGGGTCGGCGGATAATGGCGCGAAACCGTTCCAGTATGTTCGGTGGCATGCCGATCGCATCCAGATTGAGGGCACCACCACTTTGGTTGAGTAGCCGCATGACGACCGATTCGCCGTATTGCGTCGGCATGGTGGAAATACGCACGTCAATCTGCTGTTGTTTGACTTTCATGACGAAGCGCCCGTCCTGAGGGAGTCTTTTTTCGGAAATATCGAGTGCTGACATCAATTTCAGGCGCAATGCCAATGCCGGGGCAATTTTCATGTCGGCTTCGGTTTGCAGATGCAGTACGCCGTCTATGCGGAAACGTATTTGCAGCTTGCTTTCCTGGGGTTCGATATGAATATCGGAGGCGCGCACCTGGGTTGCATCCTCAAATACGGATTGTAATAATTTGACGACGGGGGCTTCTTCCTGGCCCGGATTGATCTCCAGTCCGCCGAAATCCATCACGGCATCGCCCATGTCCTGTTCCAGCTCACGGGCAAAGTCGGTAATTTCGTCAGTGCGTCGGTAAATTCGATCAATGGTTTGAAGCAATTCGTCTTCATTGACCACGGCGAGTTCGATGGTGTTTTTCATCAGACGAGAAATCTCGTCGTAGGCTGACAGGTCGGTGGGGTTTGCCATGCCTACCAAAAACGATGTACCACGATCTTCCAGAGCGATGGCGCGAAAACGGCGTGCCTGGGTTTCAGGCAGCAGGCGCACGACGGTTGGATTGACGTTGTAATATTTAAGGTTGATATAGGGAATATCTAACTGCTTGGCCAGTGCTCTGGAAATGCCATCTTCCGTGACAAAGCCATTTTCCACGCAAATTCGTCCAATCTTGCGCCCCGAACGTTTTTGTTCGGCGATTGCAAAGGCAAGCTGCTCTTCGGTAACCAGAGATTGCTGGATTAAAACTTCACCTAATCGGATGGTTTTTGGCCGTGGCATAAACACTCCTGTGTACGCGGCGATCTGGTCAACTGCGTAAAGATTTTGATAGGGTGGTGTGACTACTGGAGATAGCGACAGACGTCACACAAACTTGAGGTTTACCTTGGCTGAAAGAGGGGGCTTAATGGCATAGATCGAAGGAATATAAAGATTATGGGAGAGTATCGGCGATTTTTGCGGGTATTTTTTGCGGGTTAAACTTTGTTGAGACTGAGGGAGAGCGGAAGCAGAAAAACGGCCATGCCTGTTCCGGGTTAGATATTTTTTAATTAAATATCAGTGATATATGTTTTTTGACAGGTGTTTGTGGTGCCGTGTTCCAATGTGATGGGTGTTCGGCACGCCTGTTTCATGGGCGGCTTTCCCGTAGGCCATGATCCGGCAAAATTGCAAGCTGTCTCGTGCATGGTATATAATGCCGGGTCTAACTAAAAGGGGATTTTCCCTGTCACTGTTTACTCCTTGCCTTTCGTGAGAGCGAAAGGCTGCGATAAACCATAAGGAGCTTTAATGAAGCATTATGAAATTGTGTTTCTGGTTCATCCCGACCAGAGCGAGCAAGTCCCTGCCATGATTGAGCGTTACCGTTCGGCGATTGAGTCCAAGGGGGGTACCATCCACCGCCTCGAAGACTGGGGTCGCCGGCAGCTCACTTACCCCATCAACAAGATTCACAAGGCGCACTATGTGCTTATGAATATTGAATGTGGTCAAGAAACCCTTGATGAACTTACCAGTGCTTTCCGTTTTAACGATGCTGTATTGCGCAATCTGGTGATTGCCTGCAAGGAAGCGATTACCACACCATCGCCGCTCATCCGTTCCAAGGATGAGCGTGATGACCGCGAACACAAGTTCCGTGATGATCTGGATGATAGTGATGTGGATGCAGATACGGATCTTGAAGAAACCGATCTGGCGGTTGCCGCAGACTGACGCATCTGTAAAGTGATAACAAGACGATACTGAATGTTTCAGTATCGCCATCGGGTTGATTGAGCTGTTTTTGGAGGTTATATGTCGCGTTTTTTCCGTCGCAGAAAGTTTTGCCGTTTCACCGCAGAAAAAGTTAAGGAAATTGATTACAAGGATATTTCCGTGTTGAAGAACTACATTACGGAAACGGGCAAGATTGTCCCAAGCCGGATTACCGGTACCCGTGCAAGATACCAGCGCCAGTTGACCACGGCGATCAAGCGTGCACGTTTTCTGGCTTTATTGCCGTACTGCGATTCCCATTGATCGATGCGAGGGCCGACCGTCGTTGAGATGCCTTAGGCAAAGGTTTTGAAGATTGATGCAAAAGCTTGCTTCTCTCATCATGAGTGGTCGTGTCTATGCAATGCTGGTGGCCGCCGTATTTGGGGTGGTGTCACTGGTGTTGCCGCCACTGCAACCCATTAGTACTACGTTAAGTGGTGGTGTAATTGCACTGGTGGCCTTGCGTTTAGGTGCTCGTGAAGCCCTCTATGTCATGCTGGGTGCTGTGCCCGGGATTATGGGAGTGGCATGGCTTCTGTTTGGTAATCCTGCACCAGCGGTAGTGCTGGCGGCCATTGTCTGGTTACCCATACTGATGTTGGCACTGATATTACGGCAGACCATTTCCATGGGGTTGATGGTACAGGTGGCGGCGTTGGTGGGGGCTGCCGTGGTGGTAGGCATTCATGGGCTATTACCGGATCCGGCGACCTGGTGGCATGAGATGCTGGCAAACATGATTCAGCAATCCCGGTTGGACAAGGCGGGCCTGGAACAAATGGGGCAGATCATGCAGCAGGTTGCCCCCCACATGACGGGCATTGTTGCAAGCGCGCTCATGTTAAGTGCCATGCTCAGTGTGGTGATGGGGCGTTGGTGGCAGTCATTGTTGTACCATCCGGGTGGCTTCGGCCAGGAGTTTCGCTCGTTACGGCTGGGCAACCGGGTAGCCTATCCGGCGGCGGCGGTGCTGGCGATCAGCCTGTTTGCCTCAGGGGGGCTGGCTGCAATCATCACCGATTTGCTGGTGGTGCTGGTAATAGTATACGCCTTGCAGGGCTTGGCAGTGGCCCATGCCATATCCTTTGCCACGAAGCGTTCTGTAGTATGGCTGATGTTGGTGTATGTATTGTTGGCAATCCTGCCGCCGTTTGTGGTCGTGGCATTGGCGGGTGTTGGTTTTGCGGATAGCTGGATGAATTTTCGGGCGTATTTTGATTCCAGGAAGCCGGATATTTCAGATCCATAAACCTTGAAGTCTGGAATATAAATTGAGTAGCCATTTTTTGTTTGAATGAGGTAGTGTGAAATGCAAGTAATTCTTCTGGAAAAAGTAGAAAATCTGGGTGTTTTGGGCCAGGTAGTATCCGTGCGTCCTGGTTATGGTAGAAATTTTTTGATTCCGCGTGGCAAAGCAACCGTTGCATCACCTGACAATCGTGCCAAATATGAAGCGCGTCGTGTTGAGCTGGAACAAGCCGCGGCGGCAACATTGGCGGCCGCACAGGCACGTGCCGCGTCATTGCAGGACAAGGTCGTCACGATCGCCAGCCGTGCAGGTGATGAAGGTCGCTTGTTTGGTTCAGTGGGTACGCGTGATATCGCCGAGGCGGTAACAGCGGCGGGTGTTGCGGTTGAAAAGCATGAAGTACGTCTGCCCAATGGCCTGTTGCGTCATACCGGTGAGTTCTCAATAGAGCTGCACCTGCATGCCGATGTTAACGTACATGTAAAGATTGTTGTAGTCGCTGAAACGGCGTAATCCGGCATATTCACCCTCTCGTTGAAAGAGGGTGCTTGATGTTTATGCCCCATAACTGGGTTCATCCATGCTCTGGTTTTCGGATGGTGCAAACCTGAACTATGCAAGACCTCGCTTACGCAACACGGTCTTTTGACTCTGCCACCGAAGCACTGAAGGTTCCGCCAAATTCCATAGAAGCGGAGCAGGCAGTGCTCGGTGGGCTGATGCTGGAAAACAGCACCTGGGATCAGGTGGCTGACGTGGTGACAGAAGACGATTTTTATCGTCGTGATCACCGCCTGATTTTCAACGCCATTGCCGCACTCGCTGCGCGCAATACACCCTTCGATGTGATTACCCTGAGTGAGCAACTGTCCGGCATTAATGAGCTGGATAATGCGGGTGGTCTCTCTTATCTGGGTGGTCTTGCCAAAAACACACCGACCGCTGCCAATATCAAGGCCTATGCCGCGATTGTACGTGAGCGCTCGATTCTGCGGCAATTAATACGTACGGGCACCGAGATTGCCGATAACGCGTTTAATCCCGAAGGTCGTGACAGTGCGGAACTGCTGGATCACTGTGAAAAGCTGGTTTTTGAAATTGCGGAGCGCGGAGCACGCGGTAAGCGCGGTTTTGTTTCCATCAAGGATTTGCTGGTAAAAGCGGT
Organism: Gammaproteobacteria bacterium; assembly: GCA_023266055.1. Lineage (GTDB taxonomy): Bacteria > Pseudomonadota > Gammaproteobacteria > Ga007554. The sequence continues at coordinate 29,768 of JAHFRW010000024.1, read as the reverse complement.
TGATCGTATTGAAACCCTGTTTCAACTCGACAATCCTATTACCGGTATACCCACCGGATTTAATGACTTTGATGAAATGACCTCGGGCCTGCAGAAGTCCGATCTGGTGATTGTGGCGGGTCGTCCTTCGATGGGCAAAACCACGTTTGCCATGAACCTTGCAGAGCATGCTGCGATCAAGTCGGGTTTACCCGTGGCGGTGTTCAGCATGGAAATGCCGGGAGAGCAATTGGCGATGCGTATGATGTCATCACTGGGGCGCATTGATCAGCACCGATTGCGTACCGGTAGATTGGACGATGACGACTGGCCGCGTGTGACTTCGGCGATTGGTATGCTGGCTGAGTCACCGTTGTATATCGACGACACACCGGCAATGACGCCCACTGATTTGCGTGCGCGCGCGCGTCGTCTGGCGCGCGAACATGGTCTGGGCATGATTGTTATCGACTATCTGCAGTTAATGCAGGTGCCAGGTAACAAGGAAAATCGTGCCACTGAAATTTCTGAAATTTCACGTTCGCTTAAATCATTGGCAAAAGAATTGCACGTTCCCGTGGTAGCGTTGTCGCAGCTTAATCGTAGTCTGGAGCAGCGTCCCAACAAGCGTCCGGTAATGTCAGATTTGCGTGAATCCGGTGCTATTGAGCAGGATGCCGATTTGATTGTGTTTATTTATCGTGATGAAGTTTATAACGAGGACAGCGCTGACAAGGGTACTGCAGAAATCATTATTGCAAAACAGCGTAATGGCCCGATTGGTACCACGCGTCTGACTTTCCTCGGTCAATACACGCGCTTCGAAAATTTTATTCCGAATATTTACAATAACGGGGAGTAGCGCTCGTCAGGGGTTGTTTGATCTTTTAATAGTGCGGGTTGGTAAAAGGCCAGTACTCAGACGGCGTGCCGGAGATGGCGCGGCCTTGACGGCCGTGGCTCCCCCACCCCTTCGTTGCTTCTCAATATCATTTTCCTTCCACGCCCTTGTCGCTGCTTCCTTGTTCGCCCCCGCTTGTGGAGCCAGGAATGCTGGTCGATTTATTTCTGGGAAACGGTAGCGCTCAATAATCATCAGCTAAGATCTTAACCTTGCCGGATCCGACGCAGCTGGTCAGCACGCTAACAAGAAGGGCAATAACGTATAAGTTATGTTGCATAGTGACGTCTATTTTATGCATGCTATAGGAGTCAATGGGCGGGCTTTAAAGCATTAGAGCAATTCCCAAAGGCTGTCCGGGCACATCAATTTCAGTTATCGCTCCACTTGACAGATCGATAACACTGATACCGTTCCAGCCACCGGTATAGCTTTGCCCGCCGGTGAGGTAGGCAGTTGTGCCATCTGTGCTGAGCAAAACGTGTTCGTGCTGACGCGTCAGGGCTAGATTTTGTTCGTCACTGCCGTCCAAGCTTATACGAGTTAAAGCTGCTTTGCCGCGTGCGCTACCTGCCGGACCGGAACCTACGATATATATTTGTTTTCCCGTCGTATCTAGAGCAATACCATGTTGATGGGTATTGGCGCTTAACGCTCGCTGTATGTGTTGTCCAGTGTTAGGGTTTAACCCGAGTAATAGACGCCCTTGTATGGGCAGCCACAACAGCCCATCAGCTGACATCACCGCATAATGTGGTTTGTCGAATGCAGCATAACCGAGGGGTGCAACTTCATGTGTTTTTACAGTGTCGGTTGCAATAGTGTATTCAGTCACTGAATAGGAGTCATGATCAAGGGTAAATATTTTTTCGCCATCGTGACTAAACAAAACTTGGAACGGCCGTTTACCCACCTCAATGCTGTCGACAAAGCGAAGCGGTTTCGTTCGGTACACTTCCAGCACGCCTGTCGCGCGGCTACGATTAACGCCGACGGCGAGAGTGTTACCGTCCGCAGACATCGCAATACCCATGCCCCCGTCGCGATACTCTCCCCAGGATGTTCCGCCGAGTTTTGTTTGGTAGGGCAGTAAGGCTAAGCGCTCGCGGGTCTTCACATCGACAATGGCTAAGCCTTCGCCAGTGGTCACATAAGCACGATTATTTTCGGCAGTGACAACACCGAAAGGGGCCCGCCCTACCTTGATACGATGGACAACACCCGCGTTAGCCGTCACCAGTGCTAAATGATGATCGCTAAATTGAGTGATTAACAACACATCCTGCTTATGCGGAGTCGCCAGCGCAGCTGGCGAAAACATCAGCCCCGCCAAGAGCCCGCATAAGGTGATATGCCGGCTCAACAATGCTATGTGGCTACTCATAAGCGAGCGCCTACGGAATCCAAGCCAGATTGAGCACATGCCGCGTCCAAGTGGCCACCTGGCGCACCGCCAACACCAATGCCACCGACACGATTACCGTCAATTGCCATGGGTAAGCCGCCACCAAGAATGACCATGCGCGAATCCATGTCTCGCAATCCCGCTAATGCTGGGTTGGTAGCGATTAGCTCGGCCACGTTCGCCGTCGGCTGACCCATGCTGGCGGCGGTAAATGCTTTACCGAAAGCGCTGTTGACCGTGTGCGGCCCTGCTTGCGGATCACGCAATTGCACAACAAGATTACCATGACGGTCGACTACTGCAACGCTCACAGCGTACCCTTGTGTCCGGCATTGCTGTAATGCTGTCATGGCTGCCGTTTGCGCAGCTTCAACCGTTAATGAAGCGACGGGTTTAGGCGGTGGCGTCTTCGCCGTCACGGCGGTGGCGCTGGCGAGGATACCTGCTGATAGTAAAGAAATGATGAGGTTTTTTGTTTTCATGGTGCGGTCTCCGTGTTAGTTGAAATGATGTAAACAGCTTAGCACGCGCCTAACTATTATAAAAATGGATTGTTTTTATGGTATTATTCATTTCATGAATATTAATGATCTGCGACGATTAGATTTAAACTTACTGTTGATTTTTGACGCCTTAGTGACTGAACAAAACGTTTCGCGTGCGGCTAAGCGCGTCTTTCTGAGTCAACCGGCAATGAGCAACGCACTTAGTCGTCTACGGGACATGCTCGACGATCCGTTATTGATTCGTGACCGCCGAGGTATGCAGCCGACGCCACGTGCTCGTCAGTTGACGGCACCGGTGCGCGCTATTCTGAATCAAATCGCGCGCACGATCCAGCCGCCGCCGCCTTTTGCCCCTGCCAGTGCCAAGACGCGTTTTGTGATTGCGATGAATGATTATGGCGAGTGTATTGTGTTACCAATGTTAGCCGCTGCGTTGCGCCGCCTTGCCCCCGGCGTTGAATTGGCAACACAAACCTTGTCGGCCGCCGATTCTGAACCCGGTCTGGCCAGTGGTGAAACTCATGTCGTGATCGCCGCCGCGAACTATATGACGGGTAATAGCGCATACGTCAACAGTGAGCCATGGTTTGACGATGATTGGACTTGCTTAATGGCGTCTAAGCACCCTTTAGCAAAGCAACGCATGACCTTAAAGCGCTATTTGACACAATCTCATGTTTACCCATCCCCACTTGGTTTGCGCGACAATATCGTGGATAACTGGCTTGCAGCGCAAAATGTACAAAGACACATTGCCGTGACTACACGTAGTTATTGGGCGGCAGCGCGTATCGTTGCTCAAGGTGATGCGCTCTTGACCGTGCCGCGGCGTATCGCCGTTTCCTTGGTTAATGCGCTGGATTTGTGTGTACAGAATCCGCCGGGTGATTTACCTAAACCTCAATTCTCGTTGAACTATCATCGTATCTATGAGAAAGACCCAGCGACGCTCTGGTTGCTTGGTGTGTTGCGATCGCTGGAACTCTAGAGGGAGCGGTGTTGCTTAATTGGAAGAAAACTCAGTGGGAACAATAATCAATGGTTTAGCTCAGCCTCAATTGATGTGCGTTAATTTTCCCAGATTTTACGCTGAAGATGATCTAGGCCAGATATTAGGTGTCTTGTGATACGATCTACTCCTGCATCAAAGGCTGCCTTAAGGTGCTGATTATAGTTTTATGATGATGAGGATAGGGGTGTTTTTTCCAAGAACCGACTCTGGAAGGGAAGGCTGAGAGAGGAGAGTATTTTTATAGGGTCTTAGGAAGTTAACACACTTTAAAATGTGCTCAACTTCCTAAGACCCTATTTTTAATATGATGTTCAGGGCAGCTATATAAATATACTGATAGTTACGAAAGGTTTATTAAAGTTCTATGCTTTGCACAGCATTGAAAAACACCCTCAAAGCTTGGAGAATGTTTGGGCAGGAAGAACGGTGTTGAATCAGAGTGGGCGTTCTACGTGGCGAACGGTAGGGGAACATAATGCGGGCGGCTGAGGTGTGCATTGATCTGGCGGCGTTGCGTCACAACTTAGCGCGTGTACGTGAAGTTGCGCCGCAGTGTCGGGTGATGGCGATGGTTAAGGCCAATGGCTATGGGCACGGCATGGTACGTGTAGCACGCACGCTGGCGGATGCCAGCGTTGATGCTGTGGGTGTGGCCAGTATTGATGAAGCCATTACGCTGCGTGAGGCGGGCATTACAACCCCCGTTACCCTGCTCGAAGGTTTTTTTGAAACGGCTGAATTGACACTGATACAACGGCACGATTTTGATGTTGTCATACATCATCCCGCACAGCTTGCCATTCTCGAAGCCACGCCGCTTGCTATACCCATTAGGGTCTGGCTCAAAATCGATTCAGGTATGCACCGTCTCGGCTTCGCCCCCGAAAAAGTGGCCGATGCCTGGCGCCGTCTAACGGCCTGCCGGAGTGTGCGTGGGCCAGTGCGGCTTATGACGCATCTGGCCAGTGCGGATGATCTTGCCAGCCCTCAGACGCAGCAGCAACTGGCATGTTTTGATGTTGCAACGACGGGAATGGCAGCGGAGCGCAGTATCGCCAATTCTGCGGCGATACTCGGCTGGCCGCAAACGCATCGTGACCTTTCTCACATGTGGGTGCGCCCCGGTATTATGCTGTATGGTGTGTCGCCGTTCATGAGTAGCACGGCGGCCGCTCCCGGCATCCTACCTCATGTGGCATTCGCACATCCATGTGCAGCGGATCATGATCTGAGGCCAGTGATGACGCTGACCTCAAGACTGATCGCGATTAATCATTACAGGAAAGGTGACGCGATTGGTTATGCGGCATCGTGGGTGTGTCCCCACGCTATGCCCGTGGGTGTGGTGGCGATGGGGTATGGGGATGGTTATCCACGTCATGCCGTGTCCGGTACGCCCGTGCTGGTGAATGGTCAGCGTGTACCCCTGATTGGCCGTGTGTCGATGGATATGCTCAGTGTGGATTTAAGCAGTCAGCCACAGGCATGCATCGGTGATGGTGTGACACTATGGGGTGAAGGCCTACCTGTGGAGGAGGTAGCATGTTGGGCGAATACTATTCCCTATCAACTACTGTGTGGTGTGACGCAGCGGGTGAGGTTTGCTGAGTTATTGTAGTTCCAGTGAAATTAACACGGCTTTTTTGGTCTGCATATCATAGGCGGGAATGTCGATGCGGGTAATGCCCTTTTGACTGGGCAGGAAAATCAATCCGTCGGTGTGATACCCCGGATACAACGTTTGCCGCTTGAGTGCCTGATCGTTGTATTCCCGTGTGATGAGCTGGCGCAAGGCTTTTTCATAGCCATAGGCGCGCTCCATGCCGGCGCCGGCTGCACCTTTCGCGACACCGGATGTACCACCAACAATACCCCCGGATGCGATGCCTTTGACGCCACCCTTGACGGCGGCCACGAGCACTTCACCGCCAAGAATGGAGCGCAATAACGGCCGGACGTGGCTACCTTTAATGGCCTCACGAAAGACATCGGATTGCAGCACCAGGTCAATGGCCTGCGCGGCGGTATAGGTCTGGTAACGAATATTGCCTGCGACGCCCGTGATGTGTTCGGGGTCCAGCAGAATTTCGCCGTTACCCTGCTGCAAGACGATTAATCGCAAGGGCTGTACACCCGCCTCCAGTACGTTGAGTCCATGGCCATTGTGGGTGTCGCTATCGGTTCTGGTCTCAGTGTCGGCTTCAATTTCGACAGAGGGTTGTGGAGGGGGTTGTGGATCGGCGTAGATGTTGTGTCCTGGGGCATAGGGCACCATGGCGACACTGATATTGTCTACGGTTTTGTGCGGGGTGTAATGATCCAGCGGGTAAATGGCTTTGTCGCGCGCATACACAATGTCAGATAACGGTGGCTGTGCGGAACAGCCACACAACACAGCGACGACCAGAAGCAGGATGGGCCGTGTTCGGGTTGTCGCGGTGGCATTGATGATCGACATATCAGGAATTTTTTAACGCTCAAGCAGTTTGAGTTTATCTGCAACACCTTTCCAGGTGTCCGCATCTTCCGGTGCATCAATTTTTTCAGTGATGACCGGCCAGAGCTTGGTTAACTCGGCATTGAGTTCCAGAAAGTGCTTCTGATCAGCAGGCAGATCATGCTCTGAAAAAATCGCCTCTGCCGGGCATTCCGGTTCGCACAGGGTGCAGTCAATACACTCGTCCGGGTCAATCACCAGAAAGTTTGGGCCTTCGTGAAAGCAGTCCACCGGACACACTTCAACGCAATCCGTGTATTTGCATTTGATGCAGTTTTCGACAACGATAAAGGTCATGCAAGTCTCCAGGTACAAACAGCATCTGCCATTTCGAGCGAAATGTTCAAAATAAAGTATGGAACCTTTGATTAATTCAGTAGAGGTTCCGTAACAGAGACCAGATCATTATTGCGGCAGCGGCTCTTCTGGCGTGAGAAGGCAGGTACTGCCCAGCATGTGTTATTTTAATATTTTTTATCTTCTGTGGCGAGTCTTTGCAGTAAATTTTGTGGATTTATGCGCATTTGGGTCAACTCTGCAATAATTTTTTGAGCTTGTAGAGTGTTTCCAGCGCCTGGCGGGGGGTGAGGGTGTCCGGGTCGATGTCGTTAAGGACATCAATGGCAGGGTGGGGCAGGGTGCCGGAAAACAGGGACATTTGCGGGTTGCTGGAACGAGTGGTGGCAGGATCAGGGAAGAGGGTGGTTTTTACGGCGCTCGCATGAGATAGGTTGCCGTGTGCGGTGGTGTTGCTTTCCAGTTGTGCGAGGCGGTGCCTGGCCTGGTCGATGACGATGCGGGGCACGCCGGCAAGGGCCGCCACTTGCAGACCATAGCTCTGGTTGGCAGGGCCGTCCTTGACGGCGTGCAGGAAGACGATACTGTCGCCATGCTCTACCGCGTCGAGATGGGCGTTGGCGGCGCTGGCGATGGTGTCCGGCAGGGTTGTGAGTTCAAAGTAATGGGTGGCGAACAGGGTGAAAGCACGTACCTTGTGCGCCAGATGTTCGGCGCAGGCCCAGGCCAGTGACAGGCCGTCGAAGGTGCTGGTGCCACGCCCGACTTCATCCATCAATACCAGGCTGTGTTCCGTGGCGTTGTGGAGGATGTTGGCCGTCTCGGTCATTTCAACCATGAAGGTGGAGCGCCCGCCTGCGAGGTCATCGGATGCACCAATACGCGTAAAGATGCGGTCGACAGGGCCGAACACGGCGTGTTGTGCGGGGACGAAACTGCCTATGTGGGCGAGCAGGGTGATGAGTGCGGCTTGACGCATGTAGGTCGATTTGCCGCCCATGTTGGGGCCGGTGATGATGAGCATGCGCCGTTCGTCATGCAACACCATATCGTTGGCGACAAAGGGTGTGTCGAGGTTCTGTTCCACCACGGGGTGGCGCCCGCCTTCGATGTGCAGCATCGGAGTCTCGATCAGTGTTGGCTGACCCAGGTTGAGTGTGTCGGCGCGTTCAGCCAGGGTGGTGAGCACGTCCAGTTCGGCGAGTGCTGCTGCAGTGGTTTGCAGGCGGCCAAGATGTGGCAGTAATTCTTCGAGCAGTGCGTCATACAGCATTTTTTCGCGTGCCAGCGCGCGGTCGCGGGCGCTGAGTGCCTTGTCTTCAAAGGCCTTGAGTTCAGGGGTGATGTAACGCTCCGCACCTTTCAGGGTTTGACGGCGCTGGTAGTCTGCAGGCACATGTTCGGATTGGGCGCGCGTTACTTCAATGTAATAACCATGCACGCGGTTGTAGTTGACCTTGAGGGTGCTGATGCCGGTGCGCTGGCGTTCACGGGTTTCGAGGTCAAGCAGATATTGGCCGGCATTTTCGCTTAACCCGCGTAACTCATCCAGTTCCGCATCGTAGCCGGGTGCGATGACGCCACCGTCGCGAATCAGCATGGGTGGTGTTTCGAGAATCGCGCGTTGCAGCAAGGTGTGAATCTGTGGATGTGTACCCATGCGCTGACACACGTCGTCCAGTAACGGTGTGTTTTGATCGTGTGGAATGGCTGCGTCACGGTGGTCTTCCGGGATGTTATGTATCCAGGCAGTTGTGCTTGCTGCGGCGCGTGTACATTCCTGTACGGCGTTGTGCAACCGGGGTAATTCACCGAGCGCGTTACGCAGTTGCGCAAGATCGCGGGGGCGGGCAGACTTGAGTGCGACACGTGCCAGAATGCGCTCAACGTCGCCTATATTACGTAATAGCGTGTGTAATGCAGTATAACCATGATTGTCGAGCAATGTGCTGATGCTGTGGTAACGCTGACGTAACACGACCGGGTCACGTAGAGGGCGGTTGATCCAGCGCCGCAGTAAACGGCTGCCCATGGCTGTGGCACTGTGGTCCATCACGCTGCTCAGGGTATTGTCAGTGCCACCGAACAGATTGGTTTCCAGTTCGAGATTGCGGCGCGTGGCGGTGTCAAGCAGGATGGTGTCTTCGCGCCGCTCAACCTTGAGGCCCTGAATGTGTGGCAGGGTGGCGCGCTGGGTATCGCGTGCGTATTGCAGCAAACAGCCGGCTGCGGCAATGGCGCTGTGCAGCCCGTCACACCCAAAGCCGGAGAGATCGCGTGTACCCATTTGCGCGGTGAGCAGGCGCGTGGCGCTGTCAATTTCAAAATACCACGGTGGTTGATAGCGTAGTCCACGGCGTTCTTCAAACAAGGTGCGGCTGGGCAGGTTTTCGCTTAGCAGTAATTCGGCAGGTTTAATGCGTTCCAGTTCATCAAGTGCGGCGTGTGCGCCCTGCATTTCCAGAATGATGAAACGGCCGCTGGTAATGTCGAGTGTGGCAATGCCAAAGGTTTCGCCGTTCTGCTGTATGGCTGCCAGTACATTGTCGCGGCCAGAGGTGGAGATGGCATCCAGTAACGCTTCATCGGTGACAGTGCCCGGGGTGACAATGCGTACGACCTTGCGTTCTACGGGTCCTTTGGAGGTTGCCGGATCACCTATCTGTTCGCAAATCGCGACGGATTCACCCAGCTTGACCAGCCGCGCCAGATAACCATCGGCGGCATGATAGGGTACGCCTGCCATGGCAATCGGCTCACCACCGGATTGACCGCGTGACGTGAGCGTAATATCCAGCAGCCGTGCTGCCTTGCGGGCATCGTCAAAAAACAGTTCGTAAAAATCCCCCATGCGATAGAACACCAGTTGATGAGGGTGCTCGCTCTTGATGCGCAGGTATTGCTGCATCATCGGGGTATGGAGGGTAGCGGGTGGTTGTTCGGGTTTGCTAGTCACGGGTCCGTTCCAACTATTTTAGCCTTCTATTTTAGCCTTGAGAGTACGTTCTCACTTTTTCAGTTCATCAGTTAAGTGTGGCGTTATGGTATCCAGTATTTCCTGCCAGATTTTAGGGTTGCCGGCCACTACATTGCCTGTGTGCATGAAGTGGTCATTGCCTGCAAAGTCGCTGACCATGCCGCCAGCTTCCTGGATCAGCAGTGCACCGGCGGCCATGTCCCATGGGCTCAAGCCGATTTCCCAGAAACCGTCCAGCCGGCCACTGGCAACATACGCCAGATCCAGCGCGGCCGAACCGGCGCGGCGGATGCCGGCGGTGGGGGGGATCATGGCCTTGAACATGCCCATGTAGGCCTCTAGGTGGCGTAGATCCCTGAAGGGGAAGCCGGTGCCGAGCAGTGCGCCTTCCAGCCCTTTGACTTTCGCGACGCGCAGGCGACGGTTGTTAAGCTGAGCACCATCGCCGCGCGTAGCGGTGAATAGCTCTTGCCGCAATGGGTCGTAAACCACCGCCTGTGTCAACGCGCCACGATGCTGTAATGCGATGGAAACGGCGAATTGCGGGAAGCCGTGCAGAAAATTGGTGGTGCCGTCCAGTGGGTCAATAATCCAGGTGTATTCGCTTTGACGCTCCTGTGCGCCGCTTTCCTCGGCCAGAATGCTGTGATCCGGGAATGCCTTGCGCAAGGTCTTGATGATCTCGTTTTCAGCCTGATGATCAACCTCACTGACAAAGTCATTATGCGATTTGGTGTTCACCGTGAGTGTATCGAGCCGTTCAGCCGAGCGTGTGATAATGTTGCCTGCTGCCCGGGCCGCCCGGATAGCGATGTTAAGCATGGGATGCATGGTATAAACCCTGGTAATTTAGCCCTCCATCATACCAGAATTACCATTCTCCGGTCATTTCAATGTTAATATTGGGCACGTTTATAATGGGGCATAGCACCGAATCATGTTAAATAACATTCGCATAGTATTGGTTAGTACCACGCACCCCGGCAATATTGGCGCGGTGGCGCGTGCCATGAAAACCATGGGGTTAACCCGGCTCACCCTGGTGGCCCCGGAAAAATACCCGCATGTGGAGGCGACAGCGCGTGCTTCGGGGGCAGATGACGTGCTGGCCCACGCCCGGATTGTGGCGTCGCTGGACGAGGCGCTGGCGGGATGCCATCTGATTTTTGGTGCCAGTGCCCGTTTACGCACCATTCCCTGGCCGCAAGTCGATGCCCGCGCCTGTGCTGCCCTGGCGGTGAGCGCTTCAGCCGCCACTGAGGAAGTGGCGGTGGTTTTTGGTCGCGAGCAGTCCGGGTTGACCAACGAGGAACTGGAGCGCTGCCATTATCTGGTGCATATCCCCAGTAATCCGGCATTTTCCTCGCTGAACATTGCAGCGGCGGTGCAGGTCGTTACCTATGAGTTAATGATGGCGAGCCTTCAGGCCCAGCCGGTGGCGGCTGGCAGCGGCGATGAAGAACATGTGCCTTGGGCGACCGCGACAGAAATGGAGCAATTTTATGACCATTTATGGCAAACCGTGATCGACATTGGCTTTGTCGACCCTGCCAAGCCCCGCTTGCTGGCACGCCGTCTGCGTCGTTTGTTTAACCGTGCCCGGCTCGATAAAAACGAATTTAACATGTTGCGGGGTATTTTGGCGGCGGCTCAGGCGCGTCACCGCGCGCCGTGACAGTGCGGCTTAAGGCCGGATTTTATTTTTTGGGCAGTGTTTTAACAAAATCCATCGCCAGCATGCAAAAGCGTTTCAGGGCAGCATCGTCTTCCAGCCCGTCAGGCGCCACCATCGCCCAACCTTTCAGTACCTTGCCAGTGATATCCATGGGTTTAACATGAGGCTCACGGAAAATTTTTTCTGTAGCCTCGACGCCGACCCGAATGACCAACCATTCCTTGTGGATGCCCACACACATATTGCCGTGCAGCATCCAGACGATACCGCCAAACATTCTTTTTTCACTCATGCCGGAGTGGTGAGCGACCATTGCTTCCAGTCGTTCCGCGAGACCAGGATCGTAGGGCATCGTTATGGTACTCCTTTCTATTTCATGTGATTGAGCGGCATCGAAGATGCAGGCAGAGTATCTGAATGTTAATGTCTGCCTGTAACAAATGCGATGCTTTCTGTCATCAGTTTTTGGGTATTTTTCATTACCGTCTCGGATAAAATTACATAATCCTTTTTGATATGCCCATTCGGAAAATATTGCAGTGGCTTTGCGCCTTCATGCATGAGCTGTTTAATATTTTCAGATCAAACCATTCACGGTTATTGTTGCATCTCAGGTTCATCAGAAACGGGATAGTCTCTTCGGGAAACCCATGAAATGTTGTGTATTTCACATGCCGGATTACCATCTTTTGGATGTTTTTTCGCTGCGTCGCCCAAGTATTTTCTTAATGAGCTTCATCCCAGTTATCACCTATGCCGATATCCACAACCAACGGTACGGCGAGCGTTGCCGCGCTGGTCATGCATTCCCTGATGCTTGTTATGGTGTGTTCCAATACGCCTTCAGCCACTTCAAACACAAGTTCATCATGAACCTGCATAATCATGCGTAGATTATGGTTGCCGTGTTGTGTATCAAGAGTATTGCGTATGATCATTTCGTCTGTTTTGAGCATGGCACGTTTGATAATGTCGGCGGCCGTACCCTGCATGGGTGCGTTGATTGCGGCGCGTTCTGCATATTGGCGACGTTGGCCGTTGCGTGATTTTATGTCTGGCAAATAGAGGCGGCGACCGAATAATGTTTCGACGTAGCCGCGTTCGGCGGTTTGTGTACGTGTGGTATCCATGAAATTTTTCACGCCAGGATAGCGCGTGAAATAACGGTTCATGTAATCCTGCGCACTGCTGCGATCTACATCCAGTTGCCGTGCCAGACCAAAGGCAGACATACCGTAAATCAAACCGAAATTGATGGCTTTGGCGCTGCGGCGCTGATCGGTAGTCACCTGGTCAACGGCTACGCCAAAAATTTCGGCGGCAGTAGCACGGTGAATATCCTCGCCACGTTCGAAAGCGCTTAACAGACCTGAATCCTGTGATAAATGCGCCATGATACGCAATTCAATTTGTGAGTAATCAGCAGCGACAATTTTATATCCCGGCGGTGCTATAAAAGCCTGGCGTATGCGTCGTCCTTCAGCACTGCGTATCGGAATATTCTGTAAATTAGGGTTGGATGACGACAAGCGCCCGGTGGCCGCAACCGCCTGATGATACGAGGTATGCACACGGCCTGTCTGTGGATCAATCTGGGCGGGCAATTTGTCAGTATAGGTTGATTTCAGTTTGCTGAGAGTGCGGGATTCCAGAATCAGTTTTGGCAAGGGATGAATCAGTGCCAGCTCCTGTAACGCAGATTCCGCTGTGGAGGGTTGTCCGGTGGGTGTTTTTTCAGCGACAGGCAAGCCCAGCTTGTCAAACAGAATCATTTGAATTTGTTTGGGCGAGTCGAGATTAAATGGCTGGCCGGCTATCGCATAAGCCTGTTCCTGGATATTGAATATCTGATGTGCCAGTTCATCACTTTGATGATGCAGCATGTGTGCGTCCACCAGGACACCGTTGCGCTCAATGCGGGATAGCACGGGCACCAGTGGTACTTCAATTTCATCAAACAATGTCCGTAAGCCAGGTTCAGCATTGAGGCGTGGCCAAAAAATGTGATGCAGGCGCAGTGTAATATCGGCATCTTCGCAGGCGTAGGGCGCTGCCTGCTCCAGTGCGATCTGATTGAACGTGATCTGACGCACGCCTTTGCCGGCAATGTCTTCGAAATGAACGGTTTTGTAGTCCAGGTGTGTCAACGCCAGCGTGTCCATGTCGTGTCGCGAGCCCGTGCTATTGAGTACATAGGATTCCAGCATGGTGTCGTAACGTATGCCTGCCAGCGTAATGGCGTAATTGGCGAGTACGCTCATGTCATATTTTAAATTCTGGCCCACCTTGGGTCGGGAGGAGTCTTCCAGTAACGGTTTAAGCTGTGCCAATACGGCATCCCGCGACAGTTGGTCGGGCGCACCAGGATAATCATGTGCCAGCGGTACATAAGCAGCTTCACCGGGCTGTACGGCAAATGATACGCCCACAATTTCGGCCTGCATGTAATCCAGCGAGGTGGTTTCGGTGTCAAAGGCAAATAATTCCGCCTGCCGCAAACGTGTCAACCAGTGATCAAGCTGCGTTTGTGTGAGTACCGTGTGGTAATTGATAGTGGGTGACGAGGTGTTTGATGAAGGTACGGGAGTGACGCCTATGATATGTTCGGTTGCCCCTGATAGAGTCGTCGATATCGGGTTGTCACGTGTGGGTTGAGTGTCTTCAAGCTGAGCCAGCCAGGTCTTGAATCCCATACGCTCATACCATTTCCGCAAGGCGGTTGCATCGGGTGGCTGGCGATGCAGATGGAGTGGTGTTACCGCCAGCGGTACATCACAGCGAATCGTGGCGAGCTGTCGTGACAATGGCAATAAGTGCGCATTTTCACGCAGGCTTTCGCCAACTTTGCCGCTTACTGCGGTCGCGTGAGCGATAAGATTATCCAGTGTGTCATATTCCTGTAGCCATTTGGCAGCGGTTTTGGGGCCGACTTTGGGTATGCCGGGAATATTGTCTGAAGTGTCGCCGACCAATGCCAGGTAATCAACAATCTGGGTAGGTGATACACCAAATTTTTCGACGACGCCTGGTATATCCAGTGTGGTATTACTCATGGTGTTGATGAGGGTCACGTGGCTATCAACCAACTGTGCCATGTCCTTGTCACCGGTCGAAATCACGGTATGCAATCCGGCGGCGGTGGCCTGTACGGCGAGAGTACCAATAACATCATCCGCCTCAACACCTTCCACCATCAATAATGGCAAGCCCATGGCGCTGACAATGGCATGTAATGGTTCGATTTGATGGCGCAGGTCATCGGGCATAGGTGGGCGGTGAGCCTTGTATTGCGCAAACAGATCATCACGAAACGTCCTGCCTTTGGCATCAAATACTACTGCAATACGATCCGGTTGATAGTCTGCCAGCAGTTTACGCAGCATATTGGCAACGCCATATACCGCCCCGGTGGGCTCGCCACGTGTGTTGGTCAGTGGGGGTAACGCATGAAATGCACGATAAAGATAAGATGAGCCGTCGATCAGCAACAACGGTTTGATGGAAGATTCGGTCATTGGAAAGGGTCGTCTATCTAAAATCTAAAAGGGTGTGTCTGCCACGGTGGCGTGTGCCATCCGGTCAGTATGGATGGCTTCACCCAAAGTGCAATACATTATTCGATCAAGAGCCCGGGTGGTAACGCTCCGCCTGCTTTTATTCAGACGGGTTCCCAGTCTCAAAATCTTCGGTATCCCTGAAAATTAATAAATATATTCAATGCCTTGAGATTAAAATCTCGCTTCATTGAGTGTTGCTTCTATCATCATAACAGACACCCTGAGCGTAGACCATATCTTGATCGTTAATCAAGCAAAATGAACTGTTTAGTGATCGTTTGTCAGTCGCATATTACGCACTTCCTAGTATTTTTCGTCTGCTGTTCCGGTGGCCCATTATTGAATCGAAGCGTGTGGCTATAAGACTGCACTCAAGGAAGCTT
The DNA here is from genome assembly GCA_023266055.1 of Gammaproteobacteria bacterium. GTDB lineage: Bacteria > Pseudomonadota > Gammaproteobacteria > Ga007554. The sequence goes on along the minus strand of JAHFRW010000024.1, from coordinate 14,579 downwards.
CTTGTTGGTCGCTACTGTTGAAGGGTAGAGCGCCGGTATTAGCCGAGCAAACAATATGAAAAGAAATACCGCAGCAGTATGGACAATTTGCCTGGCGTCAGGATTCGCGGGTGGTGCAGCGATACTGAGTGCGCCCTATGGTGCAGTAACGGGGTTCGCAATCATTACGTCGTTATTACTGTGCGCAATGGTCGCTGCCTGGCAAATAGTGCGCCTCCAAACAGCGGAAATCGTTGCGGTCATAGTTGATCAACGCCAGGTGTACGATGAAAAGCTGCAATCAGCCATGAAGCAGAGAATTTCTGGCCTGGAAGATTTTTGTGAGCGCGCAGTGCCGATCTGGACACGACAAATCGAGACCGCACGCGCCGAAACAGAAGAGTCGATTATAGTGCTTACGCAACGCTTTTCCACAATTTTGCAGCGATTAAGCACCGTGAATACGACTTCGAAGCGCTATACATCAGGGACAGACGATAAAAGCGATGTGATCAATGTGATTAACGTGAGCGAACGCGAACTGAAGATGTTAATCGATACGCTTAAAACGGCGCAGCATACACGCGATGTGGTAGTTAAAGAGATTCGTGATTTGTTATGCCATGTCGAAGCGTTGCCGAAAATGGCAACGGATATTGACAACATTGCCACGCAGGCCAATGTACTGGCGTTGAATGTGGCGGCGGAAACAGAATATGTGGATGCATCAGGGCGGGATTTTTCTGTAATGGCTGATGAAGTGCGAAAATTTTCCAGCTTAACCAGCGAAACTGGAAAAAAAATGTCGGAGAAAATCATGCTAATCAATGCTGCAATGGCGAAAGCCTGCAGGGTTGCAGAAGAAGCTTCGACGCAGGACGCGCAGGTGATAAAAAAATCAGAATTAGTGGTGCACAATATTATTGATCGCTTTGGTGGAGTAACTACACATCTAATGGAATTAGCAGATATTTTAAAAAATGAGAATATCGGCATTGGGACAGAAGTTGATGAAATACTGATTTCATTACAGTTTCAGGATCGTATCAATCAGATTCTGGTTCAGGTGCGTGAGAGTATGCAGAAGATGAGCGCTTATCTGCAGAAAGAAAATGATAATGATGGTGTCATATCCCGACACATTGATTCAACGGTATGGTTGGACGAAATGCACGGGGATTATACCACTGAAATACAACGCATCAACCATGGCTGTAAACAAATGAACAATACTGCTGATCAGGAGATCACTTTCTTTTAAGGAGAGCTACAATGGCAAAAACGGTTATGATTATTGACGATTCTGTATCGCTCCGGCAGGTGGTTACTATCGCGTTAAAGAATGCCGGTTATGAGGTCATTGAGGCCTGTGACGGAAAGGATGCTTTATCGAAGCTTAATGGTGAGAGAATCCATCTGATCATCTGTGATGTGAATATGCCCAACATGGATGGCATCACCTTTGTCAAGGAAGCGAAAAAACTACCCAATTACAAATTTACGCCCGTGATTATGCTTACCACGGAATCCCAGGAAGATAAAAAGCTTGCAGGTCAGGCGGCGGGTGTCAAGGCGTGGGTGGTTAAGCCTTTCAGGCCAGAGAGGATGATCACCACGGTTGCCAAGTTGATTCTGCCATAACACGGAGAGCGAACCATGGATGTTCAAGCGAAAATGAAAAATGGAATATGTAAAGTGCGTCTTGTAGGTGACATGACCATTTACAATGCGGCTGACATGAAGCCACAACTGATGAAGCAATTGGGTCGAGCGACTGAATTGGATGTTGATCTTTCTGGTATTTTAGAATTCGATAGCGCCGGGCTGCAATTGCTCATTCTTCTCAAGCGCGAAGCCATGCATCAAAATAAAGTACTGCGATTTCAGGCATATAGCGAAGTCGTGATGGAGGTTTTAACGATGACGCGTGCGGATACCATTTTCGGCGACAGTGTTATGTTGTCGTCCGGCATATAATCATTTTAAAGTTAACGACTATGAACCTTGATAAAGCACTGCAAACCTTCATTATCGAAAGCCATGATCTTCTTCAGGACATGGAATCGTCTCTATTACGACTGGAGAGTGCGCCGAACGACCCGGATATTCTGGGTGCTATTTTCCGTGCGGCTCACACCATCAAAGGATCGGCCGGCATGTTTGGGCTTGATTTGATTGTTAACTTTACTCACGTTGTTGAGAGTGTTCTAGATAAACTGCGTGACGGCAAGATTGTAGTCAATGGTGAGGTTGTCGAATTACTCCTCAAGAGTGGTGATTATATCGGAAATCTGGTTACTGTGGTCGCAGTAAATGGTGAGATACCCACAGCGGAAATGATTGCTGTTGAAAGTGAATTGTCTCTCCGGCTGAGCTCCTTGTTTAATCATGACAACAACTCACTTTCTTCTGCGAGTGAGCAAGATGGCGTGCGCTCCGCGGAGTTGGATGATAGCGCACAGATGGATGTGTGGCACCTTTCTCTGCTTTTTGGATCGAGTGTACTGCGAGATGGGATGGATCCACTGTCTTTTGTCCGCTACCTCGGTACTCTGGGCGAGATTGTCAATATTACAATGTCGGCCGATACCATGCCAAAAAGCGAATATATGGATCCGGAAGCGTGCTATCTCGAGTTTGAAATTGATTTTCGTTCAGAGGCCGATGAAGAAACCATTGCGGGTGTATTCGATTTCGTACGTGAAGGAAGTGTAATTAATATTGTTCCACCTCGCAAGAAAATTAATGAAGATATTAGTATTATTAATCATGCTTATGAAAGCGACCAACGCTTTGACGATGTGCAGGTGATGGATGGCGGGTTAGAGAAGCGACATCAAACCAAAGATCGTAAGGTTCAGGAAAATCGCTATATACGGGTGCATGCGGATAAGCTCGATAGTCTGATTAACCTGGTAGGCGAGTTGGTGATTGCAGGTGCCTCCACCAATTTGCTGGCAGCACGTTCAGGTAACCCGTTGTTACTGGAATCAACCTCGGTTGTTTCCAGTTTGGTGGAGGATATTCGTGACTCGGCGCTTCAATTACGCATGGTACCGATCGGTGAAACATTCAACCGTTTTCAGCGTGTTGTACATGACGTGAGCCAGGAGCTGGGTAAGGATATCGAGCTGGTTATCAGCGGTGCTGAAACCGAACTGGATAAAACCGTGATTGATAAAATTGGGGATCCATTAATGCATTTGGTGCGTAATGCCATGGATCATGGCATCGAATCTGCAGAGTTGCGTATTGCGAGTGGCAAACCCGCGAAAGGTATGCTGTATCTCAATGCTTATCATGATGCTGGTAACATCGTGATTGAAGTCGCCGATGATGGTTCTGGACTCAACTGCGAGCGGCTTCTTAAAAAAGCCATTGAGCGCGGTCTGGTCACGGTCAACGCGAATCTTTCTGATCATGAAATATATAATCTTATTTTCGAGCCGGGCTTCTCCACTGCTGAAAAACTCAGTAATCTTTCCGGGCGTGGTGTGGGCATGGACGTGGTGCGGCGTAATATCGAAGCATTGCGTGGCACAGTCGAACTGGATAGCGAACCCGGCGTAGGTACGACTGTGCGCATTCGCCTGCCATTGACGCTCGCCATTATTGACGGTTTCCTGGTAGGTGTTAACCATGCAACGTATGTGATTCCACTGGATATGGTAACGGAATGTGTGGAATTGGATGTTCGGGAGCGTCAGGCGGGGCGTCAACGCGGTTATCTCAATCTGCGGGGTGTAGTGCTGCCGTTGGTATGGCTGCGTGAACAGTTCGATATGATGGGAGAGGAGGCGCGGCGTGAAAATGTGGTGGTTGTGCATTACGGCGTTCATCAAGCCGGATTGGTGGTGGATGATCTTATGGGGGAATTCCAGACCGTGATCAAACCATTGGGACATTTATTTGGCAATGTAAAAGGTATCAGTGGATCCACCATACTCGGTAGTGGCGAAGTGGTGCTGATTCTGGATGTGCCCTCCCTGATTCAGCATGCGGTCGAGCGAGAAAATATAACAGTAGTAACGGAACAAAACAGATTTTTAACCACAACTTAGCAGTAAATATAGTCTAATTGGAAGGAGTTTTGACATGTTTAAAAACATGAAAATAGGAATGCGCCTGGGGCTGGGTTTTGGCCTGATATTGTTGTTATTGTTCAGTTCTTTTGTCAGTATTACTACCCGCCTGGCGGGTATGGATGAGAATATGGACCAAGTGATCCATGACCTCTATCCCAAAGTGGTAATATTAAATGATCTGGATCATCATTTAAATGACGTAGAGGTTGCCATGCTCCATGGGCTCATCGCTGATAAGTCCGAGGACGTTAAAAATGAATTGAATCAGATTAAGGAGTCGAATAGCGCGATTAAGGTAGGCTTGGACAAGTTGGATAAAGCCATTACCCACGAGAAAGGCAGGGATTTATTAAAAGGCCTCACCGAGGCCGCTGGAAAATACAGCGACGACGAGGCGACATTCCTCAAGCTCCTTGCGGAAGGAAGAAAGAACGAGGCACGCGATTTATTGCTGGGAAAGGTTCGTTCGGAGCAACGCACTTACTTTGATGCAGTGGGTAAGTTGGTCGATTACGAAGATCAACTCATGGAGGAAGCAGGTAAAAAAGCGCATGATGATTATATGGCCGCCCGTACCCTTATGATCATTCTGTCCATCATTGCCGGTGTGCTGGGGGCGGGTATTGCCTTCTGGGTCACCCGTTCGATTACCGGCCCGATTAATGAAGCGGTGGGTGTGGCGAATAAACTGGCAGAAGGTGATTTGACGTCCAGGATTGTGATAGATAGGCGTGACGAGTTGGGGCAATTGCTGACTGCGATGCAGAGTATGGTGAGTAAGTTATTTGAGATCATCACCGAAGTGCGCTCTTCTGCTGATAACCTATCGTCTGCTTCCGAGGAAATTTCCGCGACGGCGCAAAGCATATCTCAGGCCAGCAGCGAACAGGCCGCCTCGGTGGAAGATGCCAGTGCTTCGGTGGAGCAGATGACAGCTTCAATCAATCAAAATACCGGGAATGCCAAGGTCACCGATGGTATGGCTGCCAAGGCTGCCAGGGAAGCAACCGAAGGCGGTGTGGCGGTGAGCTCTACTGTAGATGCGATGAAGTCTATCGCGGACAAGATCGGTATCATTGACGATATCGCGTACCAGACCAACCTCCTTGCCTTGAATGCCGCAATTGAAGCGGCCAGAGCAGGTGAGCATGGTAAAGGTTTCGCCGTGGTCGCTGCGGAAGTGAGGAGGCTTGCCGAGCGTAGCCAGATTGCGGCTCAAGAAATTGGTCAGGTTGCCAAAAATTCCGTCAGCCTGGCTGAAAAAGCAGGCAAGCTGTTGGATGAGATAGTTCCTTCAATCAACAAGACATCGGATTTGGTACAGGAAATTTCTGCCGCAAGTGAGGAGCAATCCTCCGGTGTGGGACAAATTAATGGGGCGATGAGCCAGTTGAGTCAGGTCACGCAACAGAATGCATCGGCATCGGAAGAGCTGGCGGCTACGGCTGAAGAAATGAGTGGTCAGGCCGAGCAGTTGCAACATCTTATGGCATTTTTCAAGGTTGAAACCGCTGCCGGAGCATCGAGGTTGGCCACACTGAAGCCAGCGGTACGTGGGTCGATCAAGGCTACCTCGGTTGCACCGGATAAAGATCCCGTTGCTGAAAGTGATTTCGTACGCTTCTAATCGAGGAGAAGATCATGGGAGCACTTGTTAAGAGCGGCGCTGTTCAGAGCATGGATAATGCGGAAGAGCAACAGCAGTACCTGACCTTTCTGCTGGGTGGGGAGATGTTTTCCATCGGTATTCTTAATATAAAAGAGATTATCGAATATGGTAGCCTCACTGCGGTACCGATGATGCCTGACTTTATTCGTGGTGTGATCAATCTACGTGGTGCGGTGGTACCAGTCATAGATCTTGCAGCACGTTTCGGCAGGAATCAATCATCGATCACGCGGCGAAGCTGTATTGTCATCATAGAGGTAGAGGCCAAGGGTGATAGACATGATGTGGGTATGGTAGTGGATTCGGTGTCGGAAGTTCTTGAAATTCTCGCCAGCGAAATCGAACCACCGCCGAATTTTGGTGCAAAGATTCGTGCCGACTTTATTGCTGGAATGGGTAAGGTGAATGGTAAATTCGTTATCATTCTTAATGTTGACCGAGTATTGTCGATTGAGGAAATGGCAATAATTTCGAATGGTGGCATTCAAAATATTGACCCGGAAAGAGCATTGGCGACGTGAATTTTTTCCTGCACTGGTTTTACGGGTGTGTTAAAGAATATATATGGATTTCTCCACTCTTTTTGTATAGCGAAAGATCGAGAGATTTTTGATTCGATTGAGGGAGAAATATGTAATGCACCGGTTCTCAATTACCGACCAGGAATTCTTGCAATTCCAGCGCATGATTTATGATATTGCAGGGATCAAGCTGTCAGATTCAAAAAAACCCCTGGTCACGGGGCGATTGGCGAAACGGATTTCCGTACGAGGCGTGTCGAGCTACGGCGAATATTTTTCTTTGTTAGCGAGTGGCCAGGATCCCGGAGAGGTGCAGGTCGCGGTGGATTTGCTGACCACGAACGAGACTTTTTTTTTTCGTGAACCCAAGCATTTCGATTTTCTGAGTGACCATGTTTTGTCGGGTCATTCCAGTGCCGATAATTTCCGTGTGTGGAGTGCCGCGGCATCAAGTGGCCAGGAGGCTTATAGCATTGCTATGACGCTTAAGGACAAACTGGGTTATCGCCCGTGGGAAATTGTTGGCACCGATATCAGCACGCGTGTGTTGGAACGGGCGCGTGCCGGACATTACGCGCTGGAGCAGGCACAGAATATTCCCAAGAATTACCTTTCAAAATTTTGCCTTAAAGGTGTTGGGCCACAGGCAGGAACCTTCCTGGTAGAGCGTAGCTTGCGCGACCGCGTAAAATTCATACATGCTAATTTGAATCGTGAGTTGCCGAGAATAGGTGAATTCGATTTAATATTTTTACGTAATGTAATGATTTATTTTGATGTTCAAACTAAACGTGATGTGGTAAAGCGTGTGGTGTCCTTGTTAAAGCGTGGTGGCTATTTTTTTATAGGTCATTCGGAAAGCTTAAATGGTATAAATGACTCACTGGAAATTGCTGCAACTTCGATTTATCGAAATCCATGAAGAAACCGTTTGATGTTATAGAAATATTTTTACAGCCGGGTGATTTTTATTTTGGTGATAAAGATACCCGCATTCGTACTCTCCTTGGCTCGTGTGTTTCGATGACACTCTGGCATCCAACGAGACTGATAGGTGGTATGTGTCATTACATGCTGCCGTTTCGTGGGGGTAAGGCAGCGACCCAGCTGGATGGGCGTTATGCAGATGAAGCCATGCAATTATTTTTGCGTGAAATTCGTGCTGCAAAGTCGAAACCTTCCGAATATAAATTAAAGGTATTCGGCGCGGGTAATATGTTTTCCACTCAAGCCAAGAAGAACAGTTGTGGTCTTCATGCTACACTGAAAGACATGTTGGAATGCAGGAATGTCCCCTGTAAGAATATAGCTATTGCCCGTTCATTGGCTGCCTTGCATGGCTTTAAAATCGAGGCCGAGAATCTGGGTGGAGAAGGGCATCGCCAGGTGTTATTCGATATTTGGAGTGGGAATGTATGGGTGCGGCATGCAAAAAATATTGATGGGACACGCGATGAAAAAAATTAAGGCCCAGATTGTTGATGATTCTGTCCTGGTACGTCAGGTGCTGCAGGAGATACTGGAGTAGGGTGCGGGGATTCAGGTTATTAATGCGGCGGCTAACCCCATTTTTTCCATGGTACGGATGGCACAGAATTGGCCGGATTTGATTGTGTTCGATGTGGAAATGCCACGTATGGATGACGTCACCGGCGCCCGCCAAGGAGGGCGATGCGGAAGTGAGTGGTGGCGGGCAACCTCGGATAGTCGAGGTTTCCCTGTTTTGCCGGAATGTGTGCGATAGCACACGTGTGGGGAACATGGGGAAACAACGACAGGCGTAGCGCGGCATTGTGGTCACCATGACGCGCTGCGTAGTCGCGTGTCGTGGCGATCGCAGGTTGTACCGGTAACACATGCTGTTGAAACGCAGTGGCGCATGCTACCATGTGGAAGTGATTGACGCTCCACCGGTGAATCGGCATTGTCCCTCAGTTGACGTATTGTTTCGTGCGGTAGCCAAATCCGCCGGTAAAAACGCACTGGATGCGGTGCCGAGTGCAATCATGCAGTATTCCGGTCAGAATTGAGTAAGCACCATAATTAGCAGTGCCCCAGGCATGAGAATGGGCGGTATGATGTGTAATAAACCGCATTGCCAATCAACCATCGTCTATGCCACACCGGGTTTTTGGTTTATGATGAACCATAATGATGCCGCTATTATCTTGGAAATGGTTGCGATTATCGTTTTAGGGTAACGCGCAGATCCACAATTACTTACACTGGCGATATACTATATGAATGCAGAAGAAAAATTGTCTCATCCTAGCCTTCAGAGCGTTAATGACGCTGCACTGACCCGCGAGTCGTGGAAGATTTTTCAGATTATGGCTGAATTTGTGGAAGGTTTTGAGCGTTTATCTCAAATCAAACCCTCCGTCAGCATCTTTGGTTCGGCACGTACGCCGGTCGATCACCCTTTTTACAAGCTCACGGAAGAGATTGGGTTGTTGTTGTCAAACGCAGGCTTCAGCGTGGTCAGCGGTGGTGGACCGGGTATTATGGAAGCAGCGAATAAAGGTGCATTTGGAGGTAAATCACCCAGTATCGGCCTTAATATTGTGTTGCCCCATGAGCAGGTCACCAATCCATATCAGAATATCTCTTTGAATTTCAGACATTTCTTTTCAAGAAAGGTAATGTTTGTAAAGTATGCCTCGGCTTATGTGGTATTGCCGGGTGGGTTTGGCACGTTGGATGAACTGGCAGAAATTCTCACATTGGTTCAAACCCACAAAACCCGGCAGATACCGATTATTCTGGTGCATAAGCCATTTTGGGATGGGTTATTGAACTGGTTTCAGGATACACTGGTGGCTGAAGGTGTTATCAGCCCTGGAGATATGAACCTGATGCAGATTGTGGATACCCCACAGGAAGTGGTTGACGCGATTTTCAACCATTATGAGCACCGTGGCTTTGAGCCTTCAGCAGATGAAAAAGCAACATTGCTGGATCTTTGAATAAAACGTTATTACTGGAACAGACGGGACGGGTCATGCGTTATCTGATCTTTATAGCGGGCTTGCTGTTTGCATCGGGTTTCGTTGCGGTAGCAGATGAGATCATAAAACTGTCTGATTTACCGCCACCACCCACGGACAGTCTGAGCGGTGAGACTCCTGAGCCCGAGATTCGGATTATTCATCGGTCTCAGGAAACCGTGGAGGAATACCGCGTGGGTGGTTTGCTATATATGATAAAAGTGACCCCCAAACAGGGTGCCGCCTATTATCTGATTGACACGGATGGTGATGGCAATCTTGAAACGCAGCGCAATGATCTGGAACCACGCATGGCGATCCCCGGATGGATAATATTGCGCTGGAAGTAGAAGTAAATGAATCAATAGTTTAAAATGTCCTGAGACCTGTTTAATACCCTGAATACACGGGGTGGTGCAGGTAGTCTATATAATAAGCTCAGGGTGTATGAAAACACGAAACCATGCCACATCCTGGCCCCGCATTTTGTGTTTGCCTCGTATTTAGGCAATATTGTATTGGGGCCGCCAGTAAGATCATAAACAGATTCTTAACTAAACAATCTCTACATGTCTGTCTACACGCGCATTGAGCGCAACGATCTTGAAAAATTTCTAAGCCATTATCCGCTTGGTGCACTCGTTAGTTTCGAGGGCATTCGTGCGGGTATCGAAAACACCAATTATTTTGTTAATACTGAAGTCGCTCCGGGTGTTTCGTCTCTTGCCGAATCCTGCACTGATGCTCTTCCCGGTGTAGCGCAAGGGCAATTTGTGTTGACCCTGTTTGAGCAACTTAAATACGATGAACTTCCGTACTTTCTCGATTTAATGGCTTTTTTTGCTGAACGGGGAATTCCCAGCGCGCATCCTCTGGCAGACCATCAACATCACTATCTTCGCGTATTACATGATAAGCCTGCAGCACTGGTGCAGCGGTTGAGTGGTGCAGGTCTGGAGCATCCTACACTGGTGCAGTGCCGTGTTTTGGGTGATGCGCTGGGTCGCATGCATGTGGTGGGGCAGATGTATCCAGCGCAACGCGCCAACGGCCGTGGATTGTCATGGTGGCGCGATACCACGAACAAGGTGTTGCCCCATGTCAGTGCGGAAGATGCGGCACTACTGGAGGAGGAGCTACGTTTCCAAACACTGCTGCATGCCATGCCTTCCATGCCGGCATTGCCACGCGGTGTTATTCATGCGGATTTATTTCGTGACAACGCCTTGTTTGTGGGCGATACCCTCACGGGTATTATCGATTTTTACTATGCATGTAATGACATACTGCTATATGACGTTGCAGTTACGGTCAACGACTGGTGCAGGGATCCGGATGGCAGTTTGAATGATGCGCTTGCCTCTGGATTGCTACGGGCATATCAGCAACAACGTCCCTTTAGTGTTGCGGAACAGGCCGCCTGGCCTGGCATGTTGCGTGCTGCTGCATTGCGTTTTTGGTTATCACGCTTGCATGATTTGCATTTTCCTCGGGCTGGAGAGATCACCCATACCAAGGATCCTGATGTTTTTAAGCGTATCCTGCTGCAAAGAAAACGTTAGGCGCTGTATCTCTCGATACAAAATGAAAGCAAGCTGTCGCGTTATTATTATGGCGGCATGGTGCGTTGTGCCGGGTAAAGATGTTGATGGCATGATAGTCTTTCAGACACAGAAAATACACCTCATCTGACTTTTATTAAGGAAGCTGCAATGTGTGGTATCAGTGGTGAATTGCGTTTTGATGGTGGGATGCCTGATCAGGCCGCGCTGGTGCGAATGCTTGCGACCCTGACCCGACGCGGGCCAGACAGCGAGGGATATTATTCCGCAGGGCCGATAGCCCTGGGGCATCGGCGTCTGTCGATCATTGATTTATCGGAGCGTGCCAGTCAACCGATGATCGACCATGCGCTCGAGTTGGCCATTGTGTTTAATGGCACCATCTATAATTACCGCGCGTTGCGTGCCGAGTTGCAAACGCTGGGGTTTCAGTTTTTCTCGGAGGGTGATACCGAAGTTATTGTCAAGGCCTATGCTGCCTGGGGTGAACTGTGTGTTGCGCGCCTCGATGGAATGTTCGCCTTTGCGATCTGGGATACCCGTAAACAACATTTATTTCTGGTGCGCGATCGGCTGGGAATTAAACCGCTGTATTATTCGCTGACGGCGCAAGGTTTTCGTTTTGCATCTACCGTGCAGGCGTTGTTGGCGGCAGGCGGTGTTGATACAGCGATTGACTCGGTAGCGCTGCACCATCATTTGACACTGCATGCTGTTGTGCCTGCGCCCCACACCCTTTTAAAGGGGGTGCGAAAACTGGCGCCTGCAGCAATCTGTACGGTAAATGCAGCCGGTGTAATGGACTCCAGCATCTATTGGCACCTTGATGCTACGCGTTATACCTTGACGCCCGAGTCACAGTGGAATGAAGCAGAGTGGATTCATGCTACTCATGAAGTGTTGCGTAATGCGGTAAAAAGTCACCTGGATGCCGCCGATGTGCCCGTGGGGGTGCTGCTGTCAGGCGGTCTGGATTCCAGTCTGCTGGTAGCATTGCTGGCAGAAGCAGGTGTGGAAGATCTGCGAACCTTTTCGGTGGGATTTGAAGATCAACCTGAAGAGCGTGGCAGTGAATTCGAGTATTCAGATCAGGTCGTGCAGCGTTATGGTACACGCCATCATAAATACAGCATTCCCAATAACGCGATTCTGGAACGTTTGCCCGAAGCGATACGCGCCATGTCTGAGCCGATGGTGGCGCAGGATGCCGTGGCGTTTTACCTGCTGGCTGAACGCGTGTCACATGAAGTCAAGGTCGTGCAAAGTGGGCAAGGGGCCGATGAAGTTTTTGCCGGCTATTTCTGGTATCCGTTGATGCAGGCTGAAACAGGCTCCGATCTGGAGCGTTTTCGCAAACATTATTTTGATCGCTCCCATGCTGAATTTCTGCAAACCGTAACGACAGCGTATCATCCGCCGACAACAGCCGCCCGTGCTACAGATCCTACCTCAGCGCTGGTGGCCCGACTGTTGGCACAGCCACAAGCGGATACTTTTCTGGATCGCGTACTGCGTATGGACGTGACGACCCTGATTGTCGATGATCCGGTTAAACGGGTAGATAACATGACCATGGCATGGGGTCTGGAAGCGCGCGTTCCGTTTCTGGATCATCATGTTGTCGAGCTTGCTGCCCGCATGCCCTCGGAAATCAAGCTCAAGGATGGTGGCAAGCACCCTCTCAAGGCCATTGCCCGGGGTTTATTGCCTGATGCGGTTATCGACCGTCCCAAGGGTTATTTCCCGGTGCCTGCATTGAAGTATGTGCGTGGGCCGTTTCTGGAATTCATGCGTAATGTGCTGGGTTCAGAGGCCTGTCGTCGCAGAGGGTTGTTCCGCAATGAGTATGTAGACATGCTGCTGGCTGCGCCAGAGGAGTATTTAACTCCTTTACAGGGCAGTAAATTATGGCATCTGGCCTTGCTCGAATGCTGGCTGCAGCTTAATGTGGATGGAATACCCCCATGAAATGCCAGCTTTTTTTGTAGGGAATTTACAGGTAAACTCTCTGTCTAATTGTTATTGTCTGGCCCGAGCACAATCCCGCAGGGCACACATTGAAACCGAGGTAATCCCATGGATGTTTTAAAAGTTATTGATGAACAGGTTAAAAGCAATCCCATTATTCTTTACATGAAAGGTACACCGCAACTGCCGCAATGCGGTTTTTCAAGCCGTACCGCTCAGGCGCTCAAGGCATGTGATGCTGATTTTGCCTTTGTTAATGTGCTGGCAAACCCTGAAATTTTTGAAAATCTGCCGCGTTATGCCAACTGGCCGACCTTTCCTCAAGTGTATGTCAATGGTGAACTGATTGGTGGTTGTGACATCACCCTGGATTTGTACGAGCGTGGTGAATTGCAGAAAATGGTTGATGAGATTAAGGCGAAGAAACTAGCATCGACCTGATTTCTGCCGGTGTACATGAAGGAATATCGTGTGTCAGTGTGGCGCAGTTGCCCCTGACACGCTGGCTTGAATGGATTTTTGCGTATTATAACGTTGTCTGGTACGGATTTTCCTCATCCCCCGCCGGCTCGCCCATCCCATCGTTATTCCCATAAGTATCACCAGCAGTTTTCCACCCGCGCCGAGTTTTACAAAAAAGAATGCCAGTGCAATACAGGGCAGCAGTAATATTCTCACCATTGCCTTTATGCTCTCATGCTGTGCAATGAAGTGTGCCAGCGGTGGGCTGACGGTATAGTAGATATCAACCAGTACCTTGCCGAGAGTATGTGTGAGCAGATACTCATCACGAAACTCGCGCAGTAATTTTACGTAAGGTGCCTGATATGAGCCATAGGCTGCGGTAGCAATGAAGCAGCGCGTGTCACTCTTGGAGGGGACAACGGCCGGGATGGGCGTTACCCTGATTGAAGGCGTGCTTTCGTTGCCATTCGTATCAGTGGCTGTAATAGAGTATGTGTCCCCTGTTGCGGTAGACGCGTCCGTATATGAAAGAAGATTGTTCGTGCCTAATAACACCCCGTTCTTGTACACACTATAAAAGGCCAGATCCTGCGCTGTCGACGCGTTCCATTGCAGTGTTGCTCCGCTGTTATTGGGTGTGCTGTTGAGTGTGGCGGTAATGTTGATGGGTGCAGCGGGAGAGAATTCAAGCGTAAACACGGCATTGTTCTGCACATCAGTGTTGATGTTTTTAATATAAACCCAGCCATTTCCGTCATAAGGGATAGCAGCAGGTACCGTGCGCGGTGTGAAGTAAGTATTGCCTGTCAGGCCGGGAAAAGGATCGCCGCTGCTGCCATCATCACCGCCAAAGATGTTCAACGCGTTGTCACCATCGGCTTCAATTAACCTGAGGCCAGGTCGGGTGCGATTGTTGTTGACCGTATTGTTGGGGATGCCGTTGGCGATAGCCACGTCGTCGACCAGCCAGATTAATAACCCCTCTCCCGGCAGACCGGTATCGAACCCCGCATTCACGCCGGTTTTGCGGCGATTTTCCAGTAAATAATATTGTGAGGATGTGACCGGGCTTGCAGGGAGTTTGAAGACGGTGTCATTGACTTCGACGGCCGGCAATGTTTGTATGCCCGGATCAGTGGCGGTTGCGAATGTTTGTGGCGTGACCCATCTTAGATAAACCTTGCTCCATGCTTCCAGATGAGCCGGCGCGCTACCGGTAATACCGTCAGCACCTTTGGCGTAAATGCCTCCACCCATGAGTCCCCAGGTACCAATGCCATCCCAGGTTTGAGTGGGTGAGGTGGGGTACAGGTCGGGCAGGCCCAGCCAGTGGCCGAATTCAT